>JAOPZA010000027.1 GCA_025964325.1 Conexibacter sp.
GGAGCCGGAGTCGGCGGCGCGGGCGGCGGCGACGAGGCCACCGCGGGCGGCGCGGGCAGGACGGGGACCGGCGCGGCGGTCGCGCCCTCGGCGAGCCGCGCCTCGAGCCGGTCGATGCGGGCGAGCAGCGCGCGTGCGGACGGATCGACCTCGGGGGCGGCCGCCTTCACGAGCGCGAGCTCGAGCTGGATCCGCGCCTGGGCGCCGTTCGCAAGCGCCTCGAGCGCCTCCGACAGCAGGTCCAGCAGCCGCACGACGTCCTGGCGGCCGAGCTGCGAGGCCTGCGACATCAGCCGCTCGTCGCGCTCGGGCGTCAGCCGCAGCTCCGCCGGCACCTCGCCGAGCACCTGCACCGCCAGCAGCTCGCGGGCGTGCGCCTCCAGCTCGCGGACCAGCTGACCGGCGTCACGGCCGGAGTCGACGAGCCGCGCGACCGCCAGCAGCGCCGCGCGGGCGTCGTGCGCGCTGATCGCGTCGACGGCGCCGAAGAGCGCCTCGGCGTCGGCGACGCCGAGCACCGCGAGCACCTCCTCGACCGTGATCTCGGCTTCCTCGCCGTAGGTCGTCAGCTGCTCGAGCGTCCCGAGCGCGTCGCGGAAGGAGCCGGTCGCGTGGCGCGCGACGAGCGCGAGCGCGGCGTCGGGAGCGGCGATCCCCTCCTGGTCGGAGACGCGCCGCAGCACGCCGGCGATCTCCTCGACCGTCGGGCGCGTGAAGTCGAAGCGGTGGCAGCGGTCGACGACCGTCGGCAGGACCTTGTTCGCCTCCGTCGTCGCGAGCACGAAGATCGTGTGCGGCGGCGGCTCCTCGAGCGTCTTCAGGAACGCGTTCCACGCCTGTGAGGAGAGCATGTGCGCCTCGTCGAGGATGTAGATCTTGTTGCGCCCGGAGACGGGCGCGTAGCCGACCTTGTCGCGCAGCTCGCGGATGTCGTCGACCGAGTTGTTCGAGGCCGCGTCCATCTCGATCACGTCGAGCGACGTGGCGGAGGCGATCGACGTGCACGAGTCGCAGACGCCGCAGGGCTCGGTCGTCGGGCCGCGCTCGCAGTTGAGGCAGGCGGCGAGGATCTTCGCCATCGACGTCTTGCCGGTCCCGCGCGAGCCGACGAACAGGTACGCGTGATGGACTCTGTCGCGCTCGACCGCGTTGCGCAGCGTGCGGACGACATGAGCCTGTCCCACCACCTCGGCGAACGTGCGGGGACGGTGGCGGCGATAGAGCGACGGGCCGGCGGACACGGGACATCTGAGTCTACCCGCGTGCACGGCGACGCCCGGTGGCCCCCATATGCTTGTGCCGTGCGACACCAGCTGCGAACGGAGGGCGTCGTCCTCGTGCCCGCCCTCGCGGTGGTCGCGCTGCTCGTCTACTGGGCTGCGCACGGCGGCGGCTACGCTCCCACGACGTGGGAGCCGTCGGCCCTCGTGGTCCTCGGGCTGCTGGCCGCGACGGTCTTCGGACTGGGCTTTGCTCGCATCCGTCTCACGCGCGCGAGCGCGATCGGGCTCGCCGCCCTCGGCCTCTACGTCGCCTGGTCCTATCTGTCGATCGCGTGGGCGGCCGCGCCCGGCGACGCGCTCGACGGCAGCAACCGGACGTTGCTCTACGGCCTGCTGTTCGCGCTGTTCGCGGTGCTGCCGTGGCGCAGCTGGACGGCCGGCGTGACGCTGACGGCGTTCGCGCTCGGGATCGGCGCGGTCGCGCTCGTGACGCTCGTACGCGTCGGCTCGTCAGGTGACGTGGCAGGGATGTTCAGCGACGGGCGTCTCGTCGCTCCGACCGACTACGTCAACGCGACCGCGGCGATGTTCATGGTCGGGAGCGTGGTGGCGATCGCGCTCGGCGCGCGGGGGGAGCTGCCGGTCGCGCTGCGCGCGGCGCTGCTGGCGCTGGCGACCGTCTCGCTGCAGGCCGCCGTGCTGTGCGAGAGCCGCGGCTGGCTCTTCACACTGCCGATCGTCCTCGTAGCCGCGCTCGCGATCATGCGGGACCGGCTTCGCTTCGCGCTGTGGGCGCTGCTGCCGATCGCCGGCGCACTCGCCTCCCTGCCCGCGCTGCTCGACGTCTTCCGTCGCGTCGACGCGGCGACGTCGTCAGGAACGCCGGCACAAATTCGAACGGAGCTGATCGACGCCGGCTCGCACGCGGTCGGCATCGCCCTGCCGTGCGCGGGCGTCGTGCTGGTGGTGGCGCTCCTGCTCGCGCTGCTCGACCGGCGCGCCCGCATCTCCGAGCGCCTGATCCGCAACGCCAACCGCGCCGCCTGCGGGATCGCGATCGTCGCGGCAGTGGCGGGGGTCGGCGTCGGGCTGGTGGCGACGCACGGACGTCCCGACCGTTCGATCGCCCGCTACTGGGACCGCTCGAACGGCTACAAGTACGGCGCCTCGGGCGGCTCGCGCTTCGCGCTCGTCGGCAGCGATCGCCCCGACTTCTGGCGCCTGTCGCTGCGCGCCTTCGCCGACCATCCCGTCGGCGGGCTCGGACAGGACAACTGGGCGACGTACTACCTGCGCGACCGCCGCAGCGGCGACCAGCCGCGGTGGACCCACAGCCTCGAGCTGCGACTGCTGGCGCACACCGGGCTCGTCGGGTTCGCGCTCTTCGCCACCTTCCTCGCCGGCGCCGCGCTCCAGGCGCTGCGCGGGCGGCGCCGCCCGGACCGGCTCCCGGTTGCGCTCGCGGGGACGGCGCTGCTCCCCGTCGTCGTGTGGCTCGTCCACGGATCGATCGACTGGCTGTGGGAGTTTCCCGTGCTGAGCGGAGCGGCACTCGCGTTCGCCGCGCTCGCCGGCAGCCTGATGAACGAGTCGGCGCCGCCGCCCGCAGCGGACCCGGCGGAGCGCGCTGAGTCGGCCTCTCCCGGCGCCGACCGGACCGCCCCTCGGCGGTCGCCGCGGCGCCTCCCGGCACTCGTCTTCACCGGCCTCGCCGTCGTCGGACTGGTCGCGGCCGCCGTGGCGATCGCATTCCCGTATCTCGCCGATCGGCAGACGAACGCGGCGACGAACGAATGGCGCGCCGATCCGGCCGCGGCGTTCACGGCGCTCGACCGCGCCGCCGAGCTGAATCCGCTCAGCTCGCGCCCCGGCGTCACCGGCGGCGTGATCGCACTCGAGCTGCATCGGCCCGCGGCGGCCGCGGCGCGCTTCGATCAGGCGGTCGCGCGTGACCCCGACAACTGGTTCGCCTACTTCGGCCGCGGGCTCGCGGCGTCCGCCGCGCGAGATCCCGCCGCGGCCCGCGCTGCCTTCGCACGCGCGCGGGTGCTGGACCCGGGCGAGCCGCTCGTGCGCGCGGGGCTCGCGCGCGTGGACTCGAAGCGGCCCCTCTCGAGCGACGAGGCCTTCGGGATGATCCGCAGAGACGTCGCGCGGCTGACCGGCGGCGCCTAGTGTCCGGATTCGTACGTTCGGCAGTGTGCGGGATGCACGGGTGTTGGCTGGCGTTCGCCGGTGGCCTGCCTCGTACTCGACATACTCGGCCGGCCGCCGGCGGGCGCCAGGTGCATGCGGGCGCCCGCAAACCGTCACCGAACTTCGGCATCGGGACACGAGGGCGAGGTCCCCGCGGCTGACGAAGCGATTGAGTTCCGTATGAGCGCCACCCTCGCGGTTGTGGCGGAACGGCGTTACTGCTACCTTTGCCGACGATCTGCCGCTTTTGCACACAATGTGTAGCTTTTGAAGGGGCACGATGAGGCGCGTTGCGCCAGCCAATACACGGATGGGAAGGATTGGTTCGATGAAGCGTCTCGCCTTGATCACGATGGTTTTCGCGATTGCGATGCTGACGGCAGTACCCGCGTACGCACAGAAGTCCGTCGGAGACGGCTACGGAGGTCTCGGAGCCGGCGCCGTCAACGGCGTCTCGAAGGGCGGCGGCGGCGGCGGTTCGATCGCCGGCGTCACGGCGGCGGTGCCCAACCAGTCGTCCGTCGCGACGAGCTCGTTGCCGTTCACAGGACTCGACATCGGGCTGCTCGCCGCCGGGGGCATCGTGCTCGTCGGCGTCGGTGTCGGACTGCGTCGCTTCACGCGCCCGCTGAACTAGATCGCGGGCTCCGGCGCGCGGCTCTGGTCGCAAGCTTCGCGCCTGCGCGTTTGGTGCGCGGACCGTCGCAGTTGACACTGCGGCTGTTCGCGCGCCAAGTATCGCGTTTGATCGGACCGGATGATCGGCACAGGTTCATGTGGCGCTCAACTTCCGGCCACCGTCTGCCGAAGAGCCCTTAGAGAGTTGTGGCCTCCCTCGCAGAACAGTTCGCCGACCCACGTGTGGAGCACTCGCCTCCCACGGCGGCGTACCACCGCAAGTTGGTCCGGCGACGCCGCCTGCGCGCCTACCGCATCGCAGACACGGCGATGCTGCTGCTCGCGATATCCGCCGCGATCGTCGCGGCGCAGGGCTCCGCAAGCGCGTCGGACTTCCTGTGGGGAGGGCTGTACGTCCTGCTGACGCTCGCGGTGCTCGAGGCGCGCGGGTTCTACGGCGAGCGGCTGCACGACGCGACCGTCGACACCGTCGCGCGCATCTTCACCGCGACGACGATCGCAGCGATGGTGCTCGCGCTGACCCGCGCTGTGCTCGACGGTGGCGACACCCTGCTCGGTCATCAGACGCTGCGCGTGTGGGCCTTCGCGCTCGTGTTCCTCGCGGCCGGTCGCATCGGCATCACGATCGACCGCCGACGCGCCCTCGCGCGCGGCGAGATCGGCGCCAACACGCTGATCATCGGCGCCGGCAGCGTCGGGCACCTGATCGCCAAGCGCCTGCGCGAGCGCCCCGAGCTCGGACTGCGTCCGGTCGGCTTCCTCGACAGAGATCCGATGATCACGAGCACCCAGGACAACGACGGACTGCCGGTCCTCGGCGCGAGCTGGGACCTCGAGCGCGTCGTGCAGGACAACGACGTCGAGCAGGCGATCGTCACCTTCTCGACCGCGCCGCACCCGGTGCTGCTGAACATGATCCGGCGCTGCCGCGAGCTCGGCGTCCAGATCATCGTCGTCCCGCGCCTGTTCGAGGAGGTCAACAACCGTCTCGAGGTCGAGCACGTCGGCGGCATCCCCCTGCTGCGGCAGGCGACCGTCGACCCGCGCGGCTGGCAGTTCTCGGTCAAGTACGCGCTCGACCGCGTGATCGCCGCGGTCGCCGGGATCGTCTTCCTCCCGGTCCTCGCGGGGCTCGCGCTGGCGGTTCGCCTCAGCTCGCCGGGGCCGATCCTGTACCGGCAGCGACGCGTGGGCCTCGACGGCCACGAGTTCGACATGCTCAAGTTCCGCACGATGCGCGGCGACGCCGAGCACTCCGGCGAGGCCGACGCGCGGTGGGCGGCCTCGATGACGGGCAGCACGATCGGCAAGGTCGTCCCCGTCCAGGATCGCCGTACGGCGGTCGGCCGGATCCTGCGCAAGCTCTCGCTCGACGAGCTGCCGCAGCTGCTCAACGTGCTGCGCGGCGAGATGTCGCTCGTCGGCCCGCGTCCGGAGCGGACCGGCTACGTCGCCGCCTTCGAGCAGCACATCTACCGCTACGGCGACCGGCACCGCGTCAAGTCCGGCCTCACGGGCTGGGCGCAGGTGCAGGGCCTGCGCGGGGAGACGTCGCTGTCGGACCGCGTCGAATGGGACAACTACTACATCGAGAACTGGAGTCTCTGGCTCGATCTGAAGATCCTGCTGATGACCCTGCCGGCGCTGCTGGGCGACGGAGGGGCGACGGGCGAGCCGTCCCCCGAAGCCGACCAGGCTCGATAGCGGGATCTCGCGCGATGCCGGCCCCAGCGCGCGGTCCCCTGCGCGTCCACGCGCTGATCGACTCGCTCACCTGGGGCGGCGCGGAGCGCCTGCTGGCCGACTTCGCCGCGGGCGCACCGTCCGCCGGCATCGAGCTGTCGGTCGGCTACCTCCAGGATGTCGACGACAGTCCCTCGGCGCAGGCGATCCGCGACCAGGGCGTCGAGCCGCTGCTGGTCGGCGTGCGTCGTCTGCTCGACCTCGAATCGGTGCGGCGCGTCCGCCGGCAGCTGGCTGAGCTCCGGCCGGACGTCGTGCACACGCATCTCGGCGCGGCCGACGCCCTCGGCGCCGTCGCCGCGCGCACGCTCGGCATTCCGGTCGTCTCGACGATCCACCTGATGGGCGGCCCGCCGCCCGGCGCCGGCGCGCGCATGGTCGCGCGCGAGCGGCTGATGGCGTTCGCCCGCCGCCGTGGCGCCGTTCGCGTGATCGCCGTCTCCGACGCCGCGCGGGAGGCCTATCTGGCGACCGGCTGGGACCGCCCCCAGCACGTCGTCACGGTCCACAACGGGATCGCCCCCGCGGCGCCGCGCGCGGACCCGGCCGCCGTGCGCGCCGGACTCGGACTGGACCCCGACGATCTCGTCGTCACGGTCATCTCGGTGCTGCGACCCGGCAAGGGACATGACGTCGCGGCGGACGCGGTGCGGCGACTGCTCCCGCGCCATCCGCGCCTGCGGCTGCTCGTCGTCGGCACCGGACCCGCGCTCGCCCAGATCCGCGAGCTGACCGCGCCCCTCGGTGAGGCGGCGCAGATGACCGGCCATCGCGACGACGTGACCGAGCTGCTCGGCGTGAGCGACGTGCTCCTGCATCCGACGAGCATGGACGCGTTTCCGACCGTGCTGCTCGAAGCCGGCGCGGCCGGCGTCCCGGTGATCGCGACGGCGGTCGGCGGCGTCCCCGAGATCGTGGTCGACGGCGAGACCGGCGTGCTCGTGCCCTTCCCCCCCACGGGCGCGTCCGTCGCCCGGGCGCTGGAGCCGCTCCTGTCCGACGGCGCGCTGCGAGCTCGCCTCGGCACGGCGGCGCGTGCTCGCTTCGCCGCCACCTTCACCGCCGAGCGGTGGGCCGGCCGCCTGCGCGAGGTCTACGAGCTGGCGCTGGGCGGGCAGGCGAGCCAGCGCCGCTGAGTCCCGTCGGTGGAAGCCCGGTCAGTCCGGTCGGGCGAACAGCTGCGGGAGGCGCCACGTCGCGTGCAGGCGCGCCCGGTTCATCGCGGGACCGACGTGGATGCGCGGCACGTCGAGCGGATCCCAGCGCGGGAAGCGCGCGTAGCCGCCGTAGAAGCTGAACGCGAGCTCGATGCCGTGACGTCTCACGAGCGCGCGCGTCTCGTCCGTGAACGAGCCCGGGAAGCCGACCGGGTAGGAGAAGGCGCGGGTCGGCGCTCCGAGCTCCTCCTGCAGCCGCTGCAGGCAGTCGGCGATCTCGCGCTCCTGCTGCGCGACCGGCAGCCGGGCGAGGATCGGATGCGTGACGGTGTGGCCGCCGATCGTCATCCCGCCGTCGCGCAGCTCACGTGCCATCTCCCACGTCATCCACATCCCCTCGGCCTCGCGCGGCCCGCAGCGGCCGGCGCCGGTCGCCTCGGCGACGTAGTCGAGGTAGGCGTCCGCGCGGTCGGCGGGCAGCGTCTTGTAGAGGCGCACGAGCCCTGCCGCCACCTCGTCGGGATCGGCCCCGGCGAGCGGCACGTCGAGCGGCAGCCACGGGCCGGCCGCGAGGACCGGAGCGGTCGCGCTGCGCACCATCCAGACGAGCTCGTCCCACCAGGCGACGTGAGGATCGTCGAGGAAGCCCGTCGCGAGGAAGAACGTCGCCTCGACGCGGCGCCGACGCAGCAGCGGGAAGGCGATCTCGTAGTTGTCGCGGTAGCCGTCGTCGAACGTCAGCAGCACGTGGCGTCCGCGTCCCGCGGCGACGACGTGCGGCAGATCGTCGAGCCCGATCACGTCGGCCTCGGCCGCGAGCAGCTCGAGCTGCTGGTCCAACGCCTCCGCGCTCGCGCTCCAGAGCGTGCGGTCCCACGGCTGCCCGGCGCTGTCGCCGACGCGGTGGTAGTTGAGCACGAGCACGCCGCGCCAGACCGGAACCCGCGCGAGCAGCTCCCGCAGCCACGGCCGGTCGATCGCGTCCGCCACACGCTCGGACCGTGACATGAGCGAGCACGATACTGCCCGTGCGGGTGGCGCGGCACGGTATGGTTGCGCGCATGGCGCAGCCACAAGGGGGCGACGTGGAGGCGACGCACCGCTTTCGCACGCCTCGCGATCTCGTGGTCGTGCTCGTCCTCGCGGTGGTCGGCATCCTGATCGCGCTGCCGCAAGCGCTCTCGGCCGAACGCTGGAGCCCGGACACGCTGTTCTACGAGGCGCAGGTGCACGAGTTGCAGGGCACGCCGCGCACGGCGGCGCGTGACGAGGTCTTCTCCAGCAACCTGGCAGCGACCCTGAAGCGCAACGAGCAGGCGCTCGCACCGCGCCTGCGCCGGGTCGACAACCCGGCCTGGGTCACCTACAGCTCCCGCTTCTACCGGCGCCGCTGGAGCGTGCCGGCGGCGGCGACCGCGATCGAACCGCTGGCGGGGACGCGGAGCCTCAAGATCATCTCGCTGCTCGGCTACGTGGTGGTCGGGCCCTTGCTGTTCCTGCTGCTGCGACGACGCTTCGGGTTCGCTGCGAGCGCCGGCGCGGCGGTGCTCTGCATGGTGCTCCCTCCGCTGCTGACGCAGGCGGGCGGGGGCGGCACCGACACGTGGGGCCTCGCGCTGCTCGTCGCCGGCCTGCTGTTCGCCGTGCTCACGCGCGAGCGCGGCCCGCGGTGGCTGCCGGCGTGGATCGCGACGCTGCTGCTGCTGTCGGTCACGCGCGATGCGACGGTGGTGCTCGTCGTGGCGGTCGCGTGGCTCGCGCTCGTCGATCGCTCGCGCCGTGCGGTCGCCCTGCTCGTGACCGGCGTGCTCGCGTCGCTGCCGGCTCCGCTGATCTTCAGCGCGCCGCTGCGCGACAACCTCGCCTACGTCTTCCGCGACTTCCGCATCCCGACCGACACGAGCTGGAGCTCGATCCTGCACGCCTATCCGTCGCGCTTCGTCGACATGCTCCACAGCGACGCGCGCTATCCGGTCGACACGGCGGTGCCGCCGTTCACCGTGCTGGTCGGGCTGGTGGCTTTGGTCGGCGTCTGCGCGCTGTTCGCCCTTCGCGAGCGGCGCGACCCGTTCATCGCGATGCTGCGCGGCTCTGTGCTCGGCGCCGTGCTGACGATCCTGATCTCGGTCAACGCGACCGACTTCCGGCTCGAGCTCGTGTTCGTTCCCGGCGTGGCGGCCGGCTTGGCGTTGCTCGCCGAGCGGCTGATCGTCCGGCGCAGCCGCGCGCCCGCGCGTCGAGTCGCGCCGATCGCCGCCGAATCGCCGTAGGCCCTCGCAACGTCCGACTGGAGACTCGTCGTCGCATCGCACGTCCGTCATAGGCTCTCGGCCGACCTTCGTTGGCTCCTCGTCGCGGTCGCCGCCGCTTGCCTGCCGCTCGCACTGATGGCGTGCGCGTCACAGGGCAGCGATCGGCCGACGGGCTGGCAGGGCTTCGGCGGCGGACGCCTGCCCGGTGCGGACTGGCGGCCCTACGCGCCGAGATCCCCGTTCAACGAGCCGATCCCCGCAGACGTGCGAGTCGTCGGCAACTCCCGCGCGATCGTCGATCGGATGCTGTCGTGGGCGCCGCCGGTCACGCTGGTCGCCGGCTCGGGCGGCACGACGGACGACTACGGCCATCCGACCTACTACGCCCGCTCGAGCGATCCGGTCTTCCGCTTGCGCCCCGCGGTGCCATGGGGCGGCGCCACCGTGCGCGGTCGCCGCATCCACATCCCCGACGCGGCCAAGGCCGCCCCCGGCGCGGATGGCCATATGACGGTCGTCGAGCCGGACGGCTGGGAGTACGACTTCTGGCAGGTGAAGTCGAAGCCGCGCGGCGGCGGCACGATGACCTTCTCGCTCGGCAGCCGTCAGCGGATCGACGGCAACGGGCTGCGGGGCCGCGCGACGGCCGCCGGGTTCGGCAACCTCGCCGGCATCATCCGTGCGCCCGAGCTCGCCGCCGGGAAGATCGACCATGCGCTGTTCCTGGTCGTGCGCTGCGCGACGACCAGCACCGGCTTCGGCTTCGGCGCTCGACGCAGGCGGGAGGACAGCGCCTACGTCTATCCCGCCGCCGCGGGCGGAGCCTCGTGCCCGAACGATCCCTCGGCCCCCCCGCTGGGCGCGCGCATCCAGCTCGCGATGACGAGCTCGCAGATCGACGCGCTCCATCTGCCGGCGTGGAAGCGCGGCCTCGTGCTGGCACTGGCGCGCTACGGCGGCTACATCGGCGACACGGGCGGCCCCGGCGTCGGGATCCAGATGGAGTCGAGCCTCAGCTACACGGCGCTCGGCCAGCGCGACCCGCTCGTCGCGCTCGGCGCCGAGCAGGCGCGCGCCCGGCTCGGCGCCGTGCGCTCCTACGGGGGCCGCTACTTCTTCGACATCGCCGACGGTGTCGATTGGGCGCGCTACCTGCGCGTCGTGGCACCGCCCGCGCGCTGACCGGCACGCGGCGCCCTCCCCGCTAGAACAAACGTCCGTTCAGCGGATTTCCGCTGCGTAGGACAAACGTCTAGACGGCGGCCAGGTTGTGACGGCCGGCGCGTCGGTCTCCGATGAGGCTCGTGGGTCGCAGCAGCGGCACTCCCGCAGCGTCCCGCAATCCGTCCTCCCGCACCAGGCGTGGGCCGTCCGATCGCTAGGTCAGGGCCCGGTCAGAAGGAGAGCCTCTTCATGTGCACTCGTCGCCTCACGCTGCTCGTCGTCCTGATGCTCGCCACGTGCCTCACGGCACTCACGGCCGGCAGCGCCATCGCCGCAAGCGCGAAGGGCGCCCATCAGGCGACCTCCAAGAGGACCTCCCACGCCGGAGCCGTCGCCAAGAAGCGCACGGCCGGCACAAAGGCCCGAGCGCAAGCGGTCGCATGCAACGCGCAGCAGGCGAGCATCGCGAAGACGCGGACGCGGGCCCAGCGCCGCCGGGCACGGGCGCGCTATGCGCTGTGCCTCAAGCTGAAGACGCAGAAGGGCGGCAAGAAGCTGCCCCACGGCGGGACGACCGGCAGCGGCTCGAACCCGGGCACCACACCCGCGACCGGGCCCGGCAGCAACGTGAATCCCGGCAGCCCCGCCCCCACGCCGAAGCCGAAGCCCGCGCCGTCGCCCGCGCCGACCCCGACGCCGGCCCCGACCCCCACCCCGGCGCCGACTCCCGTCCCGACACCTCCCAGCAACTCCGGCGCGGCGGCCGGCTGGAACGGCTTCGGCGCGGGCAACTGGCCGAGCGCCTCGTGGCGCCCCTACGCGGCGAGCTCCCCCTTCAACCAGGCGCTCGGCGCGAGCCCCTCGATCCACGCGCAGTCCGCGGCCATGGTCCGCACGGTGCTCTCCTGGAGCACTCCCGGCAACCTGATCGCCGGCGCGACGGACACGACGAGCGACTACGGGCACCCGACCTACTACTCGCAGCCGACCGATCCGATCTTCACCCTCCACGCAACGCAGAGCCAGAACGCGATCGAGGGCATGCGGATCCCCGTCCCGGACGCGGCGCGCGCGGCCGGCGGCGACGACGGACACATGACGATCGTCACCCCGGACGGCTGGGAGTACGACCTCTGGCAGGTCACGAGCAAGCCGAGAGGCGGCGGAACCCTCGCCTTCAGCATCGGTGGCCGCACGCGCGTCGACGGCAACGGCCTCGACAGCGGCGGCACGGCCTCTCGCTTCGGCAACCTCGCCGGCGTGATCCGCGCCCAGGAGCTCGCGGCCGGGCACATCGACCACGCGCTCTTCATCGTTCTGAAGTGCACGTCCGGCACCACCGCCTTCGGCATGGGGACGCGCCCGGCGCCGTCCTCGGACCAGAGCGCCTACGTCTATCCCGCCAGCCACGGCGGCTACCCGTGCCCGGCCGCCGACGCCGGCGCGCCGCCGATGGGCGCCCGCTTCCAGCTCGCGATGAGCGACAGCCAGATCGACGGCCTCGCGGTGCCGGCCTGGAAGAAGACGATCCTGCGGGCGCTCGCGCACTACGGCGGCTACGTCGGCGACACCGGCGGCTCGGGCTTCTGCGTGCAGTTCGAGTCGAGCACGATGTACACCTCCTTCGGCCAGGCGGACCCGCTGATGTCGTTCGCACAGCAGAACAACCTGCCGACGTGGAACGGGCAGCGCGTCTTCAACCTCGCCAGCGGGGTCGACTGGGCGAGCAACCTGCGCGTGCTGACCCCGCCGGCGGCGTAGCGCCTAGGTGAGCTGCCTACGGTCTTGGTGAACGCCTGAGAGGGAGGTGTCCGGCCTCCGACGGAAGGTGCGGTCTGCGACGACAGACCCGCCGAGGGAGGCCGGACATGGAAGACGGTAGGTGCAAGCTCGGATTGCAAGGGCGTCTTGAGTTGGTGCAGCGGATCGAGCAGGGCGCGACGCTGAGGGCCGCCGCGGCGGCCCTCAGCG
>JAOPZA010000030.1 GCA_025964325.1 Conexibacter sp.
CCACCACCCGGCACCAGCCCGATGTGCTGGCCCTCGGCCTCGAAGCCGACGTAGTAGGACCCGTCGGTCTGCGGCGGGACGCCGAGCAGAGCGGCGTACACCGCCTTGGCCGTCGCCAGGTCGGACACGGGATGCAGCACGGTCTTGATTCCCAGGGTGGAAGAGCCGGTCATGATCACTCCTGAAGTCGTGGGTCTGGTCAGGATCGTCTGGCTTGAAGACGAACGGGAAGCCCGGAGATCGACGTGCCGGGCTGCATGCCCGCAAGGCTAGGGAGCCAGCGCCCCGCGCGTTTCTCCGATCCTGCTCGGCTTGCGGCTCCTTCGGCGTTGCAGCCCGCCGCATGCGACCGCGGGCGAGCCGGCATGACCGCGCCGCGATCCCTCGTCGGACGGGCTGGCGAGCGGTAGCGAAGGCTGCGTCCAAAGGGACAGGACGCGCGCCGAGGCCGTTCTCGCGCATGACCACTCGCCCGCCACCTAGCAGTAGATCGCGGCTCAGCGATCGGGCTCTCCCATGAACGCTCCCGGCCGGAGCCACGTGCAGAACCGCTCATCAGGCCCGGGCGTGAACACCGATGCCTCCCGAGACGGTGAGGTTGTCGCCGGTGATGTAGCTGGCGGCGTCGGAGGCGAGGAAGGCCACGGCTTCGGCGACGTCGGCGGGAGCGCCGACGCGGCCAAGCGGGACGTCCCGACCCCAGGAATCGATCATGTCCTGGGAGACGCCCATCTTGTTGTAGGCCGGGGTGTCGATCAGTCCTGGGCTGACGGCGTTGACGCGGATGCGGCGCGGGGCGAGCTCGAGCGCGAGGGACCGCATCAGGGGCAGCAGAGCGCCCTTGGCGGCGGTCATGCCCGCTCCGAGCCCTTCGGCGGCGCCGACGGTGAACACGACCGAGGCGCCCTCGTTGAGCAGCGGCAGCGCCTTTTGCAGGGTGAAGAAGTTGCCCTTGACGTTGATGTCGAACAGGGAGTCGAAGGCGTCTTCGTCGGTTGACTCGATCGGACCGGGACGGGAGATGCCCGCGTTGAGGAAGAGCAGGTCGAGAGAGCCGAAGCGCCGGCGTGCCTGGTCGATCGCCTGGTCGATATCCGACAACGACCGTGCATCGGCCCGGACGATCAGGACGTCTTCGGGCAGTCCGGCATCGGCGACGTTGTCGACGCCGGTGACCATCACGCGGTAGCCGCGAGTGTGGAGCAGTTCGGCGGTCGCCTTGCCGATGCCGCTGGTTCCGCCGGTGATCAAAGCTGCGGGTGCAGACATGGTGTGTTCCTTTGCGTATTCCTGGGACGTAAGGGGTGAGCGGTTCCGGGCCTATGGGGCGACCGGGCCGCTGCGTCGGCCTTGGTTGACAGTCTAGGACAGACTGGCAGCGACTGCGAGCCCGCAGGCTTGTGCCTATCTGGCAGTCGCGTGCTACCCTGCTGACATGAAGCCGGAAGCCGAGACAGCGACGGGTGCACCGACCACGCTGTGGGACCGGACACGGCAGCTCGCCTCCCAGGAGATCCTCGACACGGCCCTGCGCCTGTTCATCGAGCAGGGCTACGACGAGACGACCATCGCTCAGATCGCCCGGGAGGCCGGCGTCTCCCAGCGCACGCTGTTCCGCTACTTCGGCGCCAAGGAGGACCTTCTCGGCGCCGACCAGGACCGGTTCGGGCAGGTCCTGACCGACACGATCAGCGAACAGCCCGCCGGAGCCGGCATCTGGGAAGTCCTGCGCGCGGGGGTCGCCGCCGTGCTGGCCCTGCACGACAGCCGGGAGCAGGCCCTGGCGCGGTTCCGTCTCCTGCACAACACGGCCTCGCTGTGTGCGGGCTATCTCGAGAAGCGACTGCGCTTCCAGGACGAGCTGCTGCCGCTCATCGAGGCACGTATGGACGCCGCTGTGGGCAGTACGGCTCCGAGGGCCCGCGCGGTGATCGCGACGGCGTTCGCATGCCTGGATGCCGCATCGATGACATGGGTCTCCAACGACGGCAAAGGCGACATGATGGACCTGTACGACGAGTGCCTGGCCGCGGTACGCAGCTGACCCGCAGCGAGCGCCCGGCCCAGCAGCGCGAGCGCATCGAAGCGCGGTGTGCGCTGCATGGCGCCCGGATCGCCGCGCAGCCCCAAGGCCATCGGGCCCCGGGCGAATCGAATCGCGGCGGAGGTCAGGGCCCGACGACGTAGACCGACGCGAGTGTGTGGACCGCGTAGCGCGAGCGCGCGCACGCGTCGGGAACCGCGTAGCGACCGAGGCTGCGGTCGACGAAGGACTCAGGCGGCGGCGGGCGACGCCTGGGTGGCGACACGAATCACGTCCTCGACTCAGGACGAACGCCTCGGTCCGGCTGGCCTGCGTTGGCGGATCTCGCCGACGTCGATCAGAACCCTGGCAGCGGCGCCGCCTCCCCCGGCAGCGCCCCCACCGGATTCCCGAACGCCTTCTGCGCGAACGCCACGCCACCGGTCGGGTCCGGCGCGTAGTGCGCGTAGATCTCGGTCGTCGAGATGTCCGCGTGGCCCATCCACTCCTGAATGGCCCGCATCGGCGCGCCGGCCGCGGCCATCTTCGTCCCGAACGTGTGGCGCAGGCCGTGGAAGGTGATGTGGTGCACGCCTGCGCGGTCCAGCGCCACGTAGAAGCGCTTGCGCAATCTGGACGAGTCCAGCACGTGACCTGTGACCGGGTGGGCGAAGACGAGGTCGTTCTCCGCCCGCCAGCGCGACGCCTGGAAGTGACGCTCCAGCTCCCCCGCCAGCCGATCGGCCATCGGCACCGAGCGCCCACGGTGGTTCTTGGGCGAGTCGAACGCGCCCCGCACATACGAGTCGGCCACGCGGATCCGCGACGCGCACGGCCGATGGACAAGATCGACCGCGCCTTCGTTGAGATCGCTCCATGACGTGCTCGAGGTGCTCGACGTAGAGCGCGCCGGCCTCCTCGATCGTCTTGCGCGCCGGGCCGGCCAGCACGACCCGGTGCCCATCAGCCGGCGCAGCTCGGCCTCGGCCTGCGTCCGTGTCAGACCATCACTAGTCGACGCCCGACGCTTCAGCCCGACGCGCCGCTTGATCCGCCGCCCGCCGACCCGCCAGGAGCCGTACCAGGTCTCCCGACCGTTGCTGTCGGCCCGGACGAACAACTGCCCGGTTCCGTAGGAGCGACGCGCCATCACGACCACTATGTCGCGCGGCGCACCGGATCACCCTCGCCCCAATTGGAACCCTATTGGAACCACGAGGTCCACTGAACGCGGGCGGTTAAACACGAAAGCCGCCTGGCGAGAGGCGGCTTCCGTATAGCGGGGGCAGGATTCGAACCTGCGACCTTCGGGTTATGAGCCCGACGAGCTACCAGACTGCTCCACCCCGCGGCGGACGAAGAAGTATAGCGAAACATCCCGGTAACGACTGGCGCCTGGGCGGGTGCGGCGCGCTCCCGCGCTGCGCATAGGATCCCGGCCGTGGCCCGCGTCTTCGTCACCCGCACCCTCCCCGGCACCGCCCTCGAACGGCTCGCCGCGGCCGGACACGTCGTCGACCTCTGGGAGCAGGAGGTCCCGACACCGCGCGCGGAGCTGCTCGCGCGTGTCGCCGGCGCCGATGCGCTGCTGTGCATGCTGACCGACCGGATCGACGGCGAGCTCCTCGACGCCGCTCCGCGGCTCAGAGTCGTCGCCAACTACGCCGTCGGCACCGACAACGTCGACCTCGCCGCCGCCCGCTGGCGCGGCGTCCCGGTCGGCAACACGCCCGGCGTCCTGACCGACGCGACCGCCGACCTCGCCTTCGCCCTGCTCCTCGCCGCCGCCCGCAGCCTGCCGGCATCCGCGCAGGTCGTGCGCAACGGGCAGTGGGGCGCCTGGAGCCCGACCGGGCACCTCGGGCGCGACGTCGCCGGCGCGACGCTCGGGATCGTCGGGGGCGGCCGCATCGGGCAGGCCGTCGCGCGGCGCGCCGGCGGCTTCGAGATGACGGTCCTGACGACGACGAGCCGCGGCGGCACACCCCTTCCCGAGCTGCTCGAGCGCGCCGACTTCGTCTCCCTCCACGTCCCGCTGACGCCCGCGACCCACCACCTGATCGACCGCGACGCGCTCGCGCGGATGCAGCCGACGGCGATCCTCGTCAACACCGCTCGCGGCCCCGTCGTCGACACGGCCGCGCTGATCGACGCGCTCCATGCGGGCACGATCGGCGGCGCCGCCCTCGACGTGACCGACCCCGAGCCGCTGCCGGCCGAGCACCCGCTGCTCGCCGCACCGAACGTGATCGTCCTCCCCCACGTCGGCTCCGCCACGACCGCGACCCGCGGCCGGATGGCCGAGCTGGCGGTCGACAACGTGCTCGCCGGGCTCGCCGGCGAGCCGCTGCCGCACGAGGTCACCGTGCCGGCGGAAGCCGCCGGCGCCGAACCGGACGCCGGCGGCACGCGCCCCGCGGACACGTAGGATCGGCCGATGCGCGTCGGCGTGGTCGACATCGGCACGAACTCCACCCGCCTGCTCGTCGCCGACGTCGCCAACGGCGCCGTCCGCGAGCTCGATCGCCGCTCGCAGGTCACCCGCCTCGGCGACGGCGTCGACGCGAGCGGCCGCCTCGGCGAGGCGCCGGTCGCGCGCGTGGTCGCGACGCTGTCGGCCTACGTCGAGGCGATGGACGCCGCCTCCGTCCCCGCCGACGCCCGCATCGCCGTCTTGACGAGCGCCGTCCGCGATGCCGCCAACGGCGTCGCCTTCGCCGCCGACGTGTGCGAGCGCTTCGGCCTCGACGCGCGCATCCTCACGGGCGACGAGGAGGCGCGCCTCACCTTCCTCGGCGCGACCCACGATCGCGACCCCTCCGCGCCGACGCCGCTGCTCGTCTTCGACATCGGCGGCGGCTCGACCGAGCTGGTCCTCGGCCCCGACGGCGACGGCAACCCGACCTTCCACGTCTCGACGCAGGCCGGCGTCGTGCGTCAGACCGAGCGCCACATCCACCACGACCCGCCCGAGCCGCGCGAGCTGCAGGAGCTTGCGGCGGAGATGCGCGCGCTCGTCGAGGCCGCCGTCCCGGCTCCGATCCGGGCGAGCGCCGCGGACGCCGTCGGCGTCGCCGGCACGCCGACCTCGCTCGCCGCGATCGTGCAGGAGCTCGAGCCCTACGACCCGGCGAAGGTCCACGGCGCACGACTCGACCTCAGCCAGTGCGAGCTGCTGCTCGCCCGCCTCGCGCAGATGCCGCTCGCCGAGCGACGCCGGGTCCGCGGCCTGCATCCGGATCGGGCGGCCACGATCGTGCCCGGCGTCGTGATCCTGATCGAGCTGCTGCGCGCGTTCGAGCTCGACCGCTTCGAGGTCTCCGAGCACGACCTGCTGTACGGCGCGGCGCTCGATCGGGCGCGTCGCTGATCCCGCGACCCAGCCGCCCGGAATGAGCGCGCGGCCCGCTCCGCGCGCCATGCGGACGCCAAGCAGCCCAAGCGCGGGCCCGCCTACCCAATCGTCGTCAGGCTCGAAACAGACCTGGACGGATGTTGGATTGCCGGGGTGGCAACGCGCTGCGCACCATGGGTACGTCGAGCAGTGGGTCCGCGCAAGCGCTCCCCGCTCGGTGCATAGGTCCGGGTGAAGCCGTTCAACGGCGCCTCCCGCCGCTCGGACCGACCATCGGCCCTTTCAAGGCACGTACCCCTGCCCGTCCTGACGGGGCCACATGAGGAAGCCGCCCGCATGATGCGGGCGGCTTCCTCGTGGTCGGGCGCGATCGCGCTCAGCCGGGGGCTCGTGTCCCGATTCGTAAGTTCGGGCGCCGTGTGCGGGATGCACGGGTGTGCGTGGCGCTCGCCGGCGGCCTGCCTCGTACTCGACGTACTCGGCCGGCCGCCGCCGGGCGCCAGGTGCATGCGGGCGCCCGGAAGCCGTCACCGAACTTCGGAATCGGGACGCTAGGCGAGGTTCGACTTGCGCGGGTAGATGACGGTCGGGTCCGTCAGCACGTTGACGAGCGCCGGCACGTTCGCCGAGAACGCGCGATCGAGCGCGCCACGAAGATCCTGCGGCCGCTCGACCAGCTCGCCGTGGCCGCCGAGCGCGGTCACGACCTCGTCGTAGCGCGTCGCCGGCCGCAGCTCGGCCGCGACGGAGTAGCCGTAGAGGAACTCCATCGGGTGTCTCTCGAGCGCCCAGATGCCGTTGTTGCCCATCACGCCCACGACGTGCACGCCGTGCCGCGCGAGCGTGTCGAACTCCATCCCCGAGAAGCCGAACGCCCCGTCGCCGAGCAGCAGCACGACCTGCCGGTCGGGGTGGGCGAGCTTCGCCGCGAGCGCGTAGCCGGGACCCGTGCCGAGGCAGCCGAACGGCCCCGGATCGAGCCAGCAGCCCGGCTCGTAGGAGTCGACGACGCGACCCGCGTAGGAGACGAAGTCGCCGCCGTCGCAGACGATGATCGCGTTGCGGTCGATCACCTCGCCGAGGCCGCGGTAGAGCCGCAGCGGATGCAGCGGCGCGCGCTCGTCGTCGAGCTCCGCCGCCTCGGCGGCGCGCCTGTCCTCCTCGCTGCCGCGCAGCTGCGAGACCCACGGGCCGGTGTCGGCGCCGCCACGGCCGGCCGCCTCGCGCAGCGCGTCCAGCGTCGCCGGCAGCGCGCCGTAGAGCTCGGCCGCGACCGTGCGCGGATGCTCGCGCTGCGGCTCGGCGACGTCGATCACGATCAGCTGCGTCTCGGGCCCGAACGCCTCGCCGAAGCCGAGGCGGAAGTCCATCGGCACGCCGATCACGAGCGCGACGTCGGCGCCCTTCAGCGCCGCTCCGCGGGTGCGCGAGAAGAACAGCTCGTGGTCGGCTGGGAGCGAGCCGCGCGCCTGCCCGTTCAGGAACGTCGGGATCCCGCGCTGCTCGACGAGCGCGCGCAGCGCCGTCTCGCCGTGACCCCAGTAGAGGTTCGTGCCGGCCATCACGACGGGCCGCTCGGCCTGCGCGAGCAGCCGCCCCGCGCGCTCGATCGCGTCGCCGTCGGCGCCGGCGCCGAGGTGCGGCGCCAGCAGCGTCGCGTCGCTCGCCGGCTCTTCCGCCTCGCTGAAGACGTGGTCCATCGAGAAGTCGAGGAACGTCGGGCCCGAATGCGGCGTCATCGCGACTCGCAGCGCGTCGTCGACGGAGCCCGGGATCGCGGCCGTCCCGTCCGGGGTCGCGGCGAGCTTCGTGAGCGGCGCCATGAACGGGACGTGGTCGATCTCCTGCAGCGAGCCACGGCCCCAGCGCATCGCCGGAGCGCGGCCGCCGAGCAGGAGCAGCGGCGAGTTGCTCGCCTGCGCCGACGCGATCGCGCTGACGGCGTTCGTCACGCCCGGCCCGGCCGTCACGGCCGCGACGCCGGGGGTGCGGGTGACCTTCGCCCACCCCTCCGCGGCGAACGCCGCCGCCTGCTCGTGACGGACGTCGACGATGTCGATGCCCTCGGCTCTGCAGCCGTCGTAGATCGGGAAGATGTGGCCGCCGGAAAGCGTGAAGAGCTTCGTCACGCCGTGCGCCTTCAGCCGTCTCGCGATCAGCCGGCCGCCGTGCAGCCGTGTCTCCTGCTGGGTGTCGGTGGACATCCGCCGACTCTACCCTCCGCTCCCCGCGCGAGCGCTGTATGAGCCTCGTATGACGAGGGCCCGAGGGGTTGCGTCGTCCCGTGCGCTGGCCGATGATGTGGGGACCGGGTGAGGACGGTGGCACGACCTCCTCCCTCCCCGAGATACGCCGGGCGTGCCGACCGACCTCGGCGCCTCCCAAACGTCCGGCACGGCACAAGCTCCGGCGAGCACGGACCCCCGACCTCGCTCGCCTCAGGAGCCGTCGAAACGGAAGAGGCCCGCACGGATGGCGGGCCTCTTTCGTGCGCCTACCGGTCGCCGGCGGGCACGCGCAGCGCGCTCGGCGCCCACAGCTCGACGCGCGCCGTCTTGCCGCGCAGCGGCACCGCCGCGCGATCGTCGAAGCCGCCGTGGTCCTCGGTCAGCAGGCTGCGCGTCGCCTCCGTCACGAGCACGTCGTCGTCCGTCAGCCGCGTCACCGCCTCGACCCGCGCGGCCGTGTTGACGGGATCGCCGATGACGGTGAACTCGACGTGCCCGCCGCCGCCGATCGTGCCGGCGATCACGGGACCCGAGTTGACGCCGATGCCGACGCGCAGCTCGCCGGCGTAGACCTCCCGCACGACCTCGGCGATCTCGATCGCCGCGGCGACGGCGCAGTCGGCGTGGAAGGCAAGCGGCTCGGGCGCGCCGAAGACGCCGAGCAGACCGTCGCCGACGTACTTGTTCGGGCGGCCGCCGTGGCGCATCAGGATCGGCACCACGTGCCCGTAGAACTCGTTCAGGTGGTCGACGACCTCCCGTGCGGTCGCCTGCTCGGCATAGCGGGTGAAGTCGCGGATGTCGAGCACGAGGATCGAGACCTCGCGCTCCTCGCCGTCGAGATTGGTGCCCTCGCGCAGGACCATCTCGGCGACGTCGGGGCCGACGTAGGCGCCGAACGCCTCGTGCAGCCGCTCGCGCTCCTGCAATCCGGCGACCATGTCGTTGAAGGAGCGCGCGAGCCGGCCCGTCTCGTCGGTCGAGACGACCGGGACGCGCGTCGAGAGATCGCCCCGGCGGACGCGCTCGGTCGCCTCGCGCAGCTGGTCGAGCGGGCCGAAGATCGAGCGCGACAGCAGGATCGTCAGCTCGAGCGAGACGGTGAAGGCGACCGCGACCGCGATCACGACGGCCGGGCCGAGATCGGCGAGGCGCGCACCGTGGCGGTTCATCTCGACGCCGGCGACGATCACGCCGGTCAGCACGTTGATCGCCGGCAGCCCGACGAGCAGGCGGCGGCGCAGCGCGACGCCGGCGCGGCCGGGGTCGAAGTCGTCGGGCATCCGGTTCGCGACGTGCGCGAGCACCGGTCGCAGCAGCGACTCGAGCGCGAAGAAGCGGAACATCGCGCCGTAGAGGAGCGTCATCACCGCGCCGACGAGGATCACGAGCGCCGAGTAGAGCGGCAGGTTGAGCTGCAGCGTCGCGAAGACCGAGAACGGCACGACGACGAGCACGACCGGCACCGTCGGCACGCGCCGGGTGTAGTCGCTCGGCATCGCCGCGAGCGCGCGCCATGCGTCGGTCGTGGCGGTCCGGTCGCGGGCGCCGGCCAGCCACGCGTCGACCGGGCGCAGCAGGCGTCGCGCGAGCCGCGTCGAGCTCACGTTGTCCAGCGCCACCAGCAGCTCGGCCACGACCAGCAACACCGCGAAGGTGCGGCCGCTCATCGGCTGAAAGAGCCGCAGCAGCACAATCCCGCCGAGGACCACCAGATGCGCCACCTGAAACTGCAGCACCACGGCGGTCAGCGGATATCGCCGGCCGAGCCGGGCATACGCGTATCGCAGTACCCGGTCCATCCCGCTCTGATTGTGACACTGCGGCCCGCCGGCACGGAACGGGGGCCGTGAGAATCCCGTCAGGAGGCGCTCGGGTGCACCGCCGCGCGGCTCGGAGCGACCAGCATCGCCGTCGTCACGCGCTGCTCTCCGCAGTAGAGCCGGCCGCCGTAGAGGAGCGCCGGCAGCGTCGCGCCGCCCTCCGCCCAGACCGCTCGCGCGGACGCCGCGATCGCGCCATCGCGCCGCGCGTCACGCGCCGCCACGAGGGCGAGCTCGACGTCGAGGCCGGCCGCCGCCGCCGCCTCCGCGAGGATCAGCGGATCTTCGAGATCGAACCCGCCGCAGAAGGCCAGCCGACCGGCCGCGACCACGAACGCCCCGCCCCGCCCGCTGCCTACCGCGAGGTCGGCCACGCGCATCGCCCGCGGCACCGGCGACGGGAAGCGATCGGGCCAGACCAGCGGCAGGTGAAGGTCGCGGGCGCGCTGCTCGGCCGCTCGCCACGCGCGCTCGAAGGCGTCGGCTGCGGTCGCCGACGCGCTGGCCGTGCCGAAGCGCCCCCCACGTGCCGGTCGCCACTCGGCGTACGCGAGCCGGCGGTCGACCCGTTCGGCCACCAGGTAGGTGTACGGCGAGGCCAGGTCGAAGTAGAAGACCGGGGCCGCGGAGGCCGGCGCGGGTGCGCCCGTGCGGGCCGACCGGGGGCGCTGGCGGGAAAGCGCGATCACCTGTCCCATGCTTCTCGTCCTCCTCTGCACGCCCGCGCGACGCTCGCGCGGATTCGCCGATCATCCCCGTTGGAAGCCCCCAAGAGCCCAAAACTGGCGCGTCGGACATGACGATCTTGCAACTCGGCACCGCGGCTACCCGTCAGTCGGTTAATCTGCATCACGGTAGGTAGGTCCAGCAGGTCGTCGCTCCGTCCCCGTCCCGTCCCGGAGGTCCCCATTTCACCCGTCCCCCCGCCCAAACGACACCCCTACGATCAGTGGGCTCCCGATGCCCGGGCGCTCGATCTCGTCGGGGACAAGTGGACGCTGCTGATCGTGCGCGATCTCGTCAGCGGTCCACGTCGGTTCGTCGAGCTGCAGCGCACGCTGCCCGGCATCTCGACGGAGCAGCTCCGCTCCCGCCTCAACCGCATGGTGGCGGACGGCCTGCTCACGCGTCAGCGGTACCGCGAGGTCCCGCCGCGCGTGGACTACGAGCTGACCGAACGTGCCCGCGACCTCATTCCCGTCCTCGCCGCGCTCGCGCGCTGGGGCTACGAGTGGTCCTGGAACGAGCCTCGCCGCAGCGAGGCGATCGACATCGGCGCCATCTTCCGGCTCGCACCGGGGCTCCTCTCGCTGCCGCGTTCGCTGCGCGGCACGGTGGAGCTGACGGTCGTGCAGCGTTCGAAGGATGGCGAGACGCGTCAGTACGCGATCACCGTCAAGCGTGGCGAGGTCACGTTGGCGGAGCGTGCCGAGCCGGAGGCCGGCGCGAAGATCAGCGGGACGGAGCGGGCGTGGATCGACGCACTCGTCCCTGAGGGCTCCCGCAAGGGGCTCGAGTTCGAGGGCGACGCTCGCATCGCGACCGCGGTGCTCGACGGGCTGATGCCCGTCTCGACCCGCGTGTCCGCGGTGGCCTGACCTCGTCGCACGCAGTAGCGGCAATCGGGGGTGACCGCGCGGCCCGTCTTGCAGAGTCGCGCGGCCACCTGATCGCCACGGTGGCTGCGCTCCGGAGTCCGCGTACGGGCCGTCCACGCATCTAAGCTACGCCCTCGTGTCAACTGGCGCGAGCGTCCCGGCGCTCAGGCGTCCGGATCGGATCCCCTCTCGAGCCCGGCACGGCGGCGCAGCGTGACGTCGTCGAGCCCGTCGACGCGAACGAGCTTGTCCCGCGACGTGCCGCCGCGCACGACCGCGACCGTGCTCGGCGCAACCCCCAGCGCCCGGCCGAGCAGCTTGCAGAGCGCGGCGTTCGCGCGCCCGTCGACCGGCGGCGCCGTCACCCGTACGACGAGCGCGCCGTCGCGCACGCCGACGACCTCCTCGCGCTTGGCGCGCGGCTGCAACCGGACGCGCAGGTCACCCATCGCCCGAGCGTAGCCGCGCCGCACCACCCGCGAGCTCCAACAGCCGTGACGCTGCGCCAGCCGCGAGTTCCCGCCGCCGTGACGCGGTGGCACGTGCTGCCGTGGAACTCGCAATGGCAATCGCCGCCAGGCGATTGCCACCATGCCCGGAGCGGGACTCGAACCCGCACGTCCGCGAGGACAGCCGATTTTAAGTCGGCGGCGTCTGCCAGTTCCGCCATCCGGGCCGTGCAAAGGCCCATCCTACGGGGCGTCGTCGGGGCCAGGGCTGGGTGCGGGACCAGATCGCGCCCTGGCCCGTCCCGTCAACGCGCGCTTCCCGCTCGCGTCTGAGCTCCGTCAGCGCGATGCGGAAGGTGGGATCGCCGATGCCGGGAAGTGCCGCACGGAGATCCCTGAGCTTGAAGTCACGGCCGACGGCGAGCCCAGCACGTGCCGGCGCCGAGACCCTCACGTCCCTTCCCGACGTCGATGCGGCCGGCCCCAGCCGGCTAGGAGGAGAAGATGTCCGGCCCGAGACCCAGCACGCTGAGCGCGGCGGCCTCGATCTTCTCGTCGTTCACGAGCGCGGCACGCTCGAGGTTCTTCGCGTAGGGCATCGGCACCTCCGCGAGGCCGACGCGCTCGACGGGCGCGTCGAGGTCGTCGAAGCAGGCGCGCTGGATGCGGCTCGTGATCTCGGCGCTGATGCCGTACGTCGACCAGCCCTCGTCGACGCAGAGCGCGCGGTTCGTCTTCGCGACCGAGCGGACGACCGTCTCGGTGTCGAGCGGACGCAGCGACCGCAGGTCGACGACCTCGGCCGAGACGCCGTGGTCGGCCCGCAGTCTCTCGGCGACGCGCAGCGCGCGCGTCGCGGCGAACGAGTGCGCGACGAGCGTGATGTCGCTGCCCTCGCGCGTGACCGCGGCGCGGCCGATCTCGACGACGTGGTCGGGATCCTCGGGCACCTCGCCCTTGATCTTGTAGCTCTGCAGGTTCTCGACGACGAGGATCGGGTCGTCGTCGCGGATCGCGGCCTTCAGCAGCCCGCGCGCATCGGCCGGCGTGCTCGGCGCGACGACCTTCAGCCCGGGGGTGTGGGCGAAGAAGACCTCGAAGCTCTGCGAGTGCTGCGCCGTCAGCTGGCTGCCGCCGCCGTTCGGCGTGCGGATCACGAGCGGGCAACCGACCTCGCCGCCGAACATGTAGCGGATCTTCGCGGCGTGGTTCACGACCTGGTCCATCGCGACGAGGATGAAGTTGAGCGTCATGATCTCGACAACCGGGCGCAGGCCCATCATCGCGGCGCCGATCGCGGCGCCGACGAAGCCCTCCTCGGAGATCGGCGTCTCGCGCACGCGCACCGGGCCGAACTCTCTGAAGAGGCCGGCCGTGACCTTGTAGGAACCCTCGAAGACGCCGATCTCCTCACCCATCAGGAAGACGTCCTCGTCGCGCAGCAGCTCCTCGCGCATCGCGAGGCGAACGGCTTCGCGATAGGTCATCGTCGTCGTCGCCGACGGCGCGGCGACGCTCATCTGCCGAGTCCCTCGAGCACGAGCTCGCGCTCGCCGAACGGGCTGCCCGGACCCATGCGCGCGAACTGCTCGGCGCTCGCAGGGTCGCCGTGGAGGTGCTGGGCGAGCGAGTCGGTCGGCGGCTCGGGGCTCGCCTCGGCGAACGCGACGGCCTGCTCGACGCGCTTCTCGACGCGCGCGTCGATCGCCTCGATCTGCGCCTCGCCGACGCGGCGCTCGTCGAGCAGCCGCTGGCGGTAGAGCGCGATCGGATCGCGCTCCTTCCACGTCTCGATCTCGACGGCGGTGCGGTATGCGGTGCCGGCGTCGGCGACGGAGTGACCGCGGTAGCGGTACGTGATGACCTCGAGCACGGCCGGCTTGCGCTCCTCGCGAGCGCGGCGCAGGAGGCGGTCGGCCGCGCCGAGGACGGCCTCGACGTCCTGGCCGTCGACGCGCTCGCCGTGCATGCGGAAGGCGCTCGCGCGCTTGTAGAGCTCGGGCTCGGCGGAGGCCTTCTCGACCGACGTGCCCATGCCGTACTGGTTGTTCAGCACGAGGAAGACGATCGGCAGGTCCCAGATCCCGGCGAGGTTGAGCGACTCGTGCCAGGCGCCCATGTTGGTCGCCGCGTCGCCGAGCTCGCACATGACGGCGTTCGGCTTGCCTCTGTAGGTCAGCGCCAGCGCCGCGCCGGTCGCGAGCGGCAGCTGGCCGGTCACGATCCCCCAGCCGCCGAGGAAGCCCTTCGAGAAGTCGAGCAGGTGCATCGAGCCGCCGCGGCCGTGGGCGGAGCCGCCCTCGCGGCCGAACAGCTCGGCCATCACGGCGTCGGGGTCGACGCCGCGGGCGAGCGCGAGGCCGTGCGTCCGGTAGGACGAGAAGAGCAGGTCGTCCTCGAGCAGCGGATGGACCGCGCCGACCGTGGCGCCCTCCTGGCCCGAGGCGAGGTGGCAGTAGCCGCCGATGCGGGCGCGCTTGTACTGGCGCTCGACCTCTTCCTCGAAGACGCGGATCAGCGCCATCCGCTCGTAGAGGTCGAGCCCGTGGCTCGAATCAGGAGCCCCGTCGCCGTCGCGGCGCGGTGAGCGCCGGTTGGTCGAGCGGGGCTTGGCTACGGAGCTGGGCATCAGAGGCGACCTCACCTTCAGGGTAGCGAGCCGCGAACGCTACCCGGCGTTGCCACACACCCGCCGGTTGGGGGGTGCGTGGCAGGCGGGCGGGTGTCGGCGGGACGAACGTTCCATCATGCGGACATGGAACTTTCGTTCTGGGCCTCCGACGCGGTGCTGCTGGTGGCGCAGAGCGCGCTCGTCGCGCTGCCGCGCCCGCGCGCGCTGCCGTCGCTCGAGCGGCTCGGGAAACGGCTCCAGAGCCGGTGGTGGGCGCTCGTCCCGCTCGCCTCGATCGTCGGCGCGATCGTGGCGATCACCGCGTCGAGCGCCTCGGCGGGCTTCCTCACCTGGCTGGCGCTGATCGCCGTGCCGCTGCTGGCGGCGTTCGCCCTCGGCTTCGTGATCCACGGCGCCCGCCCGTGGCTCGCGCTGCTCGCGGGCGGCCTGTTCGCCCTCGCGTGGGCCGACCGCTCCGGGCTGGCCGGCGAGGGCGCCGCGCTGCTGCTCTCAGCGCTCAGCTGCGCCACGCTCGGCGTGCTGTTGACCGCCGTCGCGCCGCGCAGCTGGCTGAAGGTCGGGATCGTGCTGATGGCCGCCGCGGACGTCTACCTGATCGCGACCCAGAAGCTCCAGCACCCGAACGACGTGCTCAACGCGGCGGCGCCCCCGGCCCAGCTGCCGCAGCTCCAACGGGTCGAGTTCGGTGACGCCGTGATGGGCTACGGCGACCTCTTCATCGCCGGCGTCTTCGGCGCCCTGCTCGCCGCCGAGCGTCGCTCGCAGGTGCGCGCCGCCCTCCTCACGCTGGTGCTGGCGGCCGCCTACGACTGCCTCTTCTTCGTCACCGACGTCCTCCCCGCAACCGTCCCGATCGCGGTCGCGCTGATGCTCGTCGAGCTGTGGAGCTGGGCGCGTCGACGCGCCAGGCGCGAGCGCCTCGCGCCTATGAGAGTCCGGTAGGAATCTGCGCGATCGCGCGCAGAAAAGGCGAGAAAGACCGCAACTCGCCCGTTGCTACGGTGTCGAAACCGTCGAGGATCCGTCCGCGTGGAAGTCTCTGCTCTCAAACACCCCGGCGTCAGTGGCATCCACGGGCGCTCGCCGCTGCTCCGCCTCCAGTCGGACGAGCGGCTGATCGCGCTCGTGCGCCGCGGCAACCACGGTGCCTTCGAGGCGCTCGTGAGCCGCTATCAGGCACGCCTGCTGGCCTTCTGTCGCCACATGCTGAACTCGCGCGAGGACGCCGAGGACGTGCTGCAGGAGGTCTTCGCCGCCGCCTTCAACGCGATCCTCGCCGACGAGCGGCCGATCAACGCGCGGCCGTGGCTCTACCGGATCGCGCGCAACCGCAGCCTCAACCACCTGCGCCGCGTCCAGCCGATCGGCGTCGACTCGATGGACGTCCACCTCGCCGAGCACGGCACGACGACGGCTGACAAGGTCGATCGCCGCGAGGAGTTCCGCGAGCTGATCGCCGACGTGCAGACGCTGCCGGAGACGCAGCGGACGGCGCTGCTGCTGCGGGAGATCGACGCGCTCTCCTACGAGCAGATCGCCGAGGCGATGGAGACGACGATCCCCAGCGTCAAGTCGCTCCTCGTGCGCGCCCGCGTCTCACTCGCGGAGGCAGCCGAGGCGCGCCAGCTGTCGTGCGAGGAGGTGCGCCTCGAGCTCGGTGAGATCGCCGAGGGCCTGCGCCGCCGCACGACCGCGCCGGTCCGTCGCCACCTGCGCTCGTGCGACCGCTGCGGCGCGTTCCGCACGCAGCTGAAGTCGACCAACAAGGCGCTCGCGGCGATCATGCCGGTCGGCGCGCTGTTCGTCGCGAAGAGACTCTTCCTCGCCCATCTCGGCTGGTCGGCGAGCGCGGGCGGTCATGCGACCGGCACTGCCGCGGCCGGCGGCGCCGCCGCAGCGGCCGGCGGCGCGGTCGCCGGCTCCGCGACGAGCTCGTTGGTCTCGGCCGGGATCGGCGCGGTCGCGACGAAGGCGGCCGCCAGCATCGCGGCAGCCGCGCTCGTCACCGCCGGCGCGGTCGAGATCGAGCACACGCAGCCGCGGCACGCTCCCAGGCCGCACGTCGTCGCGCAGGCGCCGCCGCACGTCGCGGCCGGCAGCAGGCCGCAGCCCGCCGTGATCCACCAGGCGCCGGCGCGCGTCCAGCGGGCGCTC
>JAOPZA010000037.1 GCA_025964325.1 Conexibacter sp.
CGCGCCGCGCTCGCCGTGAGGGTCGACGGCCGCGAGCGCGACCTCGCCGCGCCGCTGCACGACGGGGCGCGGCTGGAGATCATCACGCCGTCGAGCCCGGACGCGCTCGAGCTGCTGCGCCACGACACCGCGCACGTGCTCGCCGCCGCGGTGATCGACCTCTATCCGGGCGTGAAGATCTCGATCGGGCCGCCGATCGAGAACGGCTTCTACTACGACTTCGAGTTCCCCGACGGCGTCACGGTCTCGGACGCCGACTTCGAGCGCATCGAGGCGCAGATGCGCGAGCACATCAAGGCCGACGAGCGCTTCGCGCGCGAGGACGTCTCGGTCGAGGACGCGCTCGCGCGCTTCCGCGCGGAGCAGCAGCCCTACAAGGTCGAGCTGATCGAGGACCTCGTCAGGAACGCCCCGCCGGAGGAGCCGGTCGAGAGCGTCTCGCTCTACACCAACGGGCCGTTCACGGACCTCTGCCGCGGCCCCCACGGCCCGGGCACGAAGCGCATCAGAGCCTTCAGGCTGCAGTCGGTCGCCGGCGCCTACTGGCGCGGCGACGCGAACCGCACGATGCTGACGCGCATCTATGGCACCGCCTTCTTCTCGAAGGACGACCTCGCCGCCCACCTCGAACAGCTCGAGGAGGCGAGAGCGCGCGACCACCGCAGACTCGGCAAGGAGCTGGGGCTCTTCTTCCTCAGCGACGTCAGCCCCGGCTCGCCCTTCTGGCAGCCGAACGGGATGGCGATCTGGAACGAGCTGACGAAGCTGTGGCGGACCGAGAACCGCAGACGCGGCTACGACGAGGTGCGCACGCCGATCCTCTTCGACGTCGAGCTGTGGAGACAGTCGGGGCACTGGGACAAGTACCGCGACAACATGTACTTCGCGCAGATCGCCAACTCCGACGACCCCCCGATGGGCATCAAGCCGATGAACTGCCCGGGGCACATCCAGCTCTTCAAGGACGAGCGGCGCTCCTACCGCGACCTGCCGATCCGCTTCTCCGAGCAGGGGCTCGTCCACCGCTACGAGCCCTCGGGCACGCTCCACGGGCTCCTGCGCGTGCGACACATCACCCAGGACGACGCCCACATCTTCTGCACGGAGGACCAGATCGAGCAGGAGGTCGTCGACACGCTCAACTTCGGCTTCATGCTGTACGACATCTTCGGCTTCGAGCCGCGGCTCGAGCTCTCGACACGGCCCGAGCAGCGCGTCGGCACCGACGAGATGTGGGACCACGCCGAGGAGGCGCTGAAGCGCGCCCTCGACTCGCAGGGCCTCGACTACGAGGTCAACCCCGGCGACGGCGCCTTCTACGGACCCAAGATCGACCTCCACATGAAGGACTCGATCGGCCGCTCGTGGCAGCTCGGCACGATCCAGCTCGACTACTCGTTCCCTGAGCGCTTCGACCTCACCTACACCGGCGCCGACAACGCCGAGCACCGCCCGGTGATGATCCACCGCGCGCTGATGGGCTCGTTCGAGCGCTTCATCGGAATCCTGATCGAGCACTACGCGGGCGAGTTCCCGCTCTGGCTCGCGCCGGTCCAGGCGATCCTGCTGCCGATCTCCGACCGCCACGTCGACTACGCCCGTGAGATCGCGGCGCGGCTGCGCGAGGAGGGGCTGCGCGTCGACGTCGACGAGCGCACCGAGTCGATCGGGCGCAAGATCCGCGACGCCGAGCTGCGCAAGGTGCCCTACATGCTGATCGTCGGCGACAGAGAGCAGGAGTCGGGCTCGGTCGGACTGCGTCAGCACCGCGAGGGCGACCTCGGCAGCCTGTCGGTCGAGGGCTTCGTCGAGCGCGTTCGGGACGAGATCGAGAATCGGTCGGCGTAGGTCACAGATGACGCTATACTCATCGTCCCTTGAAGCCCTTCACCCACATCTGGTCGCGCTGCTCCGCTTGACGCGCCACCACAACGCAAGCTGAATGCCGGTCCCACGACGTTTCGACCGGCGCCCGCCTGAGCGGGACACGACCCGGGTCAACGAGCGCATCCGCGTTCCCGAGGTCCGCCTGATCGGCGATGACGGCCAGCAGATCGGCATTCTCAGAACGCCCGACGCGCTGAAGTACGCCCAGGAGCGCGATCTCGACCTCGTCGAGGTCGCTCCCGAGGCCCGTCCGCCCGTCTGCCGCGTGCTCGACTACTCGAAGTACAGATACGAGCAGGCGCAGAAGGTCAAGGCCGCGCGCAAGCACCAGCAGCAGATCACGATCCGCGAGATCAAGTTCCGCCCGAAGATCGCGCAGAACGACTACGACACGAAGAAGGGGCACGTCACCCGCTTCCTCAGACACAAGGACAAGGTCAAGGTCACGATCATGTTCCGCGGTCGCGAGGTGACGCATCCCGAGCGTGGCGAGGCGTTGCTGAGCAGACTCGCGGAGGAGCTGGCCGACATCGGCGTCGTCGAGCAGCGTCCGATCCAGGACGGCCGCAACATGACGATGATGCTCGGACCGTCGAGATCGATCCTCGCCGAGCCCGACGTCAAGAAGTCGGAGGACAAGCACGCCGACGGCGAGGAGCACGCTCCGGCCGGCGACGACGCTGCGACTCCGACGCCCGCCACCGAGACGGCCCCCGCCAGCCCGCCTGCCGCCGAGTCGGCCCCCGCCAGCCCGCCGGCCGCCGAGACGGCCCCCGCCAGCCCGCCGGCCGCCGAGAGACCGGCTGCGGAGCCTGCTGCCGAGAGAGCTGCTGCGGACCCGGCCGCCGAGAGACCTGCCGCCGCGAGACCGGCTGCCGAGAGACCTGCCGCCGCGAGACCGGCTGCGGAGCCTGCCGCCGAGAGACCTGCCGCCGAGAGACCTGCCGCCGCGAGACCGGCGGCGGAGCCGGCTGCCGAGAGACCTGCTGCGGAGAGACCGGCCGCGAGAGCGGCTGCGGCGAGACCCGCCGCGAGAGCGGCCGCCAAGCCGGCTGCGCCGAGAGCGAAGGCCGAGGCCGCCGCCGACGACGAGCAGCCGCCGGCGAACGGCGACGCCGACGCGACGGACGCGCCCAGAGCGTCCGACCGCGCCGCCGCGCGCTGAGCCGGCCGCGCGAACGCCTCACGGCGCCTGCCGCGGTGGTGCTGCTGTCCGCGCTCGTCTCCGCTGCGACCGTCGTGACGCCCGTCGTCGCGGGGGCGAACGCGACGGCACCGGCCGTCCTCACGGCCGCGACCGCCCCGCTGCCGCTCGCGCAGGCGGCAGGCCAACACGTGATCGGCTCGCTGCCGGGCACGACCGTCCCCGCCGCGCTGGCCGCGCGCATCCGCCGCGGCGAGCTGGCCGGCGTGATCCTCTTCGGCCGCAACGTCGCCTCGCGCGGCCAGCTGCGCGCCCTCACCGACCGCCTGCAGGCGGAGCGACGGCGCGGGCCGCGCGCCCTGCGCGATCGCCGCTGCTCGTGATGATCGACCAGGAGGGCGGGCTGGTGAAGCGGCTGGCCGGCGCGCCCGACCACTCGCCTGCCGAGCTGGCGCGGATCGGCAGCGTGGACGTCGCCCGCAGCGACGGCGTCGCGACGGCGCGCAGCCTGCGCGACGTCGGCGTCAACGTCGACCTCGCGCCCGTGCTCGACATCGGACGCGCGGACTCGAGCGTCCGCAAGCTCGGCCGCTCCTACGGCTCGACGCCGGCGCGCGTCGAGGCGCTCGGCGGCGCGTTCGCCGACGGCCTCGCGGCCGGCGGCGTGCTCGCCTGCGCCAAGCACTTCCCCGGCCTCGGCGGCGCGACCGTCGACGAGGACCTGAAGCTCAACCGCATCACGCTGCCGCTCGACACGCTGCGGGCCGTCGACGAGGCGCCGTTCCGCGACGCCGCGACGCGGGGGATCCCGCTCGTGATGGTCTCGACCGGCGTCTATCCGGCGCTATCGAGCGTGGCGGCGATGTTCTCGCCCCGCATCGCGGGCACCGAGCTGCGCCGGACGGTCGGCTTTCGCGGCGTCGCGCTCACCGACGACCTCGAGGTGCCGGCGCTGGCGGACCGCTCGGCGGAGCGCAACGCGCTCGACGCGACGCGCGCCGGCAACGACCTGCTGCTGTTCGCGCAGAGCGATGCGGCGGCGGTACGCGGGGCGGGCGCGCTCGTGCGCGCGGTCACGGCCGGCGCGCTCCCGCGCGCTACGCTCGACGTGGGCACGTCCCGTGTCCTCGCGCTGCGCGATCGCGTGCGCTGACGGCCCGGCCGCGCCGCGCCGACGAGACGCCCTCGACAACCGAGTTCTGCTTTACTTCCACGTCCTGATGCCGAAGATGAAGACCCATTCCGGCGCGAAGAAGCGCTTCAAAGTGTCCGCCAAGGGCAAGGTCCGTGGACGCCACGCGTTCACGAGCCACATCCTTGAGAAGAAGTCGCCGAAGCGCAAGCGTCGCCTCGGCAAGCCCGCGCAGATCTCCGATCACGACGCTCCGCGGGTGAAGAAGCTGCTTGGAGTGGGCAAGTGACCCGCGTCAAGCGTTCCGTCAACGCGCGCAAGAAGCGTCGCGAAGTCCTGGAGATGACGAGAGGCTTCCGGGGCGAGGCGAACCACAACTACAGACGCGCGAAGGAAGCCCTCCTCAAGGCCGACCAGTACCGCTACCGCGATCGGCGCAACCGCAAGCGCGACTTCCGTCGCCTGTGGATCACGCGCATCAACGCGGCCGCGCGGATCAACGATCTGTCCTACTCGCAGTTCATGCACGGCCTCGCCCTCGCGGGCATCGAGGTCGATCGCAGAATCCTCGCGGACATCGCCGTCCGTGACGCAGAGGCGTTCCGCCGATTCGCCGAACAGGCCCGTGAGGCGCTGGCGGCTGCTGCGAAGTAGACGCTGACGCACTTCTCGAACGGGCGCCGCTTCCTTCTGGACGGCGCCCTTCGTCGTTTAAGGACCCCGTCGTATGCCGATCACCTCCCCGCACAACAGACATCTGAGAGAGCTGCGCAAGCTCGCGCAGCGGCGCGTGCGCGACCGCAGCGGCCGCTTCGTCGCCGAGGGAGAGGACCTGCTGGAGGCCGCCGACGCGGCCGGCTGGCCGGCGCTCGAGCGCTACAGCGCCGCCGGCAGCGGGCTGCCCGGCATCGAGGTCGAGCCCGAGCTGCTGGCGGCCGCCTCGCAGCTCGGCTCCGGGACACGCACGCTCGCGGTCTACGAGCAGCGCTGGGCGCCGGCGCCCAGCGGGCCGCTCTGCCTCTCGCTGCACGGCATCGCCGATCCCGGCAACGTCGGCACGATCCTCCGCTCGGCGCTCGCGTTCGGCGCGGCGTCGGTCGCGCTCGGGCCGGGCTGCGCGGATCCCTTCGGACCGAAGGCGGTGCGAGCGAGCATGGGCGCCGTCTTCGCCGTCCCGCTCGCGCGCGTCGCGTCGGTGGCGGAGCTGCCGGGGGAGACGGTCGCGCTCGACGCCCACGCGTCGGAGCCGATCGCCGCCCTCGACCTCCCGGAGGGCGGCGCCGTCACGCTGCTGGTCGGCGCCGAGCGCGCCGGCCTCCCGGCCGACGTGCTCGCCGCGAGCGATCGCGCGGCGCGGATCCCGATCGGCTCGGAGTCGCTCAACGCCGCGATGGCGGCGACGGTCGCGCTCTACGAGCTGACGCGCGGCGCGATCTCCGGCGCGCCGAGCTCCCCTCGGACCGGCGATGCGGCTCCGAACCATAGGATTGACCCGCGATGATCGATCGGATCGAAGAGCTGAGAGCCGCGGGCGCGGCGGAGGTCGCCGCCGCGACGAGCAGCGAGGCGCTCGAGCAGGCGCGCGTGCGTCACCTCGGCCGCAGAGCGGAGCTGCCGAACCTGCTGCGCGGCGTCGCCGAGCTGCCGCCCGAGCAGCGCGGCGCCGTCGGCAGAGCCGCGAACGTCGCGCGCAAGGCGCTCGAGACGCTGATCGAGCGGCGCGGCGGCGAGCTGGCCGCGAGCGAGCTCGACGCGCAGCTGGCCCGCGACCGCGTCGACGTGACGCTGCCGGGCGCGCCCGCGCTCCCGGCCGGCGGCCTGCACCTGTTGACGCAGACGCAGCGGGAGATCGAGGACGTCTTCATCGGGATGGGCTTCAACGTCGCCGAGGGGCCCGAGGTCGAGCACATCCACTACAACTTCGACGCGCTCAACCACGACGCCGCGCACCCCGCGCGGCTGCGCAGCGACACCTTCTACGTCGCCGACGAGGTCGTGCTGCGGACCCACACGTCGCCGATGCAGGTGCGCGCGATGGAGCAGCAGCCGCCGCCGATCTTCATCATCGTGCCGGGCCGCGTCTACCGCCGTGACAGCGACGCGACGCACACGCCCCAGTTCCACCAGATCGAGGGGCTCGCGGTCGACGTCGACATCACCCTCGCGGACCTCCGCGGCACGCTGCTGCAGTTCGCCCGTGCGATCTTCGGCGACGAGCGGCAGGTGCGCCTGCGCCCGCACTTCTTCCCCTTCACCGAGCCGAGCGTCGAGGTCGACGTCTCCTGCTTCAACTGCACCGACGGCCTGCTCGCCGACGGCTCGCGCTGCCCGCTCTGCAAGGGCACGAGCTGGATCGAGATCCTCGGGGCCGGGATGGTCGACCCGAACGTCTTCGGCTACGTGCGCGAGTACGGCTACGACCCCGAGCGGATCCAGGGCTTCGCCTTCGGCATGGGCGTCGAGCGGATCGCGTTCCTCAAGCACGGCGTCTCCGACCTGCGCCTCTTCTACGACAACGACCTCCGCTTCCTGCGGCAGTTCTGAGCGTGCTGAGATGAAGGTCCCGCTCTCCTGGCTGCACGAGTACACGCGTCCCGACATGGACGCGTTGGCCCTCGCCGAGCGGCTCGCGATGACGGGCACCGAGGTCGAGCGCGTGCTGCGCCACGGCGTCGCCGCGCTCGACGGCTTCGTCGTCGGGCGGGTGCTGGCGGCGGAGCAGCACCCGAACGCCGACCGCCTGCGCGTCTGCCGGGTCGACGTCGGCGGCGAGGCGCCGGTGCAGATCGTCTGCGGCGCGCCCAACGTCGCCGCCGGTCAGACGGTCGCGGTGGCGCAGCCCGGCGCCGTGATGCCGGACGGCACGCGGCTGCGCGAGGCGAAGCTGCGGGGCGAGCCGTCCGAGGGGATGATCCTGTCCGAGCGCGAGCTCGAACTGAGCGCGGAGCACGATGGCATCATGGTGTTGGCGGACGAGCTGATGCCGGGCCAGCCGCTGGCTGAGGCGCTCACGATCGCCGACGACGTGCTGGAGCTCGAGATCACTCCGAACCGGCCGGACTGCCTCGCGATCTACGGCGTCGCGCGGGAGGTCCACGCCGCCACCGGCGCCCCGCTCGCGCCGCCGCCGTGGACGCACGACCCCGGCAGCATGGGACCACTCGCCGGCGTCGAGATCGCAGTCGAGACCGACCGCTGTGCGCGCTTCACCGCGCGCGTCTTCGAGGACGTCACGATCGGCCCCTCGCCTGCGTGGCTGAAGGCGCGGCTGATGGCGGCCGGCCAGCGGCCGATCTCGAACGTCGTCGACATCACCAACTACGTGATGCTGCTGACGGGCCACCCGCTGCACGCGTTCGACCTCGACCGCGTCGAAGGCGGCCGCCTCGTCGTGCGCCAGGCGCGCGCGGGGGAGACGATCGACACGCTCGACGGCACGACGCGCGAGCTCGATCCCGACACGACGATCATCTGCGACGCCCAGGGACCGACCTCGATCGCCGGCGTGATGGGCGGCGCGCGCTCGGAGGTCCATCCCGGCACGACGCGGGTCCTGCTCGAGAGCGCGACCTGGGACGGCCCGAGCATCCAGCGCACCTCGACGCGGCTGGGCCTGCGCAGCGAGGCATCCGCCCGCTTCGAGAAGGGGCTCGCGCCCGAGCAGGCGCTCGAGGCGCAGGCCGTCGCGACGCGACTGCTGATCGACCTGGCGGGCGCGCGCGTCGCACCCGGGACGAGCGACGTCGCCGGACCGGCGGGTCGCTGGTGGGAGCGGCCGCCGCAGCCGATCCGCCTGCGCGACCTGCGCGTCGACGGCCTGCTCGGCACGCCGGTCGATCGCGAGCGCAGCGCCGCGATCCTGACCGCGCTCGGCTTCGCGACCGCCGACGCCGACGACGGGCTCGACGTGGTCGTGCCGCACTTCCGCCGCGCCGACGTGACCCGCGAGGCCGACCTGATCGAGGAGGTCGCGCGGATCGACGGCGTCGACAACCTGCCCGCGACGCTGCCCGCCCGGCGCGACGCGGTCGGCCGGCTGACCGAGAGCCAGCGGCTGCGGCGCAGAGCGAGCGACACGCTCGCGGGCGCCGGCCTCCACGAGATCCTCGGCTGGAGCTGGAGCCCGCCGGAGCTCGCCGACCGCCTGCGGCTCGGGGCCGACGACCCGCGCCGGCGGATGATCCGCGTCGAGAACCCGATGTCGGCCGACCAGGGCCTGCTGCGCACGATGCTGGTCGGGTCGCTGCTCGACGTCGCGCGCCGCAACGTCACGCGCGGAATCGCCGACGTCGCGATCTTCGAGGCCGGCGCCGTCTACCCGGTCGCGCGCGGCACCGATCCGCGCGAGCCGCCGCCGCGCGAGCCGCGCCACCTCGGCGTGCTGCTGACCGGCGCCGCCCGTCCGGCGACGTGGCGCGAGCCGCAGCCGCCGGCCGCCGACTTCTTCGCCGCCAAGGGCGTGCTCGAACTGCTGCTCGAGACGCTGCGGGTCGGCTGGCGCGTGGAGGCCGCGACCGAGCCGTTCCTGCATCCGGGCCGCAGCGCCGCCGTGCTCGTGCGCGAGGGTGCGGGCGACGACGCCCGCGAGACGCGCGTCGGCTGGCTCGGCGAGCTGCACCCGGCGATCGCCGCCGACTGGGAGCTGGACCGCGTCGCCGCGTTCGAGCTCGACCTCGACGCCGTGATCGCGGCCGCACCGGGCGCCGTCCGCTACGAGGACTACACGAGCTTCCCGGAGGTGCGCCAGGACCTCGCCGTCGTCGTCCCCGACGACATCGCGGCGGGCGAGGTCGTCCGCGTCGTGCGCGAGGCCGGCGGGCCGCTGCTGGCGAGCGCCGAGGTCTTCGACGTCTACCGCGGCGAGCAGCTCGGCGAGGGCACCGTGTCGCTCGCGCTGCGGCTGGCGTTCCGCTCGCCGGAGCGGACGCTGACCGACGAGGACGTCTCCGCCCGGCGGGCGAAGATCGAGGCCGCGCTCGCGCAGCTGGGCGGGAGCCTCCGTGCCTGACGTCGCGATCCTCGGCGCCTCCGGCTACGCCGGCGCGCTCGCCGCCGCGCTGCTGTGGCGCCACCCGACGTTCGAGCTGGCGGCGCTGACCTCGCGCTCGGACGCCGGCCGCCGGCTCGACGACCTCTATCCGCGCCACCGCGTGCCGCTCGTGATGGAGGAGCTCGACCTCGCCCGCCACGCCGAGGTCGACGCCGCGATCGTCGCCTATCCGCACCACGCCGCCGCGCCGGTCGTCGCGGCGCTGCGCGCACGCGACGTGCGGGTCGTCGACCTCTCGGCCGACTTCCGGCTGCGCGATCGCGACACCTACGAGCAGTGGTACGGCCCGCACGGGGCGCCCGAGCTGCTCGGCGACGCCGTCTACGGCCTGCCGGAGCTGGGCTATCGCGACGCGATCGCCGAGGCCGACGTCGTCGCCAACCCCGGCTGCTTTCCGACCGCCGCGCTGCTCGGCCTGGCGCCGCTCGCGCGCGCCGGCCTGATCGGCGATCTCGTGATCGACGCGAAGACCGGCGTCTCCGGCGCGGGGCGCGGCGCAACCGAACGGACCCACTTCGTGGCGGTCGACGAGAACGTCAGCGCCTACGCCGTCGCCGGCCACCGCCACGCGCCGGAGATCGACCAGGAGCTGGCGCTGCTCGGCGCGCCCGTCACGAGCACGTTCGTCCCGCACCTCGTGCCGCTCGACCAGGGCGAGCTGATCTCCGCCTACGTGCGCCCGGCCCGTCCGGTCACGCAGAGAGAGCTGGACGAGCTGCTCGCGGAGGCCTACGACGACGAGCCCTTCGTCGAGCTGACCGAGCGGCCACCCGGCGTGCGTGACGTGCGCGAGACGAACATCTGCCGCATCTCGGTCCACCACGAGGCGCGCAGCGACCGGGTGCTCGTCTTCGCCGCGATCGACAACCTCTGGAAGGGCACCTCCTCCCAGGCGGTCCAGAACCTCAACCTGATGTTCGGTCTGCACGAGCAGGAGGGGATCACATGAACGCGGAACCAGTCGGCCTGCGGCCTCGGCTTCCGTCGGAAGAACTCGCCCAGAGGGCTCGTTCTTCCAATCGAGGAGGTGCGCTGTGAGCGCTCGCTTCTTCACGTCACGCTGGGCGGAGCGCCCCGACCACGTGACCGAGCTCGCCGGCGGGCTGCCACGCGGCTTCCGCGCCTCCGGCGTCGCCTGCGGGATCAAGGGCGGCGGCGAGAGGGACCTGGGCCTGCTCGTCTGCGACGGGCCCGAGGCCGTCAGCTCCGTCCGCTTCACCCGCTCCGGCGTGCTGGCGGCGCCGGTGCTGGTGACGCGCGACCGCTGCGACGTGCATCACCTGCGGGCCGTCGTCGCGAACTCCGGCAACGCGAACGCGGTGACGGGCACCGAGGGCTTGGAGAGCGCGGTCGCGACGCAGCTCGCCGCCAGCCGCCTGACCGGGATCGATGCCCGCGGGATCGGACTCGGATCGACCGGCGTGATCGGCGTGCAGCTGCCGGTCGACCAGATCGTGGACGGGCTCGGCGGCGCCCACGGGAAGCTGCGCGACGACGGCGACGGCGACTTCGCCGAGGCGATCCGCACGACCGACAAGACCGCCAAGCGGGCGTCGCTGACGGTCGCGCTGCCCGCCGGCGAGGTGCGGCTGAGCGCGCAGGCGAAGGGCGCCGGCATGATCTCGCCGAACCACGCGACGATGCTCTGCTTCGTGCAGACCGACGCGCTGCTCGACGAGGAGACCGCCGACCTGCTGCTCGGCGTGACCGTCAGACGCTCGTTCGACCGCATCTCGGTCGACGGCCAGCTGTCGACCAACGACACCGTGATCCTGATGGCGAGCGGCGAGAGCGGCGTCCGGATCGAGCCGGAGTCCGACGACGAGCTGCGGCTCGGCGAGGCGCTCGACGCGCTCCTGCGCCAGCTCGCGCTGATGATCGTGCACGACGGCGAGGGCGCGAGACGGGTCGGCCGCGTCGTCGTCCAGGGCGAGGACGGCGAGCAGGTCGAGCGCGCCGCGCGCGCCGTCGCGAACTCGCCGCTCGTGAAGGCCGCGCTGCATGGCGGCGATCCCAACTGGGGCCGGGTCGCGCAGGCGATCGGCGGGGCGCTGATCGACTCCGCGCCGCTGCTGTTCGACATCGCGATCGAGGGCGTGCAGGTCTGCTCCGCCGGCGCCGCCCTGCGCTTCGACAGCCGTGCGCTCGCGCAGGCGGTCCAGCGCGACGAGGTCGAGTACCTCGTGGCGCTGACCGGCGAGGGCGCCGAGACCGAGGTCTTCTTCTCGGACCTCTCGCACGAGTACGTGACGATCAACTCCGAGTACACGACCTGATGCCCGCGCCGACGCGCGACATCGCGACGCTGCTCGAGGCGTTGCCCTACATCCGCGAGTTCCACGGCCGCACGGTCGTGATCAAGTACGGCGGCGCCGCGATGACCGACCCGGCGCTGCGCGAGGAGTTCGCCCGCGACGTCGTGCTGCTCAAGTACGTCGGCCTGAACCCGATCGTCGTGCACGGCGGCGGCCCCGACATCACGAGCTACATGGAGCAGCTCGGGCTGCCGGTCGAGTTCGTCGGCGGGCTGCGCGTCTCGGACGAGAAGACGGTCGAGGTCGCCAAGATGGTCCTCGTCGGGAAGGTCAACAAGGACATCGTCCTGCGCATCAACCGCCACGGCCAGCCGGCCGTCGGGCTCTGCGGCGACGACGGCCTGCTGTTCCGCGCCGAGCGCCAGGCCGCGCCCAATGGCGACGACATCGGCTTCGTCGGCCGGATCGACAGAGTCAACGTCGACGTGATCACGCACATCGCGCAGGACTACATTCCCGTGATCGCGTCGGTCGGCGCCGACCGCGAGGGCACCTCCTACAACATCAACGCCGACGAGGCGGCCGGCGCCGTCGCCCGCGCGCTGAAGGCCTACAAGGTGATGTTCCTGACCGACGTGCGCGGCTGGCTGCGCGATCCCGCCGATCCCGAGAGCGTCATCTCCGAGGTCTCGGCCGACGAGGTCGCCGCCGCGATCGACACGATCGCCGGCGGGATGCGGCCGAAGCTGGCCGCGGCGATCGACGCGATCCACGGCGGCGTCAGCTCCGCGGTGATCGTCGACGGGCGCGTGCCGCACTCGCTGCTGCTCGAGCTGTTCACCGACGCCGGCCTCGGCACGATGGTGAAGCCGGCGCTCTGATGACGCTCGCCGACCTCCAGGCGCTCGAAGCCGAGCACGTGATCCCGTCCTATGCGCGCTACCCGGTCGAGTGGGTGCGCGGCGCCGGCGCGCGGCTGTGGGACGCCGATGGGGTCGAGTACCTCGACTTCCTCGCCGGCATCTCGGTGCTCAACGTCGGTCACTGCCACCCGGCGGTCGTCGAGGCGGTCCGCGACCAGGTCGGCCGCCTCACGCACACGACCAACCTGTTCTACAACGAGCCGGCGATGCGGCTCGCCGGGCGGCTCGCCCGCAGCTCGCTCGGCGGCAAGGTCTTCTTCTGCAACTCCGGCACGGAGGCGAACGAGGCGGCGCTCAAGCTCGTGCGCAAGGCGAAGCCGCGCGGCACGATCGTCGTCCTCGAGGGCGCCTTCCACGGCCGCACCTACGGCGCGCTGTCGGCGACGCCGCAGGAGTCGAAGCAGGCGCCCTTCGCGCCGCTCGTGCCCGGGTTCGCGGTCGTCGCGGCGGACGCCGAGGCGATCGCGGCGGTCGTCCGCGACGACACCGCGGCGGTCCTGCTCGAGCCGATCCAGGGGGAGACCGGCGTCCACCAGCTGCCGGTCGAGCTGCTCGAGGCCGCGCGCGCCGCCTGCGACCGCGTCGGGGCCGCGCTGGTCTTCGACGAGATCCAGACCGGGATGGGCCGTACCGGCACGCTCTGGGCCTACGAGCAGACGGGCGTCGTCCCGGACGCGCTGACGACCGCGAAGGCGCTCGGCGGCGGCCTCCCGATCGGCGCGCTCGTGACCGGTCCGCGGCTCGCCGACGTCTTCGAACCCGGCGATCACGGCTCGACCTTCGCCGGCGGCCCGCTCGTCGCGGCAGCCGCCAACGCCGCCTTCGACGTGGTCGAGGACCCGGCGCTGCTGGAGCGCGTCGGCGAGCTCGGGGAGCGCCTGCGCGAGGGGCTGCGCGCGCTCCCCGGCGTGCGCGACGTGCGCGGGGCGGGTCTGATGGTCGCCTTCGACATCGACGAGGCGCCCGCGCTCGTGCGTCGCGCCCTGCTGGAGCAGCGGCTCGTCCTCAACGCGACCGGTCCGCAGACGGTGCGGCTGCTGCCGCCGCTGATCGTCGGGACGGCCGAGATCGACGACGCGCTGAGACGGATCGCCGTCGTCGTCTGACGTGGACCGCGGCTGGGCCGGCAGCTCGTCGTCCGCGGGGTCGGGCGAGGGACCGCGGCCGGTATGGTGGACCCAAGTCGTGATTCGGATTCTCATCGTCGACGATCACCCCGCGGTCCGCGCGGGCCTCGTCGCGGTGCTGCGCAGCGAGCCCGGGCTCGTGCCCGTCGGCGCCGCGTCCGAAGAGCACGAGGCGTGGCGCCTCGTGCAGCGCACGCGACCCGACCTCGTCCTGCTCGACCTGCACCTGCCCGGCGGCAACAGCCTCGCGCTCTGCCGCCGCATCAAGGCGCTCGAGGAGCCGCCGCACGTGCTGATCTACTCGGCCTTCGCCAACGCCGAGCTGGCGATCCCGGCGGCGCTCGCGGGCGCCGACGGGGTCCGCGACAAGGCCGAGCCGATCCTCGGCCTGTTCGACGCGATCCGCCGTGTGAACCGGGGCGAGCGGCTGCTGGCGCCGATCACGCACGAGCGGCTGCAGGAGGTCCAGGCGCAGATCGGGACGAGCGACTGGCCGGTCGTCGCGATGCTGCTCGACGGCACCTCCGGCGCCGACATCGCGACGACGCTCGGACTCGAGGCGCCCGAGCTCGAGCGCCGCGTCGAGCGGCTGCTCGCCCAGCTGGTGCCATCCGCCTCGCGCGCGCGAACGTGACCAGCCGCTCCACCACGATGCCCGGGAGCCCCGCCACGACGCCGATCCGCATGGTCATCGCGTAGGGTTGCCGGCCATGACCGAGCCTTCGCAGACCGAAGTCCACCAGATCGCCGCCGCACCGGCGCGCACCGCCAGCTACGAGGCCGATCCGGCTGAAGTCCGCCGGGTCCTGCTGCTCTACTCGGGCGGCCTCGACACGAGCGTGATGCTGAAGTGGATCCAGGACGAGTACGGCGCGGAGGTCGTCTGCCTGACGGTCAATCTCGGCCAGCCCGGCGAGGACTACGCGGCGGTCCGCGACAAGGCGCTCAAGCTCGGCGCCGTCGACTGCCACGTCGTCGACGCGCGCGAGGAGTTCGCCCGCGACTTCCTCGCGCCGGCGATCAAGGCGAACGCCCTCTACGGCGGCGGCTACCCGCTCTTCACCGCGCTCGGCCGCCCGCTGATCGCGAAGCTCGCGGTCGACTACGCGCGCCAGGCCGGCTGCGACACGATCGCCCACGGCTGCACCGGCAAGGGCAACGACCAGGTGCGGATCGAGACGACGATCGCGACGCTCGGACCCGAGCTGAAGGTGATCGCGCCGGTGCGCTCCTGGCAGATGGGTCGCGAGGAGGAGATCGCCTACGCCCGCGAGCACGGGATCCCCGTCAAGGGCGGGACCGAGTCGGCGCCATACTCGATCGACGACAACCTCTGGGGCCGCTCGTCGGAGGGCCGCTGGATCGAGGACCTGACGCACGCGCCGGAGGACGACGTCTTCCAGCTCGTGACGCGGCCGGAGCAGGCGCCCGACGAGCCCGAGCTCGTCACGCTCGAGTTCGAGCGCGGCGTCCCGGTCGCGCTCGACGGGACGCGCCTCGGGCTGGTGGAGCTGCTCGAGCGGGTCGGCGCGCTCGGCGCCAAACACGGCGTCGGGATCGTCGACCACATCGAGGATCGGATCGTCGGCCTCAAGGTCCGCGACATCTACGAGGTGCCGGCCGCCGCGATCGTGCTGCCGGCCCACCAGGAGCTCGAGCACCTCGTCGGCACGATCCACCAGAACCAGTTCAAGACGGGGCTCGACCAGAAGTGGGGCTACCTCGTCTATGCCGGCCTCTGGTGGGAGCCGCTGCGCAGCGACCTCGACGCCTACATGGAGGCCGTCAACGCGCAGGTCACCGGCACGATCGGGCTGAAGCTCTACAGAGGCTCGGCGCGCGTCGTCACGCGCGAGTCGCCGAACGCCGTCTACGACGCGACGCTCGCCTCGTTCGCGGAGTCCGGCGGCCTCTTCTCGCAGACCGCCTCGCCCGGCTTCATCGAGCTGTGGTCGCTGCAGTCGCGCATGGCGCACCAGCTGCGCAGACGCGACGAAGACGCCTGACCGGGCGTTTGCACACGGACCGCGGTGGGGAAGGTCGGCTCATGTCCGGCATGTACTACAAAGGCCTCGGGTTTCTCGTCTGGAAGGGCGTCACCTGGTACCTGCGGCGCCGCTACGGCAGCGCGCCGAAGAAGATCGGCGCCGGCGCGCTGGTCGCCGCCGCGATCGCGGCGGCGATCGCGATCGCACAGCGCCAGCGCTCGACCCCGGCCTGACCGCGGCAGGTCGCAGCGGCGCGCCCGTGCACGGCCGCCTGCACCGCTTCGCACGCGTCCGCGCTTGGGGGTAGCCTGAGGCCCGATCGCCCGGCCTGTGGTCGGGCCCCTCAGCTCCCCGATGCACGTGCCGATGACGCCCGACGCCCTTCCGCCCGACGACGAGCGCGGAGCGCACGAAACCAGCAGCGACGCCAACGTCGTCGATCCCGTCGTACTCGCCGAGCGACGGGCCCAACGCGCCGAGCTGGCCGAGCAGGTCGCCGCGCGCCGCGCGGCCGACGCGCAGGCGCTCGCGGCCGAGCTGGCGCGCGAGCGCGCGCGGCTCGAGGCGGAGCTCGACCGCGCGCAGCTGCGCGAGCAGGACGGCACCGACGCGGGCGCGCTGCGACGCCGGCTCGCCGCCGCCGAGGAGGCGGCCGCGAGCGCGGAGGCGGAGCGCCGCCGCGTCGAGCTGGAGCGCGACGAGGCGCGCAG
>JAOPZA010000042.1 GCA_025964325.1 Conexibacter sp.
AGAGCCGCTCGGCAAGCCGCGGCCGCCGCGCGAGCGCCTGCTCGAGGCGGTCGATCTCGAGCTGGTCGATGCCGACGCCGTTCACGTGCGTGATCGTATCGGCCCCGGATCAACCGAACCGAGGCGCCCGAGGCGCCGCGCCCCCGGATCCGCCCACGACCGCTACGAACTGCCGGCGCGCCGTCGTGGCGGATCCAATGGAATAGCGCCCGCAACCGCCACGATCCGCCCACCGAGCGCCCGAGGCACCACGCCCCGGATCCGCCCACGACCGCTACGAACTGCCGGGCGCGCCGTCGTGGCGGATCCAATGGAATAGCGCCCGCAACCGCCACGATCCGCCCACCGAGCGCTCGAGGCGCCACGCCCCGGATCCGCCCACGACCGCTACGAGCTGCCGGCGCGCCGTCGTGGCGGATCCAATGGAATAGCGCGCGCAACCGCCACGAGCTGCCGAACGCCCCCGTGGCGCTATTCCACGGTGACCGTCTTCGCCAGATTCCGCGGCTGGTCGACGTTGAGCCCGCGCAGCCGTGCGACGTGGTAGGCGAGCAGCTGCAGCGGGACGACGGCGAGCAGCGGAGCGAGCATCCAGTCGATCGGCGGGATCGCGATCGTCTGCTCGGCGTGCTCGCCGATCTCGCCGTTGCCCTCGGTCACGACCGCGATCACATGCGCGCCGCGGACGCGCACCTCCTGCATGTTCGAGATGACCTTCTCGAGCACGGGCGAGTCGGTCGCGACGACCACGACGGGCGTGTTGTCGTCGAGCAGCGCGATCGGCCCGTGCTTCATCTCGCCCGCCGCGTAGGCGTCGGTCGCGATGTAGGAGATCTCCTTCAGCTTCAGCGCGCCCTCGAGCGCGACCGGCAGCCCGACGTGACGGCCGAGGTAGAGGAAGAACTCGGCCTGGTGGTGGCGCTGCGCGATCTCCATGATCTGCGCGTCGGCGTGCTCGACGATCGCCGCGATCCCGTGCGGCAGCCGCTTCAGCTCCGCGACCAGCTCCGTCAGCCGCTCGGGCTCGAGCGTCCCGCGCAGCTCCGCGAGCCGCAGCGCGAGCAGGTACATCGCGGCGACCTGACTGACGAACGTCTTCGTCGCGGCGACGCCGATCTCGAGCCCGGCCCGCGTGAAGAGGACGCCGTCGGCGTCGCGCGTCGCCTGGGAGCCCATCACGTTCGTGACCGCCAGCACCTTCGCGCCGCGCTGCCTCGCGAGTCGCATCGCCGCGAGCGTGTCGGCCGTCTCGCCGGACTGGGAGATGCCGACGACGAGGTCGCCGGGCCCGACGACGGGGTTGCGATAGCGGTACTCGGAGGCGACGTCCATCTCGACCGAGACGCGCGCCCACTCCTCGATCGCGTAGCGACCGATCAGCCCGGCATGGTAGGAGGTCCCGCAGGCGACGACGATGATGCGGCGCACGCCGCGCAGGAAGTCGTCGTCGATCGTGCCGAGGTCGTCGAGGTCGACGCCATCGCCGCGCGCGGTGCGGTCGGCGACCGTCTCGGCGACCGCGTCGGCCTGCTCGTGGATCTCCTTCATCATGAAGGTGTCGAAGCCGCCCTTCTCGGCGGTCTCCTCGTCCCAGTCGATCTCGACCAGCTCGCGCTCGACCGGCTCGCCCGTCGCCGTCATGAACTCGACGCCCTCGGGCCGCAGCACGACCAGCTCGCCGTCCTCGATGTACTGGACCGAGCGCGTGCGCTCGAGGAAGGCGGGGACGGCGGAGGCGAGGAACTGCTCGCCGTCGCCGCGCCCCACGACGAGCGGGCACTCGCGGCGCGCGCCGACCAGCACGCCCTGCTCCTCGGCGCTCATCGCGACGAACGCGAAGTGGCCGTCGAGCTCGGCGTAGGCGGCCTGCACGGCGGTCACGAGGTCGTCCTCGTAGTGGTGGGCGATCAGGTGGGCGATCACCTCGGCGTCGGTCTCGGAGGTGAAGACCGCGCCCTCGTCGCCGAGCCGGCGCTTGAGCGCCATGTAGTTCTCGACGATGCCGTTGACGACGATGTGGATGCGGCCGTCGGAGTCGACGTGCGGGTGCGCGTTGCGCTCGCTGACGCGTCCGTGCGTGGCCCAGCGCGTGTGGCCGATGCCCGTCCCCGGCTCGGCGAGCGCGACCGGCGCGGCGCTCTCCGCGCCTTCGGCGGGCGGCTGGGCGGCGATCGCGTCGCGCAGCGCCTGCAGGTTGCCGACGGCACGGACCGAGTCGACCCCGGTGCCGTTCAGGACGGAGATGCCGGCGCTGTCGTATCCGCGGTATTCGAGTCTTTCGAGGCCCGCGAGCAGCGTGTCGCGGACCGGAAGGGCGCCGACGTAACCGACGATGCCGCACATGGGGAACCTCCGTGTGGAACGACGAAAGCCGCGCGTGCGGCGGCCGGAGCCCGGACAGGGCTCCGGCAGATGGTAGCGGGAGCGGGGACGGCCTTTGCGATCAGCGCTCAGGAGGCGCGCTGCGCGGCGGCCGCCTCGGCCAGCGCCACGAGCCGGCCGCAGACCGCGTCGGCCTCCTGCTCGCTCGGCGCCTCGACCATCACGCGCAGCAGCGGCTCGGTGCCGGAGGCGCGCACGAGCACGCGCCCGCGCCCGGTCAGCGCCTGCTCCTCGCGCGCGATCGCGGCGAGCATCGCGCCGTCGCCGGCGGCCCGCTCGACCGCGGCACGATCGTGCAGCCGCACGTTCACGAGCCGCTGGGGCAGCTTCTCCATCGCGTCGCGCTCGGCCAGCTCGCCGCCGCCGAGCGCCTCGAGCGTCAGCAGCGCGCTCGCGATCCCGTCGCCCGAGGGCGCGAAGCCGAGCTCGACGATGTGGCCCGACTGCTCGCCGCCGAGCGACCAGCCGCGCTGCCGCAGCGCCTCGAGCACGTAGCGGTCGCCGACCGAGGTCGTCGCGACCTCGATCCCGGCGCTCGCCATCGCGGTGTGGAAGCCGTAGTTCGTCATCACCGTCACCGCGACGCCGTTGCCGGGCAGGCGGTCGCGGGAGCGCAGGTGCAGCGCCGCGAGCGCGACCAGCTCGTCGCCGTCGACGATCGCGCCGGCGCGATCGACCGCGAGGACGCGATCGCCGTCGCCGTCGAAGGCGAATCCGGCGTCGTGGCCGCCCGCGACGATCGCCTCCGCCAGCGTCTCGATGTGCGTCGAGCCGCAGCCGGCGTTGATGTTGCGTCCGTCGGGCGCGTCGTGGAGCACCTCGACCTCGGCGCCGAGCCGCCGGAAGATCTGCGGCGCGGCGTGGTAGGTGGCGCCGTTGGCGCAGTCGAGCAGGAGCCGCCGTCCGCGCAGGTCGAGCGACTCGAAGCGCGTGTGGAGTTCGCGGAGGTAGTCGTCGAGCGTGCCGTGGAGCCGCGTGACGCGACCGATCTCCGTCGGCGACGGCGGCGCCGTCTCGAGCAGCGCCTCGATCTCCTCCTCGACCGCGTCGGACAGCTTGTCGCCGTCAGCGCCGAAGAACTTGACGCCGTTGTCGGCGTATGGGTTGTGCGAGGCCGACAGCACGACCGCCAGGTCGAAGCCGTAGCGCCGCACGAGCAGTGGCGCCGCGGGCGTCGGCAGCACGCCGCCGAGCAGGGCGTCGCCGCCGGCCGCCGCGACGCCGGCCGCGACGGCCGACTCGAGCATCTCGCCCGACTCGCGCGTGTCGCGGATCACGAGCACGCGCGGACGGGCCGCTTCGACGCGCAGGGTCGCCGCGCGCGCGAGCGACAGCGTCAGGTCCGCGGTCAGGAACTCGCCGGCGGCGCCGCGGACGCCGTCCGTGCCGAACAACCGCCTGGCCATGGTCAGAGCGGAAGCGCGGTTAGCGCTTCGAGAACTGCGGCTTCTTGCGAGCCTTCTTGAGACCGGCCTTCTTGCGCTCCTTGACGCGCGGATCGCGCGTGAGGAAGCCGCGTCTCTTGAGCTCGCCGCGGAGGTTCGGGTCGGCCTCGAGCAGCGCGCGGGAGACTCCGTGGCGCAGCGCGCCGGCCTGAGCCGAGACGCCGCCGCCGTGAAGCTTCGCGAAGACGTCCATGCGCTCCTCGTAGCCGACCGCCTCGAGCGGCTGGCGGATGTTGCGCTGGAGCGTGGGGCGCGGGAAGAACTCGTCGAGCGTCTTGCCGTTGATCGTGTACTGGCCCGTGCCCGGTCTCAGGATCACGCGGGCGACGCCCGTCTTGCGCTTGCCGGTGGCGGAGTAGCGCGCGCCGGCGGCGAGGTTGATCGTCGCGTCCGCGATCGGCTTCGTGTCCGCGTCCTCGTCGGTCTCGGTCGACGCGGTCGCGCCCTCCTCGCCGTCCTCGTCCTCGCGGCCCGAGCCCTCGGTGCCTTCGAGCACGATGTCCGGGACGAGGTCGGCACCGGGGATCTCGGGCTTGACGCGGGGCGTCTCCTCGATGATCTCCTCGTCGTCGGACCCCTCCGTGGCGGCCTCGGCCGGCGTCTCCGCAGCCGGCTGCTCGGCCGGCGTGTCCGCGACCGGCTGCTCGGCCGGCGTCTCGGCGGCAGGCTCCGGCGCCTCGTTCGCGGCCTCGACGGCAGGCGTCTCCGCGGGCGCCTCGGCGTCGCGGTCGCGCTGCTCGTCTTCAGGCTGCTGGGCGTCGGTCACGAGTTCTTGATCTCCATGGGTTGCGGCTGCTGTGCGACGTGGGGGTGCTCCGAGCCCGCGTAGATCTTCAGCTTCGTGATCTGCTTGCGCGCGAGGCGGTTGCGCGGCAGCATCCCCTTGACGGCGAGGCGGATGACCTCTTCGGGGCGCCGGTCGAGCATCTCCTCGAGCGTGCGGGAGCGGAGGCCACCCGGGTAGCCGGAGTGACGGTAGTAGCGCTTGTCGGCCCGCTTGTTGCCGGACACCGAGATTCTCTCGGCGTTGACGACGACGACGAAGTCGCCGGTGTCGACGTGGGGCGTGTAGCTGGGCTTGCGCTTGCCGCGGAGGGCGTCGGCGATCTGCGTCGCGAGCCGGCCGAGCGTTTGCCCGTTGGCGTCGACGATGAGCCAGTTGCGCTCGCGGTCGGATGAGTTGGCGACGTAAGTCTTCATGGCATAGAAGTTGCCGCGCAACAGGGGCGCGGCGGGTGTCCACTATAGGGGACGCGATCCGATGATGCCGTGCGATCCCTCCCGGCACGCCACGCCGTGGCGGGCAGACGGCGCTCGCGGCTGCCCGGGACTAGGCTGCTGAGCGATGACGCCCGTCTTCGCCTTCTCGATCTTCGGCTACCTCGGCCTCGCCGTGGTGCTGCTCTGCGTCGTGCTGCTGCTCTACTCGACCTTCCACCCCGAAGGCCGCGGCCGCCCAGGCGGCTATCTCGACGGCGAGGAGCCGCAGCGCGAAGACGACGACGAGCGCCCGCGCGATTAGGCGCGATCAGCGACGCCGGAAGAACGGCCGCCAGGCCGTGCTTCCAAGGCAAACGTGGCGTTTGCCCGGCCGCCAGGCCGTTTCTCCAGTGGGAATAGGGAAAATGGCTGCCTGGGCCATTTTCCCTATTCCCACTCGATGGTCCCCGGCGGCTTGCTCGTGATGTCGAGGACGACGCGGTTGACCTCGCGGATCTCGTTGATCATGCGCGAGGCGATCTGCTCCAGCAGGTCGTACGGGAGTCGCGCCCAGTCGGCGGTCATCGCGTCGTCGCTCGTGACCGCGCGGATCACGACGACGTAGCCGTAGGTGCGCTCGTCGCCCTGGACGCCGACGGTGCGGACGTCGGGCAGCACGCAGAACGACTGCCACAGCTCGCGGTAGAGCCCGGCCTTTCTGATCTCGTCCTGCAGGATCGCGTCGGCGTCGCGCAGCGTGTCGAGCCGTGCTCTCGTCGCCTCACCGCCGACGACGCGGATCGCGAGGCCGGGCCCCGGGAAGGGCTGGCGCCAGACGAGCCGCTCGGGCAGGCCGAGCTCGGCGCCGACGGCGCGGACCTCGTCCTTGAAGAGCGCGCGCAGCGGCTCGACGAGCTCGAACTCGAGGTCGTCCGGCAGGCCACCGACGTTGTGGTGGGACTTGATCGTCGCCGCGCCGGTGCCGCCGCCGGACTCGATCACGTCGGAGTAGAGCGTGCCCTGGACGAGGAAGCGGGCGCCTTCGCCGCCGTCGCGGTCGGCCAGCGCCGCCGCCTCCTCCTCGAAGACGCGGATGAACTCCTCTCCGATCGCCTTGCGCTTCGCCTCGGGATCGGTGACGCCCCGCAACCGCGCGAGGAAGCGCTCCTCGGCGTCGACGGCGACGAGCGGGACGTGGAAGTGGTCGCGGAACGCGGAGATCACCTGGTCGCCCTCGTTCTTGCGCATCAGGCCATGGTCGACGAAGACGCAGGTCAGCTGGTCGCCGATCGCGCGGTGCACGAGCAGCGCCGCGACCGAGGAGTCGACGCCGCCCGAGAGGCCGCAGATGACGCGGCCGTCGCCGACCTGTGCGCGAATCCGCGCGAGCTGGTCGTCGATCACCGAGTTGGCGGACCAGGTCCGCTCGCAGCCGCAGATGTCCTCGAGGAAGCGGGTGATGATGTCCTGGCCGTAGGGCGTGTGGACGACCTCGGGGTGGAACTGGATGCCGTAGATGTCGCGGTCGACCGACTCGAGGGCGGCGACCGGCGACTCGCTCGAGGAGGCGAGCGCGGTGAAGCCCGGCGGCGGCGCGAAAACGGTGTCGCGATGCGACATCCAGCAGGTCTGCTCGTGCGGCAGGCCGGCGAGCAGCCGGCCCGACTCCGTCACCGTCAGCTTCGAGCGGCCGAACTCGCCGACGTCGGCGGCCTGCACCTCGCCGCCGAGCTCGCGCGTCAGCAGCTGCATGCCGTAGCAGATGCCCAGCACGGGGATGCCGAGCTCGAGCAGCTCGCGTTCGAGCCGCGGCGCGTCGTCGGCGTAGACGGACGCGGGGCCGCCCGACAGGATCAGGCCCTTCGGCTTGCGCTTCGCGACCTCCGCCGCACCGACGTGGTGGGGCAGCAGCTCCGAGAAGACTCCGAGCTCGCGCACGCGGCGGGCAATCAGCTGCGAGTACTGGCCGCCGTAGTCGAGCACGACGACCTGCTCGGACGCGACCGGATGCGCCGTCGCGCCCGCGGGCACCGCGGCCTCGGCGACGGCGGCCGCCGGCGTGCCGGCGGTGGGCAGGCCGTCACTCGTTGACAAGCGCGACGGCCCTTCCGCTCGAGCCCATCCCGACCCCCTGGTCGCGCTGGAGGCTCTTGCCCTCCGTCTGGAGCGCGGGAGCGACCATCAGCTCGGCGCGGTTGAACTCCGCGATGTCGCGGTAGCCGCAGGTCGCCATCGAGGTCCGCAGCGCGCCCATCAGGTTGAACATGCCGTCGTTCTCGGTCGCGGGACCGTTGATGATCTCCTCGAGCGACCCGGTCTGGTTCGTCTTGACGCGGGTGCCGCGCGGCAGCGTCGGGTGGAACGTCGCCATGCCCCAGTTGTAGCCGCGACCGGGCGCCTCGTAGGCCTTCGCGAGCGCCGAGCCGAGCATGACCGCGTCGGCGCCGCAGGCGATCGCCTTCGAGACGTCGCCGCCGTTCTTCATGCCGCCGTCGGCGATCACGCGGACGTACTCGCCCGTCTCGAGCATGTGTTGCGAGCGCGCCGCCGCGACGTCGGCGATCGCCGTCGCCTGCGGGACGCCGATCCCGAGCACGCCGCGGGTCGTGCAGATCGCACCCGGGCCGACGCCGACGAGCACGCCGGCCGCGCCGGTGCGCATGAGGTGAAGACCCGTGTGGTAGGAGGCACAGCCGCCGACGACGACCGGCACCGGCACCTGGCCGATGAACTCCTTCAGGTTGAGCGGCTCCGTGACCGTCGAGACGTGCTCGGCGGAGACGACCGTGCCCTGGATCACGAGGATGTCGAGGCCGGCGTCGAGCGCGGTCTCGTAATGCGTCCGCACGCGCTGCGGGGTGAGCGAGGCGGCGACGACGACGCCCTGCTCCTTGATCTCGCGGATGCGCTGGGCGATCAGCTCCGGCTTGACCGGCTCGCGGTAGATCTCCTGCATCTCGCGGGTCGCTTCCTCGCGCGAGAGGCCGGCGATCCGCTCGAGCTGCTCCTCGACGTCGTCGTAGCGACAGAAGATGCCCTCGAGGTTCAGGACCGCGAGACCGCCGAGCTTGCCGATCGTTCCCGCCGTCTGCGGCGAGACGACGCCGTCGAGCGCCGATGCGAGGAGCGGCAGCTCGAAGCGATAGGGGCCGAGCGTCCACGAGATGTCGACGTCGTCAGGGTCCCGCGTGCGCCGTGACGGCACGATCGCGACATCGTCGAATCCATATGCGCGGCGTGCTTTCTTTCCGCGGCCGATCTCAATTTCCATTCCAACACCGTACGGGTCGTGGCGGACGAAACAGCCCCGCGTCAGCGGGGCCGGGAGGGTGTCATCGTCGCGGTGGAGGCGGCGACCACCGGGGCGGTTCACTGTAGCAGCGAGGGGGCCCTCCTCCCCGTCCAGCGGACGTCTGTCGGGTCCTCGCCGAGCTCGCGCTCAGGAGGTCGCGGCCGGCAGCGCGAGCGGCACGGCCTCGACCGCGCCGAGCAGCCGGTCGACGCCGTGCGGATCGATCACGCCGGCGCCGAAGTGCTGCGTCGACTCGGCGCCGCAGGCGACGCCGAAGCGGAGGCATTCGACCGGCGCGTTGCCGTCGTAGCGCGCGGCGACGTAGCCGGCCAGGAAGGCGTCGCCGGAGCCGACGGCCGCGCGCGCCTCCTGCTGCTCGATCCGCACGCGGTAGCGCTGCGGGCCGTCCTCCGTCTGCACCTGCGCGAAGCAGCCGTCGGGCACCGTCATGATCGCCTCGTGGGGGCCCAGCTCGACGAGCTCGGCGATCGCAGCGGTGCGGTCCTCGTCGTCGTTGAACTCGTGGCCGACGAGCTCCTCCGCCTCCGTCACGTTCGGCGTCACGACGGTCGGCTCGGCCCGCACGGCGTGGCGCATCGGCTCGCCGTCGGTGTCGACGACGGTCGTGACGCCGAGCTTGTGCAGCTCGCGGATCAGGCCGGCGTAGACGTCGCTGTCGACGGCGCGCGGGAGGCTCCCGGCGAAGACGCAGATGTCGGCGCCCTGGGCGAGGTAGAGCAGCTTGTCGCGGAACAGCTCCAGCTCCCGCTCGGAGACCGCCGGGCCGCGCTCGTTGACCTCGGTCTGACCGCCGGTGGTCGGGTCGAGCACGGCGGTGTTCGTGCGCGAGTCCTCGCGGATGCGGACGAAGTCCGTGAGGATCGCCTCGGCCGTGAGCGCCTCCACGATGCGCGTGCCGGTCGCCCCGCCGGCGAAGCCGGTCGCGATCACGGGACGCCCGAGCCGTTTGATCGCGCGCGCGACGTTGACCCCCTTGCCGCCCGGCATCGTCGTCTGGTCGACCGACCGGTGACGCCGCCCGATGCGGAAGTTCGGCACCTCGAGCGTCTTGTCGATCGCGGTGTTGAGGGTCACGGTGATGATCATGCAGCCTCCATGTCCGCGCGGCGACGTGGGCGCCGGGGCTTCTTGTGGCGGCGGCGCAGCAGCAGGAGCAGAGCTGCGCTCCCCGAGATCGCCACGATCGCTACCAGGCTACCCGGTCGCGCAACCGCCCTGCCGACGCGATCCAGCAGCGTCACCTCCGGCACCGCTCTGGCGGTGATCAGCGGGACGCGCGCGAGCGTGCGCGTGCCCGCGCGCACGATCAGCCGGCCGACGACCGCGTGCCGCGGCAGCGGGCCCTGCAGCCGCTCCGGCGCCTCGACCGTGACGCGGACGGACGCGTCGCGCTTCAGCAGCTGCCGGACGGAGCGCTGCGCGACGACGTCGATGCGGTCCTCCTCGCGATAGCGCAGCTTCGGACGCGCGTAGACGACGTCGCGCGTGACCGGCTTGACGAAGTGGAAGCTCGCGTAGGCCCACTTCAGGAGCGCGAGCGCGTCGGCGTTGCGGGTCGCCTCGTTGGGGTCGCCGATCACCGAGGTGACGAACGTCAGGCCCCTCTGCGAGCCGGAGGCGACGAGGATGTAGCCGGCGGCGTTCGTGTGACCGGTCTTGACGCCGTTGACCCACGGCACCGCGAGCAGCAGCGTGTTGCGGTTCGTCAGCGTCCGCGGGTGACTGCCGCTCGCGAGCGTCACGTGGCGCAGGTCGACGGTGCCGCGCAGGAACGCGTTCTTCCGCAGGGCGACCGCGATGCGCGTGAGATCCCCCGCGCTGGCGTAGTTGCGGGGCGAGTCGAGGCCGATCGGCGTCGTGAAGTGGGTGTGCTGCAGGCCGAGCTTGCGGGCGTCGGCGTTCATCTGCTCGACGAAGCGCTCGCGCGAGCCGGAGACGCAGACGGCGAGGTCCGCGGCCGCGTCGTTGCCGCTGACGATCAGCAGGCCGCGCAGCAGGTCCTGCACGGTCATGCGCTCGCCGGCGCGCAGTCCGAGGAGCGACTCGGCCGCCTGGGCCTGGTAGGGCGGCGCGGTGCAGACCTTCGTCAACGGGACCGCGCTGACGGTCACGAGCGCGGTCATCATCTTCGTCGTGCTCGCGATCGGGCGCTCGCGCCCGGCGTCGAAGCCGAACACGGGCGTAGCGGTGGAGGACTCGAACACGGCCGCCGAGCGGGCGGACAGCTTCGGCGGAGCGGGCAGGGTGGCGACCCCCGCCGAACGGGCGGACAGCTTCGGCGCGGCGGGGACGGTCGGCGTCGCGGCAGCGGCAGTGCCCGCGTCGTGCGCGATCAGCAGCAGAGCGGCGAGGAGCGTGAGCGCGGCGGAGAGGGTGACGAGGCGGCGCGTCACCGCGTCAGCTTGAGGCGCTGGCCTGCATGCAGCGTCTGCGGGTCGACGCCCGGGTTGAGCCGCTGGAGCGTCGCGAGCGACACGCTCGCGCGCTGGGCGATCGCGGAGAGGTTGTCGCCCTGCTTGACGACGTAGGTTCTCGGGCGCTTGGCCTTGTGGCGGTGCGGCCCGCTCGTGGACGTCGTCGTCTGAGCGGGCTTGGCGCTGTCGTGCGTCTCTCGTTGGACGACGACCACGACGCCTACCCCGACGGCGATCAGCGCGAGCGGCGCGAGGAATCGCGCAGGACTGAAGCGGGGCATAGCCGGGCGACTATACCCGCGCGTCCGGCGCCGGCGAGCGTGGGTGGGCGCGTGCCTCAGGGGGCTGTTGCGACGCCGAGCGGCACGGGGCCGTCCACCTGCCTGCGGTGACGCCACACCCGGCACGGCTCCCGCCGCAGCCCAACGATCCGATCCGAAGGTCTGCAGCCGAAGCCGTGCCGAAGCCGAGGACGCCCAAGGCGATCGGACGATCGCCGGACGTCGTCGAGGCCGCCGCTACTCCTTAGCCCTTGACGGATCTCTTCAGACCCGAGCCCGGCGTGAAGCGCGGGACACGGGACGCGGCGATCTGGATTCTCTCGCCCGTGCTCGGGTTGCGGCCCTCACGTGCGCCGCGCTCGGCGACGTGGAACTTGCCGAAGCCCGAGAACGTCACTTCGCTGCCGCGCTTGAGCGCGTCTTCAACCGTCTTCAGGACGGCGTCGACCGCGTCGCCGGCATCCTTCTTGCTGAGGCCGCTGTTGGCGGCGACCTGGTCGACGAACTCTGATTTCGTCACAGTGCTCCTCCTTCGAGGTCGGTGGATTCGGCGAAGCTAACAAGGCTCGCGGACGGGAACAAACCCGAATCGCCCGTCAGGGCGGGGAATCTCAGCATTTCGCCAAATCTGATAGGCGATTTCTATTAGATTTACGTAAAAGAAGTTTATTACGTATTTGCGGGGAATCAGTCGTTCCGGCCGGCGGCGGCGAGCAGCGCGTGGGCCGCCTCGATCGCCCGATCGGCTCCCGCGTCAGATTTCGTCCAGCGGCGTCCGCGGGAGGCGTGTGGCGCGTCGCCGAGGTCGTCGCGCGCCGTGCGGAGGTCGTGCAGCAGCAGCGGGACGAGCGCCTGCGGACCCGCCGCGACGACGATCGCGAGCGCCGGAGCGCGGACCGCGAGCGCGACGCCCGCCGGCAGGCGCAGCGCCAACTCGGTCGCAGCGGCGACGGGGCCCGTCTCGTGCGCCATCGCGGACACGAGCGCCCGCGCGGCGGCGACGATCGACGGGTCGCCGGCGACTCGCTCGCCGGCCGCGTCGAGCGCGACCGCGGCGCGCACGTCGGTCGACAGCGCGCGCAGATAGCCGAGCGCGATCGATGGGGTCAACGCAGACGTCATCGGCGAACGCGACAATACGGGAGTGTCCCTGACCCGCATCAGCTGGTTGATCACCGTCGGCGTCTGCCTGATCGGCGTCGCCCTGCTGCTCCTGAGCGGCTACGTCGGCTACGCCGGCATCGTCTTCGCCGTCGCCTGCGCGGCCGCGATCAACCTCCGTTAGCCCGCAGCGGTCAGTCCGGGATCGAGGCGATCAGCGAACGGACGGCCCGACCGCGATGGCTGATCGCGTCCTTCTCGGCGTCGGTCAGCTGCGCCATCGAGCGCGGCCCCGCAGGGCCGCCGATGTCGTCGTCGGGCAGGAACGCCGGGTCGTAGCCGAAGCCGGCCTCGCCGCGCGGCTCGGCCGCGAGCGTGCCGGTGCAGCGGCCCTCGAAGACGAGCTCATCCCCGCCTGCGGGATCGACGTAGGCGACCGCGCAGACGTAGGCCAGCGGGCTGCCGACCGGCGCCTCGCACAGCAGCTTCGCGAGGTTCTGCTGATCGGTCGCCTCCTCGCCGGCGTAGCGCGCCGAGCGGATCCCCGGCCGCCCGCCGAGCGCCTCGGCCTCGATGCCCGAGTCGTCGGCGATCGCGACCTGCCCGGTCGCGGCCGCCGCGGCCCGCGCCTTGCCGAGCGCGTTGGCGGCGAAGGTCTCGCCGTCCTCCGGCGGCAGCGTCACGCCGGAGGGCAGCGGGACGATCTCGTGGCCGGCGGCGAGACGCGCGAACTCGCGCAGCTTGTGCGCGTTGCGCGTCGCGAGCAGGAGACGCGTCATCGGCCCTCCGCGGCGGCCGCCCGCGCGGTGTCGATCGCCCGCCCGGCCGCGATCGCCGCGTCCTGGGCGGCGCGCAGCACCGCGATCCCGTCGGCGGCGAGCCCGAGCAGGTCGTCGAGGTGCGCCCGCGAGAGCGGCGTGCGCTCCGCCGTCGCCTGCACCTCGACGAGGCCGCCGTCACCGGTCATCACGACGTTCGCGTCGACCTCCGCGCTCGAGTCCTCGCGATAGTCGAGGTCGAGCAGCGGCGCGCCGCCGACGACCCCGGCGGAGACGGCCGCGACCGTGCCGGTCAGCGGCGCTCTCGCGAGCTTGCCCTCGCGGACGAGCCGTTCGCACGCGAGCGCGAGCGCGACGAAGCCGCCGGTGATCGACGCGCAGCGCGTGCCGCCGTCGGCCTGCAGCACGTCGCAGTCGATGTAGACGGTGCGCTCGCCGAGCGCCGCGAAGTCGACGACGCCGCGCAGCGAGCGCCCGATCAGGCGCTGGATCTCGACCGAGCGCCCATCGATCCGGCCCGTGCCGCTGTCGCGCTGCTTCCGCTTCCCGGTCGAGGCCGGCAGCATCCCGTACTCGGCCGTCACCCAGCCCTTGCCCCGGCCGGCCATCCAGCGCGGGACGCTCTCCTCGACGGAGGCGGTGCAGATCACGCGCGTCTCCCCCATCGAGATCAGCGCGGAGCCGGTCGCGGTCCGCACGAACCCCGGCTCGAGCGCGACGGGGCGCAACGCGTCGGCCGCGCGGTCGTAGCTGCGCCGCCGGTCGCTCATGCGGCGATCCTTCCGGGGGTCGGGGTCAGCGTGACGTGCTCGACCGTCCCGAGCGGCATCTGCAGGAAGCGCGTCCCGAGGGTGCGGAAGGAGGCGACGTCGCCGGTGCAGTGGAAGTGGTAGTCGCCCTCGCCCTCCCGCGCGCTCAGCAGATCCCGCGCGCCGAGGGCACGCTCGACGGTGCGGATGATCCCCTGGCCGGAGGTGACGAGCCGCACCGAGCGCCCGAGCATTCGCTGCAGGATCGGCGCGAAGAGCGGGTAGTGCGTGCAGCCGAGGATCGCGGTGTCGACCTCGGCCGCGCGCAGCTCCGCCGTGTAGCGCCGCACGATGTCGACTGCGTCCTCGTCGAGCGGGATGCCGCTCTGGATCAGCGGCGCGAGGTCCGGACAGGGCACGCTGGTGACGCGCACGTGGCGGTCGCTGGCCGCGATCGCCTCGGCGAACGCGCCGCTCGCGATCGTCGCCGGCGTCGCGAGCACGCCGACGCGGCCGTTCGCAGTCGCCTCGACCGCGAGCTGCGCCGCCGGCACGATCACGCCGACGACGTCGACGTCCGTGTCCGCGAGATGCTGCTCCAGCGCGGGCAGCGCCGCCGCCGACGCGGAGCCGCAGGCGACGACGAGGAGCTTCGCGCCGGCGGCCACGAGATGGTCGGCGATCTCGACGGCGAACGTCCGCAGCTCCGACTGCGTCTTCTCCCCGTAGGGGAAGCGGGCGGTGTCGCCGAAGTAGAGGAAGTCCTCGTTCGGCAGCGAGACGAGCAGCTCGTGCAGCACGGTGAGGCCGCCGACACCGGAGTCGAAGACGGCGATCGGCCGTTCGCGAGCAGGTCGGTCGAGCGTCGTCACGCGGTCCATGGTGGCAGAGGCCGGGGCGGGAACGCGGGCGGCCGGAGCAGCTCGGGACGCCGGCCGACGCGGCGGCGGCCCGGCGCCGGCTCGTGCCCCGGCCGCCGTCGCTACTTGATCGATTCGAGCGCCTGCTTCATCTGCTTGATGATCGTCTCGGCGATTCCGCCGGTGCTGAACTTCGATCCCTTGGTCGCCGCGACGATGCCTGCCAGCAGTGCGGCGACGAGCAGGATCAGCGCGACGTACTCGACCGTTCCCTGGCCTCGCTCGCTGCGCGCGACGCGCTCCAGCAGCAGGTGCATCCGTCCCATCAGGCGGTAGATCATCCCGTCCTCCTCGTCGGTCGCTGAGCATGCGGAGGAGTCTGCGCGGGGTCGTGTGACGGATCGAGACGCGGCTGCGACAAAACGCGCACGACGCCGTGCAGCCTTGCCGCGACGGACGGGTAGGCTGCCGCGACGAGATGCGCGCCCTCGTCGTCACGAACATGTACCCGTCGCCGCAGCGACCTGCGCTCGGGCGCTTCGTGCGCGACCAGGTCGAGGCGCTGCGACGGCGCGACGGGATCGAGGTCGAGCTGTTCGCCTTCCCGCCGGGCGTGCGCTCGTACCCGCGCGCGGCGCGAGAGCTGCGGCGCCGCTACCCCCGCGAGCGCTTCGACGTCGTGCACGCGCACTTCGGCCTGACCGCCTGGCCGTCGCTCGTCGTGCGCCGCGCGCCGCACGTCGTCACGTTCCACGGCACCGACCTCGTGCACCCGCGCAGCGGGCGGCTGAGCCGCGCGGTGCTGCCGTTCGTGACGCTCGCGGCGACCGTCTCGGCCTCGCTGGCGACGCGGATCCCCGGCGCCGGCACGACGCGGCGCGTCGCGGTGCTGCCCTGCGGCGTCGACCTCGCGCGCTTCCGGCGCGTGCCGCGCGCGGAGGCGCGCGCACGGCTCGGGCTCGATCCGGCCGGCCCGTACCTGCTGTTCCCGGCCGATCCGGCGCGTGCCGGCAAGCGCTACGACCGCGCGCGGGAGGTCGCCGGCGACGTGCCGCTGCTGACGCTCGGCGACGTCGATCCCGACGCGGTGCCCGACTGGATCAACGCCGCGAACGCGGTCCTGATCCCGTCCGAGCACGAGGGCTTCGGGCTCGCGGCGCTCGAGGCGCTCGCCTGCGACGTGCCGGTGCTGGCGACGCCGACCGGGATCCACGAGCTCGCGCTGGCCGAGCTCGACGGCGCGCACTGCTCGTCGTTCGACGCCGCCCGCTGGCGCGCCGCGCTCGCCCCGCACCTCGCCGCGGCCGATCCGCGGATCGACGGCCGGGCGCGCGCCGCCCTCTTCTCAGCCGAGCGGATGGCCGCGCGGGTCGCCGTCGCGTGGGAGGCGGTCGTCTCCGGCGGCGGCGGGAGCGGCCGTCTGCGCCGCTATACTCGCCGCGGAGACGCCGCCATGGCAGGAGACGCGGTGTCCATCAACCGATGAGCGGCTTGTTCCAACGCATTGCACGCCGCCGTGCCGAGGATCCCGATGAAGCGGCAGCGCCGACGACGGCGACGCAGCTCACCGAGGAGGACGGCGCGGACGTCGGTCTGCCCGCGGCCAACGGCGATGCGGCGAGCGCAACTTCCGACGGCTCCGACGCGTCTCAGACGGCGGTGACCCCGCCGACCGAGCAGCCCACGGACGCGCAGACGCAGCAGCTCGACGCCCTCGCGCCCAGCGACGGCGCAGCCACGAGCCTGTGGCGGACCTCGCCCGCACCCGCCGCGATCCCCGCCACGCCGGCGGAGGCGCCACCGAGCCCACCCGGGGAGACACCGCCGGCCGACGCGACGCCGCCGGAGCAGCCGGAGTCGCCGAAGGACCGCCGCGCCGGCTTCCGCGAGCGCGGCAAGATGCGGCGGCGCCTGCGCTACCTGCGCAAGGTGCGGGAGCTGCAGGTGCGCGACCTCGGCGGCCTCGCCTTCGACCTGCGGCGCTTCGAGCGCAAGCGCGACGACCTCGTCGCGCAGAAGATCGACCAGATCCGCGCGAGCGACGACGAGCTGCGCGCGCTCGAGCAGGTGCTCGACGAGCGCCGCGAGCTGCGCGACGTGCGCGAGCCCGGGATCGGCGGCACCTGCCCGCGCTGCTTCGCGCTCTTCGGCAGCGCCGACCGCTTCTGCTCCCACTGCGGCGCCGCGCTCGGCGGCGCCGTCCAGGGACCTGCCCAGGTGCCGGGGCGCCCCGCGCCCGCACCGGCGCCGCAGCCGTCCGCGCACCAGCACCAGCCGCAGCCGTCCGCGTCCGCGCACCAGCACCAGCACCAGCCGCCCACGTCCGCGCACCAGCACCAGCACCAGCACCAGCACCAGCCGCTGCCG
>JAOPZA010000051.1 GCA_025964325.1 Conexibacter sp.
CGAGCCGCGGCCGCGCCGGCGCGCGCCGGCCGCCGCCCACGGCCCTGGCGCGCGCGCGTCCGACGCCTATGCGAACATGTGTTCGTGCGCTGGGACAACCTCACTCTCGACAGCGACGACACGGCGCGCCTGCCGGGCTATCGCGACGCCGCCGTCGTCCGCCACTTCGACGCGCCCGAGGCGCTCGACACGCGCTTCTACGAGATCCGCGCGCGCTCGGCGCTGAACCGCGTCCCCGAGCGCTCGCGGATGCCGTTCCGCTGGACGATCAACCCATATCGAGGTTGCAGCCATGCGTGCGTCTACTGCATGGCGGGCGACACGCCGATCCTGATGGTCGACGGCCGCACGAAGCCGCTCGCGGACCTGCGTCCGGGAGACCGCGTCTACGGCACCGTGCAGCGCGGGCGCTACCGCCGCTACGAGCCGACGGAGGTGCTCGCCCACTGGTCGAGCGTGAAGCCGGCCTACCGCGTCATGCTCGAGGACGGCACCGAGCTGGTCGCGAGCGCCGATCACCGTTTCCTCAGCGGGCGCGGCTGGAAGCACGTGACCGGTGACGAGCAGGGTGCGGACAGGCGTCCGCACCTGACCGTGAACGACGCGCTGCTCGGCAGCGGGCACTTCGCTCGTGGACCGGCCGAGAGCGCGGACTACCGCCGCGGCTACCTGTGCGGCATGGTCCGGGGGGACGGCCGCCTCGGGTCGCACTCCTACGAGCGTGCCGGCCGCACCCACGGGGACGTGCACCGCTTTCGTCTCGCGCTCGCGGACGAAGAGGCACTCGATCGCGCGCAAGCGTACCTTCGCTCGAGCGACGTCGAGACCGATCGATTCGCCTTCGCCGCAGGTATCGCCACGCGCAAGCCGATCGCTGCGGTACGCACGCAGCGGCGCTCCGGCGTCGAGCGCATCGAAGAGCTGACCCGTTGGCCGCTCGACCCGACCGACGACTGGCGCAAGGGCTTCCTCGCCGGCATCTTCGACGCCGAGGGATCGGCCGGCGGCGACCAGGCGCTGCGGATCGCCAACACGGATCGAGCGATCCTCGACTGGACCGCGGCCTGCCTGCGCCACCTCGGCTTCGACCACGTCGTCGAGTCGACGCGCCACGCGGACGGTCTCAGACATGTGCGCCTGCTCGGCGGCCTCGACGCGCGGATGCGCTTCTTCCACACGACCGACCCGGCGATCACGCGCAGGCGGGACATCGCCGGGGTGGCGTTGAAGTGCGCGGGCTCGCGGCGCGTGGTGTCGGTCGAGCCGCTCGGCGTCGCGATGCGGCTGTACGACATCACCACCGGCACGGGCGACTTCATCGCGGACGGGATCGTCAGCCACAACTGCTTCGCCCGCCCCACGCACACCTACCTCGGATTCGACGCCGGCCGCGACTTCGAGAAGGAGATCGTCGTCAAGGTGAACGTGCCCGAGGTGCTGCGCCTCGAGCTGGCGCGACCGTCGTGGAAGGGCGAGCACGTCGCGCTCGGCACGAACACCGATCCGTACCAGTGGGTCGAGGGCCGCTACAAGCTGATGCCGGGCATCTGGGAGGCGATGCGCGACGCCGGGAACCCCTGCTCGGTGCTGACGAAGTCGCCGCTGCTGCTGCGCGACCTGGCGCTGATGAAGCAGATCGCGGCGCGGACGGAGTTCACCGCGAGCCTCTCGATCCCGACGATCGACGAGCAGGCCTGGCGGGCGACGGAGCCACACACGCCCAACCCGAAGGCGCGGATGGAGGCGGTCGCGGAGCTGAACCGCCAGGGCATCCCGGCGGGCATCCTCGTCGCGCCGCTGATGCCGGGCATCAACGACTCGCCCGCGCAGGTCGAGCGGATCCTGCAGATGGCGACCGATGCCGGTGCGACCGCGGTCTCCGGCATCGCCCTGCACCTGCGCGGCGAGGTGCGGGGGGTCTTCATGGACTGGCTGCGCGCGACGCGGCCGGACCTCGTGCCGCAGTACGAGCGCCTCTACGCGCGTGGCGCCTACGCACCGAGAGCCGAGCGCCAGCGGCTCTCGCGGCTCGTGCGCGAGCGCGCCGACCCGAGCCGGCGCGCCCCCGCCTGGAGGCTGCGAGCGCGCGTGCGTGCACTGCCGGGCGCCCGGGAGCCGGGCGCTCGGGATGCGGGCAGCACGCCCGCGGCCGCGCGGGATGCGGCCGCCGAGCAGCAGGCGCTGTTCTGAGGCCGAACGGCGCCACCGGCGCGTCAGCGGCCGAGGCACGGGGTAGGTGATTGGCTGAGCGCGGAGTCGCGATGAGGACGCGTGCCCTGTGTGACGCTTCGCACGCCCACGAACCGCAACTCCCACAGCGGCGGGTGTATCGGAAGGAGATGGACGAGCGCGTGAGAGGCCGGCGAGAGAGAGCGTTGGAGCGGATGCTCCAGACGCGCAGCCACGCTTGGGAGGAGGTCGGGCTCGCCCGGCAGCTGGGCCAGCGGGCCGCGAAGCGCGCGCAGCGTCAGGCGCTCGTGCTGCTGCCGCTGATCGCCGGCGTGATGATCCTCTACTCCTACCGCCGGAGCGTCTTCGGGCCGGCCCTCGACGTGCCCGTCCGCTGGTGCACGGTGGTCGCGCTCGTGATCCTCGGCTGGGCCTTCGCCCGCGACGTCGGCCGGGCCGTCGGACCGGAGCTGTTCCGGCGACTCGATCCCGGCACCGCCGGCACGGCCGGCTTCCTGCTGCGGCTGCTGACGGTCCTGATCGTCACGATCGTCGCGCTGCGCGTCGCCGGTCTCACGACCCAGACGCTCGCCGTCGGCGGCGGCTTCACCGCAGTCGTCTTCGGTCTCGCGGCGCAGCAGACGCTCGGCAACCTGATCGCCGGGATGGTCCTGCTGAGCGCCCGCCCGTTCCGCGTCGGCGAACGCGTGCGATTGCAGGCCGGCGGCCTCGCCGGGCAGACCGAGGGCGTCGTCAGCTCGCTCGGCCTGCTCTACACGACGCTCGCACGCGGCGAGGACCGCATCATGGTCCCGAACAGCGTCGTTCTGAGCGCGGCGGTCGTGCCGCTGCGGGAGCCGGCCTCCGTCGACGTGCGCGCCCGCCTGCGCCGCGGGATCAAGCCGACCGAGGTCCAGGCACTGCTGGAGCAGGGGATCACCGTCGCGCTGCGCGACCACCCGCACATCGGCCTGGAGGAGATCGACGGCGACGAGGTCGTGATGCGGATCGAGGCGACGCCGGAGTACGCCGACGATGGCGCGCGCCTCGCCGACGAGATCCTGATGGCGATGTCGTCGGTGACCGACGACCACGCCGTGATCGACTGAGACGAAGCCTCGCGCCGCGCGCTCGTTTCGCTTGCGGGTGTTCGCGCTGAGCGAGGCGAAGCCTGGCGCTGCGCGCTCGTTTCGCTTGCGCCTGTTCGCGCAGAGCGCGAAACCCGCGCCGACGGCAACCCTCAGCGTTTGTGGCGCTGCCCCGCGGCCATGTCGGCCGCGACTCGCATCGAGCCGAGGCGGCGGGCGATGCGCGCGGAGGGCTCGGGCAGCAGCGCGGCGAGCGCGGTCCCGACCCGCAGGCCGAGCGGCGCGATCTCCAGCTCCGCGCGGTTGCCCTCGATCGCCTTGACGACGCCGGCCGCGACGTCGTCCGGGGTACGGGTGCCGGTGCCCGGCGGCAGGGTCACGTCGGCCTCGGCGAACATGCCGGCGTCGCGGATGAAGCCGGGGAAGACGGTCGAGACGCCGACGCCGTGGTCGCGCAGGTCCTCGCGCATGCCGCGCGCGAAGCCGCGCAGCCCGAACTTGGTCGCCGAGTAGAGCGCCATCCCGGGCTGCGAGGTCTTGCCCGCGAGCGAGGAGACGAACAGCAGGTGGCCGTGGCCGCGCTGCACCATCGGCTCCGACAGCAGCTTCCCCAGCACGATCGCGGCGCGCAGGTTGACGTCGATCGCGCGGTCGACCTCGTCGACGGCGTAGTCGTCGAGCCGGCCGCTCGCCGGCAGCCCCGCGTTGGAGACGAGGATGTCGATCTCGCCGGCCTCGCGCGCGAGCCGGACGACCGCCTCGCGGTCGGCGAGGTCGGCGGCGACCGTGCGGCCGCGCAGCTCGGCGGCGAGCGGCTCGAGCACGTCGGTGCGGCGCCCGGTCAGCACGAGCGTCGCGCCGCGCGCCGCGAGCGCGCGCGCGATCGCCTGTCCGATGCCGCCGGTCGCGCCGGTCAGCAGGACGGTGGTTCCGTCGATCTTGGTCACGCCGGGAAGCGTGCCACAGTCAGCCGCCGAACACGGCAACGGTCGCGGTGAAGCTGTGCATGAAGCTCGCGGGCCCGACCGGGCCGATCTCGCCGGCCGCGAAGAAGCCTGCCGTCGGCGCGCCGCCGAGCTCCCGCGCGAGCATGCCGGCGTCGTGGTCTGCGATCCCGAACATCTCGCGCCCGCGGCTGTGGCAGGAGAACGCGAGCGCTCCCGCGGGCCTGCCACCGAGCGCCTCGGCGCGCAGCCGGAGCTGGTCGTGGAGGTCGCGGTCGGCGGCCGCCGCGTCGCGCGCGTGGAGCCGCAGCACCTGGCCGGGAGAGACCATCGCGGCGACGCTGAGCGTGCTGGCCGCGGGGTCCGCGCCGAGCACGCCGCGCACGAGGAAGTCGCCCTGCTCGTAGTCGGCGTGGCCGTTCTCGACGACGATCCCGACCAGCAGACCGCCCGCGATCAGCGTCTGCTCGCGCACGTCGAGACCCTCGATCACCTCGCGTATCCGGTCGAGCGCGGGCTGACCGGCCAGCTCGCCGATCACGTTCCCCTCGGCCGCCGTGATCGTCATCTCCGGCCCGACCGGCGTCGCGCCCTGCGAGACGCACGGCAGCACGTCGATCCCGTCGAAGCGCACGCCGACGGCGCCGCCGTCGTGGACGCGGTCGCCGAAGAAGAGCGCCCCGCCGCCCTCCGCCGTGCGACCGCTCGCGAGGCCGCCGACGATCGGCACGCCCGGCGCGCGCGTCGCCATGTCCGACAGCAGGGCGTCGGTCGGGAAGCTCATCGGATCCGGCAGCAGGATCGCGCCGCTGGCGCCGGCGAGGTCCTCCATCCCGGTGACGGCGATCATCCCCTCGAGCTCCGCGGCGGTCGCGTGGAAGGGTCGCGCGGCGCCGTCGCCGAGCGACGCGGCCCACACCGCGACCCCCGTCCCGGCCTCGTACTCCGAGCCGCAGCCGAGCACCCCGCCGGCGCCGCAGCCGATCAGCTGCGGCGGGACGAGCGCCTCGTGGACGCCTTCGAGCGTCGCCTCGGGCGCCGCCAGGTGGGCACCCGCGGCGAAGACGATCGCGATGTCGGCGCGCTCGCCGGCGAGGCCTCTGCCGGCGGCGTGCGCAGCCTCGATCGCGCCGACGCGCGGGTCGGGATGGGTCGAGAGGCCGGTGCCGATCAGAGGCGCCACCACTCCACGATACTGCCGTCGCCAACCTCGCTCCACGCCTTCCCGGACAGGCGCGATACTGCGGCGGTGGCCCGCCCGACCGTGATCGCGCTGTTCGGCCCGACCGGCATCGGCAAGACCGCGGTGGCGACCGCGCTCGCGACGCGCCTGCGGCGCGCGGGGGAGGACCCGGTCGGCGTCTCGGCCGACGCGCTGCAGGTCTACCGCGGCCTCGAGCTGGTCACCGGCGCGGCGGACGAACGCGAGCAGGCGCTGCTCGAGCACCGGCTGATCTCCTTCCTGCCGGTCGACGCGACCTTCAGCGCCGGCCAGTACGCCGAGCTCGCGCACGCCGAGATCGACGCGCTGCTGACCGCCGGCCGGCGGCCGATCGTCGTCGGCGGCACCGGCCTCTACCTGCGCGCGGCGCTGACCGAGCTGGCGCTGCGCCCGCCGCCGCCGGAGGGCGTGCGCGAGCGCTGGCAGGCGGAGCTCGAGCGCGAGGGGGCGCCGGCGCTGCACCTGCGCCTGGCGCGGCGCGCGCCGTGGGCGGCGGAGACGATCGACCCGAACGACCGCCAGCGGATCGTGCGCGCCCACGAGCTGCTCGACGCCGGCGAGCTCGAGCCGCCCGACGGCCCCTCGCAGCTGTGGACCGACGCGGTGCGCCATCCGACGCTGCTGATCGGTCTCGTGATGGAGCGCGACGCGCTCTACGCGCGGATCGACGCGCGCGTCGACGCGATGCTCGCAGCCGGCGCGCGCGACGAGGTCGTGCGCGCCCACGCCGCCGGCGCCTCCGACACGGCGCGCAAGGCGCTCGGCTTCACCGAGTTGCTGACCGGCGACGTCGAGGGCATGAAGCGCCGCACGCGCAACTACGCCCGCCGCCAGCTGACGTGGATGCGCAAGCTGGCGGGCGTCCACACGATCGACGTCACCGGCCGCGCCGCCGACGACGTCGCCGACGAGATCGCGGCACTGAGCCGGTAGGCTCCGGCGCCGCGCACGAGCGCGGCCGTTCGACGACCGGAGGCGCGAAGGTGAAGTTCGAGAAGTGGCAGGCCCTTGGCAACGACTACGTGATCGTCGAGGCCGCCGAGCTCCCGTTCGAGCTGACGGCGCCGCGCGTCGCGAAGCTCTGCGCCGGCCACTTCGGGATCCACGCCGACGGCGTGCTGCTGCTCTCCCCGCCGACGCGAGCGGGCTTCGTCGCCGACCTGCGGATCTTCAACCCCGACGGCTCGGAGGCGGAGCTGTCGGGCAACGGCGCGCGCGAGGCGATCATGTACCTGCGCCACCGCGGCTGGACCGCCACCGACACCTTCTCGATCGAGACGGTCGCGGGCGAGATCCGCCCGACGATCACGGGCCCGACCACCTGTCGTGTCGACATGGGCCGCGCGAAGCTGACCTCGAAGGACCTCCCAGGCGGACCGCCCGACGGCGCCGGCACGCTGACCGCCGACGGGCGCGAATGGCGCTTCCAGCACGTCTCGATCGGCAATCCGCAGTGCGCGATCCGCGTCGCCTCCGAGGCCGAGCTGGCGGCGCTCGACCTGCCCGCGATCGGCCCCGCGATCGAACATGACGCCCGCTTCCCGAACCGCACGAACGTCTCCTGGTACGCCGAGCTGGCCCCCGACCGCATCCGCGCACGGATCTTCGAGCGCGGCGTCGGCGAGACGCTCTCCTCCGGCACCGGCGCGACCGGCGCGGCCGTCGCGCACGTGCTGCGCGGGGGCGGGGAGGACGGTCGCGTGACCGTCCTGCTCGACGGCGGCGAGCTCGACGTCGAGGTGGCCGAAGACCTGCACGTGAACCTGACCGGCTGGGCCGTCCCCGTCTTCGCGGGCGTGCTCTCCGATGACTTCCTGAAGGAGCTGCATGCGACCGAGTAAGCGACTGGACCGGATCCCGCCCTACCTCTTCGCGCAGTTGGAGCGCAGAATCGCGGAGAAGAAGGCCGCCGGCATCGACGTCATCTCGCTCGGCATCGGCGACCCCGACATGCCGACCTTCCCGCCGATCGTCGCGGCCGCACAGCGCGCCGTCGCGGACGCCGGCACGCATCAGTACCCGTCCAACCGCGGGCGCCAGGACTTCCGCGAGGGGATCGCCGCCTTCTACGACCGCCGCTTCGGCGTCGCGCTCGATCCCGCCACCGAGGTGATGCCGGCGATCGGGGCGAAGGAGTGCATCTTCAACCTCAACCTCGCCTTCCTCGACCCAGAGGACGTCGCGCTCGCCTCGGACCCCGGCTATCCCGTCTACACGGGCGGCCCGCTGCTCGCGGGCGCCGACTCGGTGCTGATGCCGCTGGTGCCGGAGCTCGGCTTCGCGCCCGACCTCGACGCGATCTCGGCCGCCGACGCCGCCCGCGCGAAGCTGCTGTTCGTCAACTACCCGAACAACCCGACGGGCGCGATCGTGCCGGACGGCTTCTTCGAGCGAGTGGTCGCGTTCGCGCGCGAGCACGACATCCTCGTCGTGCACGACAACGCCTACAGCGAGACGACCTACGACGGCTACGTCGCGCCGTCGTTCCTCGCGACGCCGGGCGCGAAGGAGGTCGGGGTCGAGGTCTTCTCGCTCTCCAAGGGCTACAACATGACCGGCTGGCGCTGTGCCGCGATCGTCGGCAACGCCGACGCGATCACCGCCTACTGGAAGCTGAAGTCGAACATCGACTCCGGCCTCTTCGAGGCCGTCCAGCTGGCCGGCCTGGCGGCGCTCCAGCCCGCGGTCGATGCGGAGGTCGCGAAGATGAACGCGATCTACGCGCGCCGCCGCGACCTCGTCTGCGACGCGCTGCGCTCCGCCGGCGTCGACGTGACGCCGCCGAAGGGCACGATCTACGTCTGGGCGCCGGTCCCGAGCGGCTACGAAAGCGCCGCCGCCTACTGCGAGCACGTGCTCGAGCAGGCGGCCGTCGTGATCTCGCCCGGCGGCGCGTACGGCGCCAGCGGCGAGGGCTTCTTCCGCATCTCGCTGACGACGCCGGACGAGCGGCTGAGCGAGGCGGTCGCCCGCATCCAGGGACTCGGCTGAGCCGAGCGGCCCGCTGCGGGCGGGTGCTTGGCAGCACGGTCGCGCGGATCCACGCGCTCGGCTGAGCGAGGCGCACGCACGTCACTCGACGGCGGTCGGATCGCCCGGACACCTCTAGACTGAAGGAATGCCGACGACCCGCAGCCGCCACGGCCGCACCACACCGACGCGCTCCGACGGATCGGAGTCGAACGGGCGCGCTCGCCAGCGCGCCTACATGATCGCCGCGCTGCCGGAGGGCGACGATCTCGCCGAGCTCGAGGAGCTCCTGCGCACCGCTGGGGTCGCAACCGTCGGCCGGCTCGTCCAGCACATGGAGGCGCCGCACCCGAACACCTATCTCGGCTCCGGCAAGCTGGAGGAGCTGAAGGCGCTCGTGAAGGCCTCCGACGCGAACGTCGTCGCCGCCGACGACGAGCTGACGCCGCGCCAGGGCCGCAACCTCGAGGAGGCGCTCGGCATACCAGTCGTCGACCGCACCGCGATCATTCTTGACATCTTCGCCGGGCACGCCAACTCCGCCGAGGGCAAGCTGCAGGTCGAGCTGGCGCAGCTCGAGTACAACCTCGCGCGGATGCGCGGCCTCTGGACCCATCTCGAACGCCTCGGCGGCGGCGTCGGCACGCGGGGACCGGGCGAGTCGCAGCTGGAGACCGACCGCCGCCTCGCGCGCGACCGCATCTCCGCCCTGCGGCGGCGCCTCAAGGAGGTGCAGGCGAGCCGCGGCGTGATGCGAGCCGAGCGCGAGCGGGCGAAGCTGCCGACGGTCGCGCTGGTCGGCTACACGAACGCCGGCAAGTCGACGCTCCTCAACGCGATGACGGGCGCCGACGTCGGCGTCCGCGACCGTCTCTTCCACACGCTCGACCCGACGACGCGCTCGCTGCGACTCGGCGGCCGCGACTACCTGCTGACCGACACCGTCGGCTTCATCCGCAAGCTGCCCCACCAGCTCGTGGACGCGTTCGGCGCGACGCTCGAGGAGACGCGCATCGCCGACCTCCTGCTGCACGTCGTCGACGCCTCCGCCCCGGAGGAGGACCGGGACGAGATGATGGCCGCGGTCGAGTCGGTGCTGGAGGAGATCGGCGCTGGCGACCAGCCGCGGCTGCTCGTGCTCAACAAGGCCGACGCGCTCGATGCGGAGGCGCGTGAGGACCTCGCCTTCCGGCACCGCGACGGTTTCCTCGTCTCCGCCCTCACGGGGGAGGGACTCGAGGGACTCGGCGAGCGGATCGAGTCGGAGTTCGCGCGCTCGCTGCGCGACGTCGAGCTGCTGCTGCCCTACCACGAGGGCGGCCGGATGGCCGAGCTCCACCAGGTCGCCGGCGACCTCTCGCGCGAGGACACGCCCGAGGGCGTGCGCGTGAGCGCGCGCCTCCCGGCGACAGTCGCCGCGCGCTTCGAGCGGTACACGTTCAACGGAAGCCCGCGTTGAGCGCAGGCGCCGGCGGCGCACTGCCCGTCCGTCGACTCCATCCCGATGCGATCGTGCCGCGCCGCGCCTACGGCGGCGACGCCGGCCTCGACCTGCACGCGATCGAGGCGGTCACGCTCGCGCCCGGAGCACGGGCGTCGGTCGCGACCGGCATCGCCGTCGCGATCCCCGAGGGACTGGCCGGCCTCGTGCTGCCGCGCTCCGGTCTCGCCGCGCGCAGCGGTATCGCGCTCGTCAACGCGCCCGGCTTGATCGATGCCGGCTATCGGGGCGAGCTGAAGGTCCTGCTGCTCAACACCGACCGCGAGACGCCGTGCGAGATCGCCGCCGGCGACCGCATCGCGCAGCTCGTGCTGATCCGCGTCGAGCTGCCGGCGCCGATCGAGGTCGACGCGCTGCCCGACAGCGACCGCGGCGAGGGCGGCTTCGGCTCCTCCGGATCCTAGGGACACGAGCCGTCGCCCAGCAGTCTCCGCAGCCGCTGCGCGTTGCGCGGCGCGAAGCCCTCCCAGTCGTTGTTGAAGTAGCCGTAGACGTCGACCTCGGCCGCCCACTCGCGCAGCCGCCGCGCCCACGCCTGCAGCTCCGTCTCCGAGTAGTTGCCGTGCCGGCCGCGGCGGCCGTAGTGGAAGCGGACGAGCGTGAAGTCGGCGGTCCGCGCGTGGGACTGGAACGGCCGCAGCGGGTGGTCTCCGATCACGAGCGCGACGCGATGGCGTCGCAGCAGCGCCTCGACCTCCGGCACGAACCAGCTGGGATGCCGGAACTCGAACGCATGGCGGCCAGGGGGGAGGTCGGCGATCCGCTCGAGGGCGGCGGTGAGGCGCTCATCGTCGCGCTGAAAGCGCTCCGGCAGCTGCCAGATCACGGGCCCGAGCTTGCCGGCCTCGACGAGCGGTGCGATCGCGTCGTAGAAGCGATCGACGCCGCGGTCGAGATCGGTCAGTCGCTTCATGTGCGTCAGGTAGCGGCTCGCCTTCGCGGCGAAGACGAACCCGTCCGGCGTCTGCTCGACCCAGCGCTCGACCGCCGCCTGCCGCGCGAGCCGGTAGAAGGTGCTGTTCAGCTCGACGGTGTCGAACTGCGTCGCGTAGTACTCGAGCCAGCGCCTCTGCGGCAGCTTCGGCGGGTAGAAGCGCTCCCGCCAGTGGGCGTAGACCCAGCCCGAGCAGCCAATGTGGAATCGGCTTGCGCCGATTCCACTGCGGGTTCGGCTGGCGCCGAACCCGCGGGTGGTGGAATCGTCAGACGTCCTTGCTCCTAGAGGAGCCCGTTCGCCTGCAGGTACGATCTCGCGACGGCGGCGGGCGACTGCTTGTCGATCGCGACCGCGGCGTTCATTCTCTGCATCGCCTCGGTCGTGAGCTTCTGGCTGACCGCGTCGATCGTCGCCTGGAACTCGGGGCCTTCGGCCGTGAGCACTCTCGAGCTGACGACGGGGGTGACGTTCTGGAACCCGAAGACGTTCTTCGGATCTCTCAGGACGGTGTATCTGCCGCCCTGCAGCTGACCGTCGGTCGTGAACACGTCGGCGGTGTCGATCTTGCCGCTGTCGAGCGCCTGGTACTGGAGCCCGATCGTCAGCGGCGAGAAGCTCACGTCTCTGATCCCGTAGACCCGCGCAAGGCCGACGAGGCCGGTCTCGCGCTTGCGGAACTCGGGCGGGGCGCCGAGCCGCAGGCCTCTGATCTTCGCCAGGTCGGCGACCGACGTGAGGTTGTTCTTCTGTGCGTACGCCGGCTTGACGGCAAGCGCGTCGACGTCGGTGAACGGCGTCAGCGGCAGCAGCGTGAAGCCGTGTCTCTCGGCGTACGCTCTGCCGGCGGCGTACGCCTGTTGGACCGTTCCGTAGGCCTTCGTGTCGCCGGCCACGGCGGTGTTGAAGATCCCGATGTATTCGGGGTAGAGGTCGATCTGGCCGCTGCGAAGCGCCTTGTCGGCGATCTCCGTCGAGCCGATGTTGTCCTTCAGTCTGACCGCGTAGCCCTTCGCCTCGAGCGCCTGTCTGTAGAGCTGGCCGAGGATGAACTGCTCGGTGAAGTTCTTGTCGCCGAGCGTGACGGCCGGCTTGCCCGTGCCGGGCTGACCCGCGGGCGTGCTCGATGCGGACGTCGACGCGCCCGCGGCCGAGCTGCTGGTGCCGCTGTTCTTGTTGTTGCTGCTCCCGCAGGCGGCGAGGCCCACGGCGAGCGCGAGCGCCGCCAGGATGGCGAGGCCGATGCGCAACGTACCCTGCTTCACGTTGATGTCTCTCTTTCTGGATTGCCGTCGGAGCATGGCTCGCTTCCCGGACGGTGGCGCGCCTCCCAGCACGCCGCGCCGGTCCCGTGCCTAGTTGGTGATGACTGGGACGGCCGCTGCCGATTCGGGGCGGCCCGGCCGCACCTTCTGCACGCGCAGGCCCCGCGGCGTGATCGCCCGCTGCAGCAGCGCGAACAGCAGCTGTGCGAGCAGCGCGAGGACCGCGACGCAGATCGAGGCGCCGATGACGCCCGGAAGTCGATAGGTCGCCTGGTCGACGATGATGTCGCCGAGGCCCGTTCCACCGGCGACCGAGGCGATCGTCGCCGTCGCGATCACGAACACGACGGCGATGCGGATGCCGGCGAAGATCAGCGGCAGCGCAAGCGGCAGCTCGACGCGCAGCAGCACCTCGAGCGGCGTCATGCCCATGCCCTCGGCCGCCTCGACGGCGTCGCGGTCGACGCCTTCGACCGCGACGTAGGCGTTCGTCAGCACCGGTGGAACCGCGAGGATCACGAGCGCGATCATCGAGTTGAGGAAGCCGATCCCGAGGATCGCGACGCCGAACGAGATCAGCGCCAGCGTCGGCAGCGCGCGTCCGACGTTGGAGATGCTGATCGCGACGAACGAGCCGCGGTGCAGGTGACCGAGCCAGATGCCGATCGGCAGCGCGATCAGCAGCGCGATCCCGACCGCGGCGCCGGTCAGCTCGAGGTGCTTGATCGTCAGGTGCCACAGCAGGCCGCTGTTGTCGCCGATGAACTTGATCCCGTCCACGAAGTCGTTCATCGACTCAGCTCCGCGCGGTCCGCGCCCACGGCGTCAGCACGCGCTGCAGCAGCACGAGGGCGCCGTCGGCGAACAGGGCGAGCGCGACCGTCAGCGCGCCGGCCGCGATCAGCTCGGTCTTGAACGCGTTCTGCAGCCCCGCGTAGATCGGCGCGCCGAGGCCCTCGTTGACGATGAAGACCGCGACCGTCGCGAGGCTCACGACGGTCACGACTGCGATCCGCAGCCCGGCGACGATCGTCGGCAGCGCCATCGGGAGCTCTACTCTCCAGAGCGTCTGCCAGCGCGTCAGACCCATTCCCTCGGCCGCGTCGCGTACGTCGGCGGGGACGTTCCGCAGCCCCTCGAGGATGTTGCTGAAGAGGATCAGGATCGTGTAGGAGACGAGTGCGATCTCCGCGCTCGTGCGCGAGAGCCCCGTGACCGGCACGAGCAGCTGGAAGAGCGCGAGGCTCGGGATCGTGTAGAGGATGCCGGCGACGATCCCGACCGGCGGCTCGAGCCGGCTCCAGCGGTAGGCGGCGAGCGCCAGGACGAACGAGATCGCGAAGCCGACGACGACCGCGATCAGCGTCAGCTCGATGTGCTGGATCAGCGCCGGGCGCAGCGTGCCGCCCCAGTTGCTCTGCACCCAGTCCCAGCAGAAGAGCTTGTTGTCGCGGATGCACGTGCTGCCTCTCCCGAAGTCGGGAATGACCGGCGCAGCTGCGAGCGGGGCGAGCAGCACGCCGCTCACCGCTGCGCTCCGCGGGCCGCCTCCGGCGATCCAGCGCCATCCGCCGGCCGCAGCGCCGCGCTGATCAGCTCGAGCGAGACGAGTCCGGCGAGGCGGCCGTCGGCCTCGAGCACGACGAGGGGGCGATTGCGGTCGGCGACGACGAGCGAGAGCGCATCGCGCAGCGACGTCTCGCGGCTGGCCGTCGAGGTCAGCGGATCGGCGTCGTCGGCCGAGACCGGCTGGCCGTTGAGGCGGGCGACCGGCAGCCGGCCGATCGGCTGCTCGCCGCCGTCGAGCACGACCAGCTCGTCGGCGTCGCGCTGCGCCGCCCGCTCGCGCGCGTCGGACGCGGCGTCGCCGACGTGCGCGGTCGGCACGTCGAGCAGCACGATGTCGTGGAGCTGGCTGAGCGTGAGCCGCTTGAGGCCGCGGTCGGCGCCGACGAAGCGCGCGACGAAGTCGTCGGCCGGTCTCGCGAGCAGCTCGTCGGGCGTCGCGTACTGCGCCAGCACGCCGCCCTCGCGCAGGATCGCGATCCGGTCGCCCATCTTGATCGCCTCGTCGATGTCGTGCGTGACGAAGACGACGGTCTTGCGGATCTCGGCCTGCAGCCGCAGGAACTCGTTCTGGAGGCGCTCGCGGTTGATCGGGTCGATCGCGCCGAACGGCTCGTCCATCAGCATCAGCGGCGGATCGGCGGCGAGCGCGCGGGCGACGCCGACGCGCTGGCGCTGGCCGCCGGACAGCTCGGCGGGATAGCGGTCGCCCATCTCGCTCGGCAGCGAGACGAGCTCGAGCAGCTCCGTCACGCGCCGCTGCGTGCGGTCCTTCTCCCAGCCGAGCAGCTTCGGGACGGTCGCGATGTTCTGCGCGATCGTCTGGTGGGGGAAGAGGCCGATCTGCTGGATCACGTAGCCGATCTCGCGGCGCAGCTCGGCGGGCTTGCGCTGCGTGACGCTCTCGCCGTCGAGCAGGATGTCGCCGGAGGTGAGGTCGGTCATGCGGTTGACGAGCCGCATCGCGGTCGTCTTCCCGCAGCCGGACGGGCCGACGAGGACGCAGATCTCGCCTGCGGGAACGGAGAAGGAGAGGTCGGCGATCGCCGGTCTGTCCGAGCGCGGGTAGCGCTTCGAGACATTGCGGAACTCGAGCGGAGCGGCGCTCGGGTAGGCATTCGGCCCCTCGGCCTGGGCGGTGTTTGCACTGTTCACGGGAGCGGGTCCCCGGAGAGGGAACGGAAGATTCTAGTCCGTGCCCGGATGCATTGCGCCAAACGGCGGTTCGTGGCGCCGGACCACGGGTTCAATGTTCGCGCCGTCGCTGCCGATACTCGTCGCGTTGCCCGCCGCCCGGTCCCTTCTCCTCGTGCTGCTCCTCGCGCTCGTGCTGCCGTCGGCGGCCGATGCCGTCGGCGGCGCGCAGCGACGGGAGGGACAGGGCGGCTTCGATCAGCGCACGGGCGCCCCGCCGGTCGCGCCTGCGACGGCGGCCGCCCGGACGCTGCGGGCAGCGCTGGGACCGCAGGCGGTCGTCCGGCTCGACGCCGTCACCGGGACGCCGCGGCAGGTCGCGCGGCTCGACGGCTTCCTGACCGGACCGAGCACCGACAGCCCGGCCGCGATCGCGCTGCGCTACGTCCAGGCGCACGCCGATCTCTTCCGGTTGGACGCCGGCGACCTCGCCGGGCTCGGCTCGCCGACCGACGTCGTCTCGCGCGGCGGCACCCACCATCTGCGCTGGATCCAGCGCCGCGACGGCGTGCCGGTCCTCGGCGGCGGCCTGCGCGCCCACCTGACCGCCGACGGCCGGCTGCTGAGCGTGCAGGGCGCGCCGCTGCCGAGCACCGCCGTCGCGACGACGACGCCGCGGCTCGACGCCGCCGGCGCCCTTCGCCGCGTGCGGCGCGACGC
>JAOPZA010000078.1 GCA_025964325.1 Conexibacter sp.
GCCACCGCGACGCCCGCCGCGACGGCGCGCCCGCGCAGCGGCGCGGAGAGGACGACGACGGCGGGGAACGCGGGCAGCGTTCGCGCGAGCGCCGGGGGCGCGACGCGTGGGCGCGCTTCGACGAAGATGCCGCGCGCTCGCCCGGCCGCCGCGCTCATGTCGCCGGCCCCGCGTCGGCCGTCGCCGTCGCCGTCAGCAGCGCCGCGGCGCCCGGGATCAGCGTCGCCGGCGTCAGCCGGACCTGCACCCGCGAGCCATGCACCTCGACCGCGAGCCGGCCGCGGGCCTCGTCGGGCACGGCGGCGCGTGCGGCGGCGGCGCCGTCGCGGCCCTCCGCGAGCGCGACCGCTCCGCTCTGCGCCGCGTGTCCGGCGAGCTCCTCGGCACGGCCCGCGGCGAGCGCCTGCATGATCGCGACGGCGATCGCCGCGACCAGCGGCAGCAGCGCCACGACCTCGACCGCGGCCTGACCGCGGACGTCGCGCAACCCGCGCCAGCGGCGCATCGGAGGGGAGTTCAGGTCCGAGGCGACGCCGTTCATCGCTGGGCCTCGAAGCGCGCGCGAGTCGAGACCGTCGTCAGCGTCGCGCCGCCGACCAGGGCCGGCACCGCCACCGCGACCGCAACGGTGCCGTCGGAGGCCGGGCGCACGGCCAGCTCGCGCTCGAAGCGCCGGGGCAGGACGGTGCGGGCCGCCGTCGTGGGGTCGGCGCCGACGGCATGGGCGCGAGCCGCCGCCCGCGCGGCCGTGCCGGCGAGCCAGACCGCCTCGCCGGCCAGCGCCGCCTGCCACAGCACCAGCACGAGGAGGCCGATCAGCGGCAGCAGCGCGACGAGCTCGACGCTGGCTTGACCGTCCTCGGGGGTCGCGAGATCCATGTCCGCCACGCTTCCAGGCGCGGCGTGGGCGAACTACCCGCGTCTGTCACAACTCGGTGGAGAAGCGGCGCTTGCGCCGCCGCGCGACGGGCAGTGCGCCCGGCGCGATCGCGATCAGCTCGGCGCGCCCGGGCCGCTCGCCCAGCGCGCCCCCGCCCAGCTACCCGCGACCGAGCACCACGCCCGGCGCGACGCCCGCCAGTTGCCGGCAGTCGCGGGCGAGATGGGCATGATCGGCGTAGCCGGCGTCGGCCGCCAGCCGCGCGAGCGTCGTCTCCTCGCTCGCGCCCCAGCCGGCCGTCGCGAAGCGCTGGAAGCGCAGGACGCGGGCGAGCATCTTCGGCCCGTACCCGACGGCGGCACGGAAGCGGCGCAGCAGCTGCCGCTCGCTGACGCCGAGGGAATCGCCGATCTCGCGCACCCGCACCTCGGCCGGCGCGGAGCCGACGACGCGCGCGGCCGCCGCGATGAGCCGGTCCGGCGGCGGCGCGTCGCGCCGGCGCACGAGCACCGCGCGCTCGAGCAGCGCGATCTGCTCCTCCGCCCCGGTCGCAGCCGCGAGCTCGTCGGCGAGGCGCTCGACCGCCGGCGCACCCCACAACTCGGCCAGCGGCACGTTGCGATCGCACAGCTCGCTCAGCGGCAGGCCGAGCACGCCGGCCGCGGCCCCCGGCCGGAACCGCACGCCGACGATCGTCGAGTGCGGCGCCAACGCGACGAGCGTCGCGCGCGTCGCCGGTCCGGCGACCAGCGGCGCGGCGGCGCCGACCAACACGACATCGACGCAGCCGTCCGGGACGACGCGCTGGACGTGACCGCCGACGCCGACCGCCTGCGTCCAGCGGCACGCGAGCAGATCGCGCAGCGGCGCGCTCGGCGCCAGCTCGCGATAGACGGATCGCAAGGCGCTCACCGCGGCTGCCGGCCCGAGCGCGAGCACCGCACGGCGCCTGCCCTCAGTACTGGCGCTGGGCGCGGAAGACGAAGTAGACGCCGTAGGCCGCGAGGCCGAGCAGCACGAACCAGGCGAGCGTGCCGGTTCCGCTGTTCCACAGGCGAGTGGTGGCGACGAGCGTGATGGTGGCGAGGCCGACGGCAGCGTAGAGGATCGCGCGGTTGCGCTCGCCGAGACCGTAGAGCTCGCTGCGGCGCTCGCGGTAGATGCGGACCGCGAACGAGGCGAGCGCGCCGAACAGCAGGATCTGCAGCACCTGCCAGATCGCGCTGCCGCCGTTGCCGCCGCCGGGCACGAAGGCGATGACCGCGGCGAGCGCGAGGATGATGACGACGTTGCGCGCCGTCGACGTCATTGCAATACGCGTTCGGGCTCCATTGCAGACATGGTATCCCCGTCGAGCTCGTCGACCGCCGGGGAACTCGTGCCGGCGACCTCGTCGGCCCCGTCGGCGCGTTCCGGCGCGAAGCGGTAGCCGACGCCGAAGTGGGTGTGGATGTAACGCCACTCGGGCGAGATCCGCTCGAGCTTCTGGCGCAGCTTGCGCACGAACACGTCGACGGAGCGGTCGCCGTGGGCCATCGCGTAGCCCCAGACGCGCTGGTAGATCGCCTCGCGCTCGAGCACCTGCCCGCCGCTCGTCGCGAGCAGGCGGATCAGCTCGAACTCGCGGCGCGTCAGGTCGAGGCTCCTGCTGCCGACGAAGGCCTGGAACTGGTCGGGACGGATCGAGATCTCCCCCGCCTCGAGCGCCGGGCGCTCGACCGGCGCAGACGAGAGGCGGCCGCGGCGGACGATCGCCTCGATGCGGGCGACGAGCTCCTCCGGATGGCATGGCTTGCCGAGCCAGTCGTCGGCGCCGATCCGCAGCGCGCGCACGCGCTGGGCGACGGTCGAGGGACCGGTGCAGACGATCACGGGCAGCGCCGGCAGCGCGGCGCAGACCTGCTCGAGGTACGCCCATCCGGGCGCACCCAGGACGGCGAGGTCGATGACGAGCGCTCCGAGACGCAGCGCCACGAGCTCGTCGACCGGCACGGCGCCCGGCAGGACGCGCTGCTGCCAGCCACGGGCACGGACACGCTTCTCGACTACTTGGAGGAACCCACTGTCGGCGTCGATGATGGCGAGGCGGAGGGGGGTCGTTCGCGACCCCGGGGCGCGGGACTCGTCGGACGGACGGGTCGGTGCCACGGCGTACGTGCTGTTCATGGTGCGGCCAGTGTAGTCCCCCGGCCGCGCGCCAGGTAGCCCCGCAGGCGCCGCGATAACACCGCGTTCACAGGGTTCCCCGCTGTTTGCGTGATCGCGGCCCCGACAACGGCCCGGCAGGGCCCGGCAACGGCCCGGCAGCGACCCGCCGCCCGGGCCGCTACCGGGCGCGCGGCTACTCGGACAGGATCTGCGAGGCGTCGGAGAACTCGCGGAACAGCCCGGTCACGACGAACGCGGTCTGCTCGCCGATGTCGACCGCGTTGTCGCCGAAGCGCTCGAGGCAGCGGGCGACGAGGATCATGTGCATCGCCCACTCGCGCAGCTCGACGTCGTCGCCGATCTCGACCGCGCGCTTGAAGATCGCGCGGTTGAGCTGGTTGACCTCGCGGTCGCGCCGTGCGAGGTCCTCCGCCAGCCGCATCTCACGAGCCGCGAACGCGCGCTTCGCCTGCACCGCCTGCGAGCGCACGAGCGCGCCCATCCGCTCGACCTGCGACAGCAGCGTGGGGTCGGTCGGCGTCTCGAGGCCGTCGAGCGGCACCATCTTCGCGACCGACACGCACTGGTCCCCCATCCGCTCGACGTGACGGATCACGTGCAGCAGCGCGGCGACGATCCGCAGGTCGCCGGCGACGGGCGCCTGCAACGCCAGCAGCGACAGGATCGCCTGGTGGATCTCGAGGTAGCGGCCGTCGATCCGGTCGTCGTCGACGACGACCATGCTGGCCAGTTCGACGTCGCGCTGGATCAGCGCCTCCATCGCCCGGTCGAGCGCGGTGACGGCCATGTCGAGCGCGCCGAGCGTGCCCTCCTCGATCTGCGTCAGCTGCTCGCGGTACTCGTGGCGGATCTCGATCATCCGAACTTCCCGGTGACGTACTGCTCCGTGCGCTCGTCGGCCGGGTTGGTGAACAGCTGCTCGGTCGCGGTGTGCTCGATCAGCTCGCCCGCCAGCATGAAGGCGGTCGTGTCGGCGACGCGCGCCGCCTGCTGCATGTTGTGCGTCACGATCACGATCGTGTAGTTGGCGCGCAGCTCGCCGATCAGCTCCTCGATTCGCAGCGTCGCGATCGGGTCGAGCGCCGAGCAGGGCTCGTCCATCAGCACGACGCGCGGCTCGACCGCGATCGCGCGGGCGATGCAGAGCCGCTGCTGCTGGCCGCCGGAGAGGCCGATCCCCTGGCGTCCGAGGCGGTCCTTGACCTCCTCCCAGAGGCCGGCCCCGCGCAGCGCCTGCTCGACGCGGTCGCGCAGGTCGACCCCGCGCGTGCCGGTCAGCTTCAGGCCGGCCGCGACGTTGTCGAAGATCGACATCGTCGGGAACGGGTTCGGCTTCTGGAAGACCATCCCGATCGCCCGCCGGACCGCGACGACGTCGGACTCCTTCGCGTAGACGTCGAGGCCGTCGAGCGTCACGCGGCCTTCCGCGCGAGCGCCGGGGATCTCCTCGTGCATCCGGTTGATGCAGCGCAGCAGCGTGGACTTGCCGCAGCCCGACGGCCCGATGATCGCCGTCACCGCGTTGGCGGCGAATCTGAGGTCGACGCCGCGGACGGCCTGCTGCTCGCCGTACCACGAGCGCAGCCCCTCGACGTTGACCTGCGGCGCCGGGGTCGTGACCTCGTGCGAGCTGGTGCGAGCGGCCGCGCCGGCCGCCGCCGCGAGGGGCGACGACCCCGCCGCGGCCGGCGCGGCCGGAATCTGCGTCGCCGCGCGCTTCCCGGAACGGTCCTCCGTGCTGCTCAGGTCCATTACGTTGTGCTCCTGCGCGACGCGAGCCGCGCGATCAGGGTGGTCAGCAGGATCATCACGACAAGCGTCAGTGCCGCGCCCCACGCGCGCTGCACGAGCCGGTCCTGAGCCTGCTGCACGTCGTTGAAGATCTGCAGCGGGAGGGAGTTCATGCGTCCGCCGAAGTTCAGCGTCGTCGCGTTCGCGGCGACGGCCGTGAACAGCAGCGGAGCGGTCTCGCCGGCGGCGCGCGCGAGCGCGAGCAGCACGCCGGTCACGAGGCCCGGCAGCGCCGTCGGCAGCACCACGCGAGCGACGACGCGCCAGCGCGGGGCGCCGAGCGCGAGCGCGGCTTCGCGCAGCCCGTTCGGCACCAGCAGCAGGACGACCTCGGCCGAGCGCGTCACGACCGGCAGCATCAGCAGCGCCAGCGCGATCGAGCCCTTCCAGCCGGCGAAGCCGCCGTGCCCGATCACGAGCGTGATGTAGATGAAGAGGCCGAAGACGATCGACGGCACGCCCGTCAGCACGTCGACGAAGTAGCGGACCGCCTTCGAGAACCACGAGCCGCCGCCGAACTCCGTCAGGTAGAGGGCGACGCCGACGCCGACCGGCACCGCGATCACGGTCGCCAGCAGGACCATCGCGACGGTCCCGACGATCGCGCTCTTGATGCCGCCGGGGTCGCCGAGGAAGCTGCCGGTCGGGTCGGTCGTGAAGAAGCTCCAGCTCCAGGCTCCGATGCCCTTGCTGATCAGCATGTAGATCACGAGCACGAGCGGCACGAGCGCGACGAGCGTCGCCGCCAGCAGCACACCCCGCATGACCGCGTCGGTGCGGCGGCGGCGCGGCGACGTGGTGAACGAGAGCGCGCTCATGCCTGGCCGCGCCTGCGCTCGCCGCGGATCACGAAGGCGCGGGCGCCGCCGTTGATCAGCAGGGTCAGGACGAACAGCACGAGCCCGGCCGCGATCAGCGCCGAACGGTGGATCGGCGTCGCCGCCGCCTCGCCGAACTCGTTCGCGATCACGGCCGCGAGCGAGTAGCCCTGGTCGAAGAGCTGCTTGCCGATCGTCGGCGCGTTGCCGATCACGAGGGTGACGGCGATCGTCTCGCCGATCGCGCGGCCGAGGCCGAGCATCGCGGCGCCGGTGATGCCGGCACGCGCGTGCGGCAGGATCGCGATGCGGATCATCTCCCAGCGCGTCGCGCCGAGCGCGAGCGCCGCCTCCTTCTGCTCGACTGGAACGGTCGCGATCACCTCGCGCGAGATCGCGGAGACGATCGGCAGGATCATGATCGCAAGGATCAGGCCCGCGATGAAGTAGCTCGGTCCGGCGACCGGCCCGCCGACGAACGGAAGGAACGAGAACGTGTCCGAGAGCCACTGCTCGACGGGCTTGAGCCTCGGGATCAGGAAGAAGACGCCCCACAGGCCGTAGACGACCGACGGGACCGCGGCCAGCAGTTCGACGAGCGTCGTCAGCACGCCGCGGGCGCGGCGCGGGCACAGCTCGTTGAGGTAGAGCGCCGTGGCGACGGCGATCGGCACGCCGATCACGAGCGCGATCACGGAGGTGATCAGCGTGCCCACGAGCAGCGGCAGGGCGCCGTAGATGTTCTTCGAGACGTCCCAGTTGTCGTCGAACGTGAAGCCGAAGACGCCGAATCTCGAGAACGCGGCGCTCGACTCGTCCGCGAGTCTGACGAAGAAGTAGACGATCAGCGCGAGGATCGCGGCGGCCAGCGCCGTCAGACCCCACTTCAGGAGCCGGTCGGGGAGCCGCCGCAGCGACGACCGCTCCAAGGAGGAGCGGCCGCCGCCGGGGGTGAGGGTTCCGGCTTCCACGTGGGTCAGCCCGCGATCGGGCTCCCGTTGCACTGGAGCGTGGCGATCTCCGCGACCGCTCTCTGGTTGATCGCGCTCGGCATCGGCGCGTAGGAGAGCTGTCTGAGGGCGCCCTGGCCCGCGCTGCCGAGGCCGTACTGCAGGAACTTCGCGACGCCTCTGGCGGACGCGTCCTTCACGCCGGCTCTGCAGAGGTCTCTGTACGTGATCACGAACGTCTGCGAGACGATCGGGTAGGCGGCCGGGTCTCTCGAGCCGCCGACGGTGAGCCGCAGGTCAGCCGGGACCGTGATCCCGTTGGCCGCCGCCGACGTCGAGGCGAGCGTCGGTGCGACGAATCTGCCGGCCGCGTTTCTCACGTCCGCGAACGTGAAGTTGTTCTGCAGCGCATAGGCCTGCTCGACGTAGCCGATCGCGCCCGAGGTCTGCTTGACCGCGGCGGCGACGCCGTCGTTGCCTCTGGCGCCGGTGCCGGTCGGCCACTTGACCGATCTGCCGACGCCGACTCTGCTTCTCCACTCCGGGCTGACCGAGGAGAGGAAGGCGGTGAAGCCTCTGGTCGTCCCCGAGTCGTCGGAGCGGTGGATGATCGTGATGTTCGAGCTCGGGAGCGAGACGCCCGCGTTGAGCGCGGCGATCGCGGGGTCGTTCCACTTCGTGACTCTGCCGAGGAAGATGTCGGCGAGCGTCGACCCGTCGAGTCTGAGGCCGGATCTGAGGCCGCTGACGTTGTAGGAGGCGGTGATCGCGCCGAGCGCCATCGGGAAGTGCACGACCTCGCCTCTGGCGGCCGCCGTTCTCTCCTCGGCGTCGGTCATCGCGGGGTCGCTGCCGGCGAAGTCGACCGTGCCGGACGTCAGCTGCGCGACGCCGGCGCCCGAGCCGACGGGCTGGTAGTTCACCGTGACGCCCTGGCCCTTCAGGTCGCTGCCCCACTGCTGGTAGATCGGGGCGGCGAAGGTCGAGCCGGCGCCGTTGATCGTCGAGGAGCCCGAGCCTGAGCCCGAGGAAGAGGCGCTGGTCGAGCCGCCGCCGCTGCTCGCCGTGCTGCTGGAGCCGTTGTTCGAGCTGCCGCACGCGGTGACGCCGAGTGCCAGGGCACCGGTGGCCGCGAGCGCGAGCCACTGACGTGACCTCACAGGAGTCTCCTTGCTTTTGTTTTTCCTGTTCACGGTCTTCAGCTTTCCGACGCGGAGACATGAGTCTGTTACCGAGCTGTAGCCCGGTCGTGAAGAAGCTGTGAACGAGGTCAGGAACGTGTCAGCAGTTCGGCGCCGACGATCGCCAAACGCAATGGATCCGGGCGATGTGCCGGGGCGATCTCCATCAGCAGCGGCGCGTCGTGGGTCCGCAGATTCGGCGCGACCGCGCGCCACGGGACCGTTCCGCGGCCGGGCGGCAGGTGCAGGTCGAGCCGCAGCGGCACGATCCCGGGCGGCGTTCCGGGCCCGCGACGCACCCCCAGGTTGTCGTGCAGGTGGAACAGCACGACGTCGTCGATCGTCGCCGCGAGCACGTCGACGAGGGCGACGCCGGACAGCTGGGTGGTGATGTGCGCGTGGCCGAGGTCGAATGCCATCCCGACCGCGGGGGAGCCGATCCGCCGCACCAGGTCGCGCACGAAGATCGGCGCGTGCGCGAGCTCGCGCGGACCGGGATAGGCGGGCGCGAGGTTCTCGATCGCGATCCGCAGCCCGCCCTGCTCGGCGCGGGTGCCGAAGCGGCGCAGCGAGGCCTCCTCGGCGAGCAGGCGATCCTCGACGCGGTCGGCCGCCGGGCCCTCGGCGACCGGGAAGCGGGCGCCGTGGTAGACGACGACCGCCGCGTCGATCGCGACGGCGTAGTCGAGCAGCCCGGCGAACGCGCGATCGTGCTCGCGCGTCCCGACGCTGAGCATGTCGGGGGCGTGGAGCACGACGCGCAAGCTCGTCGGCGCGAGGACCGCCCGCAGGCAGTCCGCGTGCCGTCGCACGCACACCGGGTCGCCGAGCATGGCGATCGGCGGCGCGTGCATCTGGATCCACGCGTAGCCGCAGGCCTCGAGGCGCTTCAGCTCAGGCGCCGTCGGCCACGTCTCACGTGGGACGTCGAGCCCAAGCCGGCCACCGAGCGGCCGCGCGCCGGCCGCGGTTTCGATCGGCTCCGGAGTGCGGGTGCGGTGAACCGTGAGTTCGCTCATGTCTCGACGCTACGGACGCGCTACGCGAGCGATGTGTCACCGGCGTGAAGGATCGGTGACGGGATCGTGAAGCCGGCGGTGCTCCGGCGCGACGTCAGTCGGCGACGAATCGCCTGTGGCAGTCGGCGACGAATGATCGCGGACGTCAGTCGGCGACCCGTTCGTAGCGCGCGTAGAGCTCCTCGATCGCGCGCTTGGCCGCCGTGTGGCGTCCGGTCGAGTCGGCCGAGTGCTCGGCGTCGGCCCACGCGGACGGATCGGCCAGCTCGGCCTCGAGGTCCTGCAGCGCGGTCTCCGCCTGCTCGATCTCGCGTTCGAGTCTCTTCGCCTCGCGGACGGCGTTCTTCGAACGCGCCGGCTTCGCCTTCGGCTTCGCGGCGGCGGCGACGGCGGCCTTGGCGCCGTTGCCGTTGCCGTTCCCCTTGGCGCTGCGTGCCCCGGCGCCGTTCCCGTTCCCGTTCCCGTTCGACTTGCTCGCCGACTTGCCGGCCGCGGCCTCGAGCGCTCTCTGCTCGTCGCGCACGCGCACGTAGTCGGCCCAGCCGCCCTCGTAGCTCTTCAGTCTGCCGTCCTCGACGGCGAGCGTGCGCGTGCCGACCGCGTCGAGCAGCGCCCGATCATGGGAGACGAGCAGGACGGAGCCCTCGAACTGGCTGAGCGCGTCCTCGAGCGCCTCGCGGCTCTCGACGTCGAGGTGGTTCGTCGGCTCGTCGAGGATCAGCACGTTCGCGCCCGAGCTCACGAGGATCGCGAGCGAGAGTCGCTGGCGCTCGCCGCCGGAGAGGCCGACGAGCGGCTTCTGCGCCTCCTCGCCGGAGAAGAGGAAGCGGCCCAGCAGCGCCCGCGCCTTGTTCGGCGTCAGTCTCGTGGCGCGCGACGCGGCGTCGAGCACGCTGCCGGTCTCGCCGAGGTTCTCGGCGTGCTGGGAGAGGTAGCCGAGCTGGACGTTGTGGCCCATCCGCAGCTTCCCGGCGGCCAGCTCGCGCTGCCCCGCGAGCGTGTCGATCAGAGTCGTCTTGCCGGAGCCGTTGGCGCCGACGAGCGCGACGTGCTCGCCCCGCTCGAGCCACAGCTCGGCGTGCTCGAGCAGCGTCTTGCCGGGCACGGCGATCGTGCCGTCCTCGAGCTCGAAGATCACGCGACCGGCGCGCTCGGGGGTCTTGAACTGGAACCCGAGCGACTGGCTGTCGCGCGGGTCGCGCTCGATCCGCTCGATTCTGTCGAGCTTTCTGACGCGCGACTGCGCCTGTCTCGCCTTCGTCGCTCTCGCGCGGAAGCGCTCGACGAACTTCTCCAGCCGGGCGATCTCCGCCTGCTGCTTGTCGATCGCCTTCCCGAGGGAGATCTCGCGCGCCGCCTGCTCGGTGCGCCAGGCGTGCCAGGGACCGGCGAAGAAGCGCGATCTGCCGGCCTCCAGCTCGAGCACGGACGTGCCGACCGCCTCCAGGAACCAGCGGTCATGGGCGACGAGGACGATCGCGGCATCCATCCCGATCAGGTACTGCTCGAGCCATTCGAGCGAGGCGATGTCGAGGTGGTTGGTCGGCTCGTCGAGCAGCAGCAGATCGGGCGCGCCGGTCAGCACGCGGGCGAGCGAGCCGCGCGTCAGCTGGCCGCCCGAGAAGGTCGACAGCTTGCGGTCGAGCGCCTCGTCGTCGAAGCCGAGCCCGTGCAGCATCGACTGCGCCTGGTCGCGCCAGCGGTAGCCGCCGAAGTGCTCGAGCCGCCCCTGCGCGCGGGCGTATGCGTTGAGCGTCGCCTCGGCGTAGTCGCCGTCGGCCATCTTCTGCTCCAGGCGCGCGAGCTCCTGCTCGACCGCGACGATCTCTCTGGCGCCGGAGAGCACGTAGTCGCGCAGCGTCAGATCCTGCTCGCGTGGCGGCCGCTGGTCGTGCAGCGCGATCTTCGCGCCCTTCTGGAACGCCAGCTCGCCGTGGTCGACCGACGCCTGGCCGGCGAGCATCCGCAGCAACGTCGTCTTGCCCGCCCCGTTGCGGCCCGAGAGGGTCATGCGATCGCGCCGTTCGAGCTTGAACGAGACGCCGCGCATCAACGGGTTGCCCGCGATGTCCTTGCCCAGGTCGGATGCGATGACGACAGCCATGTCTTCCATGGTAGGCGGACGACGACGACGGAGCGCATCCGTCAGGTCGTTCGTTATCCTTCGCCGCCTCGTGCGCCGCCTGACCTCCAGCCGCCTCGTCCTCCTGCTCGTCACGACCAGCCTCGTGCTGCTCGTCGCGGCGCCGGCGGCGTTCGCGCGGATCACCGGCGGCGAGGGCACCTACGGCGAGACGAACGACAAGGTCGTCACGAACGCCGGTTTCATGGTGATCGCGTTCTTCCCGCTCTTCATCCTCGCGATGAGCATCCTGCAGTGGCGCCTCGACAAGCGCAGAAACGCGCGCAAGGCCGCCGCCAAGAACCGCAGAACCAGCAGCGACTGGCACGGCGGCTGGTAGCGCCCAGCGCGCGCCGCCCCGCCTCGCGTCCGTCCACCGCCTCCCCCCGACCCCGGTATAGGGTTGGCCGAACCGTGGGAGGAGTCGAATGACCTATTTCGTGACCGGCGCGACCGGTTTCATCGGGCGCCACCTGGTCGAGCGCCTGCTCGAGCGTGACGGCGACATCTTCGTGCTGGTGCGCCCCGGGTCGCTCGAGCGGCTCGAGACGCTGATCGAGCGCTGGGACGCGGACGGGCGGATCCATCCCGTCGTCGGCGACCTCGGCGCGCCGCTGCTGGGGCTGGACGAGCAGGCGATCGACGCGCTGCGCGGGCGAGTCGACGACCTCTTCCACCTCGCCGCGGTCTACGACATGACGGCCGACGAGGAGCGCAACCGCGTCGCCAACGTGGAGGGCACCGCCAACGTCGTCGCGCTCGCGAACGCGATCGGCGCCGGCCGCTTCCACCACACCTCCTCGATCGCGGCCGCCGGGCGCTACAAGGGCCTCTTCCGTGAGGACATGTTCGACGAGGGCCAGAAGCTCGACCACCCCTACTACCGCTCGAAGTTCGAGTCTGAGCGGATCGCGCGCAGACAGACGCAGATGCCGTGGCGCGTCTATCGCCCCGCGCTCGTCGTCGGCCACTCGCAGACGGGCGAGATGGACAAGATCGACGGCCCGTACTACTTCTTCAAGCTGATCCAGAGACTGCGCGGCTGGCTTCCGGAGTGGTTCCCGCTCGTCGGGCCCGAGCTGGGCTACACGAACATCGTGCCGGTCGACTACGTCGCCGCCGCGATCGATCACATCGCGCACGCCGAGGGGCTCGACGGACAGGCGTTCCACCTCGCCAACCCGCGCTCGCAGCGCTCCGGCGACGTCATCAACGCCTTCGCCGAGGCCGCTCACGCGCCGCAGCTCGCGATGCGGATCGACCGGCGGCTCACGCAGGCGCTGCCGAAGGGCACGATCTCGATGCTGATGAAGCTGCCGGCGGCGAAGGGCGTCCGCCGCAGCATCCTCGCCGACATCGGGATCCCGGACGAGATCATCGACCACATCGCGCTGACGGCCCAGTTCGACACGCGCGACACCGAGCGCGCGCTCGAAGGCACCGGGATCGGCGTGCCGGAGCTGTCGTCCTACGCCGCGAAGCTGTGGGACTACTGGGAGCGCAACCTCGATCCCGACCTCTTCAGAGACCGCTCGTTCGAGGGCGCTGTGAACGGCAAGACGGTGCTGATCACGGGCGCGTCGAGCGGCATCGGCCGCGCGGCCGCGCTGAAGATCGCGCGCGCCGGCGGGATCCCGCTGCTGGTCGCCCGCAGCGTCGACAAGCTCGAGGAGACCAAGCGCGAGATCGAGGCGCTCGGCGGGACCGCCTACGTCTACACCGCCGACCTCGCCGACACGGCCGCGATCGAGGGGCTGACCGAGCGGATCTTCGCCGACCATCCGGCTGTCGACGTGCTCGTCAACAACGCCGGCCGCTCGATCCGCCGCTCGATCGCGCTCTCCTACGACCGCTTCCACGACTTCGAGCGGACGATCCAGCTCAACTACCTCGGCACGATCAAGCTGATCATCCAGGTGCTGCCGCACATGCGCGAGCGGCGCACCGGCCACGTCGTCAACGTCTCCTCGATCGGCGTGCAGACGAGCCCGCCGCGCTTCTCCGCCTACGTCGCGTCGAAGGCGGCGCTCGACGCCTTCACCCGGGTGGTGGCGTCCGAGACGATCGGCGACGGCGTCACCTTCACGACGATCCACATGCCGCTCGTACGGACCGCGATGATCGCGCCGACGAGAATCTACGACTCGTTCCCGACGATCTCACCGGACGAGGCCGCCGACCTCGTCTGCGAGGCGATCCGGGCGAAGCCGAAGCAGATCAACACGCGCCTCGGCACGTTCGGCGAGGTCGCCTACGCGCTGATGCCGAAGGCCGTCGACCAGATCCTCCACATGGCCTACAAGGTCTTCCCCGACTCGGCCGCCTCGAAGGGCGAGAGCGACCCGACCGAGCACGCCTCGACCGAGCAGGTCGCGCTCGCGCACCTCATGCGGGGGGTGCATTGGTAGGGCGCCCGCGCAGGCTCCGCCCGTTGCGCCAGTCCCCCTACCAATGCACCCCTTGGGAGAAATCGGCCAGGGGCCGCTTTCTCCCGGGTCTGTGGGACGCCTCCCGCGTCGGTCAGATACGGGCGATCGGCTGACGCCGATCACGTGGGGAATCGGCTGGCGCCGATTCCCCGGGTTCGGTCAGATGCGGAAGACGGGCAGCAGGCGTCTCTCGTGCTCGGCCTCGATCCGGGCGATCACCTCGATGTGCTCCTCGAGCCCGGAGCCTCTGAGCTTCGTCGCGAGCAGCTCGTCGACCTGGAAGATCCCGGCGCTGTTCGACATCGCGATCTCGACGCGCACCGCGCGATCGCTGCCGGGCACGATTCTGACCTGCTCGATCGCGTAGGCCGAGAGCGAGTGGATGTTCTGGTGGCCGGCCTCGAACGGGACGCGTGATCGACCCGCGGCCATGTCGAGCGCGTCGGCGACGCGGACGATGCCCGCCTCGACCGTGAACGGCGCGCCGCGGCGGCGGTGGCCGATGATCCCGTGCAGCGTCTCGGAGACGACGATCGTCCGCTCCGGCTCCTCGTAGATGCCCTCCAGCAGGTGCGGCAGCTTCTGGGCCGTGAGGAAGAGGCTGTACGCCTCGTGATCGGCGCGGTGGACGGTCATGCCGCTGTCGTGGAAGAGCGCGGCGGCGGCGATCACGACCTCGGCGTCGCGCTCGCTCATCGCGTAGTCGGCGACGACGTTCGGCACGACGCCGCGGCGGAACAGCAGGCGCGAGAGCCGCAGCGCGATGTTCAGGACGATCTGGATGTGGATCCAGGAGTGGTCGGACATGCCGAGGCGACGGGTCGCGTTGACGGCCTGGACGTGCCACCACGCCTTCACCTGGTCGTCGGCGTTGACGGCGGCGATCAGCCGCTCGAGCTTGCGGTTGCCGCGCGAAGGGACGCGGATCCGAACGTCGGCGATCGCCTCCCGCGGCGAGCGGTCCGACGGATCGACGCGCGGCGTCGCGACCTCCGCGAACTCCTCTTCCTCCGAGCTCATCTGCGGGAGGCTAGTGCAGCCTCGGCCGCGGCATGTGACCGGATCGACACGACCCGCCGCCGCGCTCATGCGTCGCGGCAGTCGTCGCGCGGCAGGAACGGGAGGCCCGGCAGCCGCGTCGTGGCGGCCAGCAGCCGCAGCCCCCGGCGCGTCCGCTCGAAGGCGCCGCCGATCGTGATCCCGGCCGCGAGCTCCGCGTCGACGCCGGTCGCCGAGCCGTCGAGCGCGTAGCTCCGCACGTCGATCTGACCGTGCCCGGCGATGCGCGCACCGAGCTCGCCGGCGCGCCGCACCACCGACGGCAGCTGCGGATCGCGGCCGAGCGTGTCCACGAGCGCGGCGGCCGCGGCGCGGTTCGCCGGGTCGTGGAGGTCGAGCGTCGCGGAGACCTCGACGACGGCGCCGCGGCTCGCGTCGGCGCTGCCCTCGCCGTTGTGGCCGCCCTTCGCTCTCGCCCCGCCCTTCGCCGTCGCGCCGCCGCCCGCCTCGCCGGCGAGCGTCACCGTGAGCGTGCTCGGCTGCCCGTGCGCGTCGAGTGCATAGGCGAGGACCGCCTCGCCCCCGACTCCGCCGCGCAGCTCCGCGACCGGCAGCTCCAGCTTCGCCGCAACCGCGGCGTCGAGCCTCACGAGCCATGTCGTCGCGCCGTCGCGCGTGCGGTCGCGCCCGAGCACGGCCTGCGCGCCGCCCTTCAGCTCGAGCGGGTTGCCGCCGAGCCCGAGCGCGCCGCTGAGCGTCGCGAGCGCGCCACCCTCGACGTGCTCCTCGTCGGGCGGCGGCAGCTGCGGGTGCGGCCGCCAGCCGACCGCGTCGCAGAGGAACGAGCAGGCCGAGCGCACCTCGTCGACGAGCTTGCCGCCGATCGTCGCCTTGTCGCCGTAGCGCGCGACGAACCGCTGCGCGGCCGCCACGTCGGGGAAGGTCCACGAGCGACCGGAGGACCAGGTGACGCCGAGGCTCCCCTTCAGACCGCCGCCGAGCTGCCTCGTCCCCAGGCCGACGTGCGCGCCGGCGCCGAATTCGCCTCCGAGCGTGCTGCCGTCGGTGAGCGTCACCTTGACGCGCCCGTCCGAGGTCCGCACGGCCGTCAGCCGTCCGCTCGTGCCGAGCTTGACGGACGCGATCGTCTCGCTCAGCGCCTCCTCGCGCACGTTGCGCTCGAGCTCGCAGGGATCGAGCGCGTCGGCCTCGGCCGCTGCCGCGTGAGCGTGCGGGCACGGCATCGGAGCGATCGAGCAGAGGCCCCGTTGGAGCCCGGCGAGCACCTGGCCGCCGAGGCCGCCGGAGCTGAGCGCGACCGCGGCCAGCAGGACCACCGCGACGATCGCCAGCAGCGCGACGTACTCCGCCGAGGCCTGCCCTTGCGTGAGGCCGATCGCTGCCCGCAGCCGTCGCATGCGATCGAGGATCGCGGCGCGCAACCGCGGTCACGGGCCGGCGCGCGTCGATCGTCACGAGCTCGCGACAGGACCGCGCGTGATCGAGGCAGCGGCTGCGCGACTCGCGGCAGCCGATCGCGCTCAGCGCGCCGCGAGCTCCAGCACGACGCCCTCCCGCAGGCCGCCGTCGGCGACCTCGAGCGGACCGAGCAGGTCGGCGGCCGCCGCCAGCACGAGGATGCCGGCCGGCATCAGCCGCACCCGCACGGGGTCGAGATCGTGGTCGCGCGCGAGCTCCTCGGCCGGGGCGGAGGCGAGCAGCTCGACCGCCCGGCGCAGGCGCTCGCCGTCGAGCCTGCGGCCGACGAGGCGGCAGATCGAGGTCGCGCTGCCGCCGACGGCGAAGACGCGGACCGGCGGCCGCGCGAGCGCGGCCGCGACGGTCGCGGCGAGGCCGGCGAAGGCCGCCGCGACGCGTTCGCGGATCGCGGCCAGCTCGGCCGGCGCGGGCGGGTCGGAGCGCAGGTGCGCGGCCGCCAGGTCGCCGGAGCCGAACGGCAGCGACGTCGACCAGGTGACGCCGATCGCGCGCGTCCCGAGCACCAGCTCCGACGAGCCGCCGCCGACGTCGACGACGCCGAGCGGCGCGTCGGGCTCGACCTCGCCGGCGACGAGCGCTCGCGTCGCGCCCGCGAAGGCGAGACGGGCCTCCGTGACGGCGTCGAGCAGCTCGACCTCGACACCGGCCGCCTCGCGCAGCGCGCCGCAGACCTCCGCGCCGTTGGCAGCCCGCCGCACCGCCGCCGTCGCGACGACGCGCAGCGCGCCGGCGCCGA
>JAOPZA010000099.1 GCA_025964325.1 Conexibacter sp.
CGCCCCTGCGACGGCGGACCTCCGCGTCAGGGCACGATCACGAGCTTGCGGTGCGGGCTGCCCTGCGCCTGCAGCCGCCACGCCTCCGCGATCCGTTCGAGCGGAAAGCGCTCGACCTCGAACGCGATCCGGCCGGCGAGCACGTGCTCGGCCATCGTCTCGTAGGCGCGCCTGCGCACCTCGAGCGGCACGCTGCCGTTGCTGTGGCCGATCACGGTCTTGCCCTGCAGTGGGCCGAAGCCGAACTCGCGCACCGGCCCGGCGCCGGCGCCGACGACGACCAGCCGCGCGCCGCGGCGGCTGTGCCCGAGCGCGGCCAGGAACGGCGCGCCGAAGACGAAGTCGACCACGACGTCGAAGCCCTCCCCGGCCTGCGCCCCGAGCGCGCTGCCGGCGTCGTCGCCGAGCACCGCGATCGCATCGGCGCCGACCGCCAGCAGTGGCGTCAGCGCCTCGACGCGGCGGCCGGCCGCGACGACGTGCCCGGCGCCCAGCAGCTTCGCGCCCTGCACCGCGATCCGGCCCGCGACGCCGGTCGCGCCGAGCACGAGCACGCGTTCCCCGCCGGTCAGGCGGACGTGGTGGGCGAGCGGCAGCCACGCCGCGAGGCCGGCGATCCCGAGCCCGACCGCGACGCCGGCGTCGAGGCCGTCGGGTACGGGGAACGTGACCGCGGGGTCGATCAGCGTCCGCTCGGCGAACGAGCCGAAGGGCCGGATCGCCCCGGGGAAGTAGACGCGGCGACCGTCGAGCGTCGCGATCCCCTCGAGCCCGGCGACGACGGGTGTCGGCAACGGACCGAACGCGCCGGACGCCATCGCGAGGTCGGCGGGATTGAGGCCCCCGGCGAGCACGGGGACGACGGCCTGGCCCTCGCCGGCGACCGGCTCGTCGAACTCCCGCACCACCGGCGTCGCTCCCAGCTCCTCGATGACCGCTGCCCGCATGACCGCTGCTCCCGCGCCGTTGACCGATCGACCTGACGGTAGCGCCGCGCGACGCGGTCGCCGCGCTCTGGCACTCTTTCGCCGATGGTCCGCCACGCCGATCCCAACGCGGACGCCGCCGCCTGCGCCGCGATCTACGAGCCCTACGTGCTCGGCCACCCCGCATCGTTCGAGGAGCAGCCGCCGACCGCGAGCCAGATGGCGGCGCGGATCGAGCGCGTCGCGGCGACCCACGCATGGCTCGTCGCCGAGCGCGACGGCGAGGTCGCGGGCTATGCCTACGCATCGCCCCACCGCGACCGGCGCGCCTACCGCTGGTCCGCGGACGTGACCGTCTACGTCGCCGCCGCCCACCACCGCGAGGGCGTCGGGCGGGAGCTCTACGAGGCGCTCTTCGAGCTGCTGCGCCGCCAGCGCCTGCGGGTGGCGGTCGCCGGCATCACGCTGCCGAACGCCGGCAGCGTGGGGCTCCACGAAGCGCTCGGGTTCGAGCTCGTCGGCGTCTATCGCAGGATCGGCTGGAAGGCCGGCGCATGGCGCGACGTCGGCTGGTGGGAGCTGCAGCTCGCGCCCGAGGACGGCGCCGACGACGCGCCGCCCGAGCCGCTCGGCCCGCAGCGGCTCGACGGCTAGCTCGCGTTCGGGCCGTCGAACGGGAGGAGGTAGCGCACGAAGCCGTCTGCGGACGTGAAGCGGTCGTAGACGGTGCGCGCCCGCGCGTTGCCGGTCTCCGTGTGCCAGTAGAGGCGCGCCCAGCCCTCCTGCTCCGCGAGCGCTCTCAGGGCGTCGATCAGCGCGGTGCCGATCGCGCGCCCGCGGGCGGCCGGAGCGACGTAGAGATCCTCCAGGTAGCAGGCCTCGCGCTCGCTCCACGTGTACGGGTGCAGCACGTAGTTGGCGAAGCCGACCACGTCGCCGCTGCCCTCGCGGTCGACCGCCACGAGCGTTCCGAAGGCCGACCCCGGCGTCAGGATCCTCGTCCACGTCGCCGCGGTCGTCGCCTCCGGCAGGTCGGTGCCGTAGAAGCGGCAGTACTCGGCCCAGAGCACGCGCCAGGCGCCCTCGTCGGCCGCGGTCGCGGGGCGGATCGCGACCGTCGCGCTCACCGCCCGCCTCCCTCGATCTGCGCGAGCGCCTGCGCCCGCGTCGACTCCGGCGCGCCGTCCGGCAGCTCGACGCCGGGCGGCAGCTCCATGTGCAGGTCGGTCAGCACGGCGAGCTGCAGCGTCCCGGGTCCGACTTGCGCCTCCAGCACGTGGCCGCCGCGCCGGCGGTCGGCGGTGATCGCGTGGAGATGGAAGCCGGGCAGCTCGACGCCACCGGCCCAGCTCGGAAACGCGAAGCCGACGAGCGTGCCCTCGGCCGGCCCGAGCGTGAACTCGCACTGCGAGGCGGCGGCCTCGACCAGCGTCGGGTAGGGCATCTGCTGGCGCGGGACGGAGCGTGCGCGGACCAGGCCGAGCGCGCCGTCGAAGCGGATCGCGTACGTCGCGTCGATGCCGCCCGCCGCATCGCCGATCGCCCGCAGGAGCGCCTCCTGGTCGAGCGGCTCGGCGAGCGCGAGCGTGACGTCGGCCGCGAACGAGGTGACGACCGCGAACGGCGTCCGCTCGTCGTCGCCGGCGCGCACCACGCTGCCGTCGGCGTGCGCCCGCCAGACCTCGCCGTCGACCACGATCATCTCGCCGTCGAGCGCGTCGAACGTGCCGAGGCCGAGGTCGCCGTGGCGGCGCAGCTCGCCGACCGTCAGGTCACCGTCGAAGGAGCCGTCGAAGAGCGCCTCGAGCGTCGAGGTCTGGAAGGCGACGTGGGCCGCGAGCTCGTCCGTGAGGGCGGCGTGGCGGACCGTCCGCAGGTGCAGCGCCTGGACGAGCCGCGGATCGATCGCCATCTCGGCCGGCGACCGTCGGCTATGCGGCGACGGTGCCGGCGGAGGCGTCGACGACCTGCCAGGGGCGGTCGTCCGGGCCGGCCAGCGCCAGCGTCCAGCGCTCCGTCGTCGTGACGGCCTTCGCCTTGCTGCCGGAGAGGACCTCGGCGGTGTCGCGATCCTCGATGTAGCGGCGGCCGTTGACCTCGACCTCGACGGTCATCGTCGGCGGCGTCACGGCCGGGTCGAGCGCGGCGATCGTCAGGCGCCGCACCTGCGGTCCGCGGATCACGAGGCGCGTCTGCTCGGATGCGTCGCCCGGGTGCAGCAGGTTGCGCGCGGCGGCGGGCGTGGCGACGTCGAGCAGATCGGCGTCGGCGCCGTCGACGGCCTCGGCCCAGGCGGCGACCGCGCGGCGGACCGAGGCCTCGAGCACGTCCGGGCTCCAGCGACCGTCGACGAGCGACAGGTCGAGCGCGGCGGCGCGGCCGTTGCCGGCGTAGCCGACCGAGGCGACCTCGGCGCTCGAGACGCCCTCGGGGAGCTTGTCGATCGCGGCGACCTCGAGCAGCGACGCGTCCTGCATGCGCGTGTCGTCGCTCCAGGGCGAGGCGACGACCTCCTCGTCGAGCACGTGCCGGCCCTCGGCGTCCTGCTCGATCGAGGCGACGATCCATGTGCCGTCGCGCTTGCCGAGCGTCCAGTACTCCTGCACGCGCGAGGTCGTCGAGTTGCTCTCGGTCGACTGCAGCCGCATGCCGTTGGGCCCCTCGACGTAGTCGTCGAGGATCGCGTCGATCCGCACCGTCACGCGATCGTCGCGATCCGCCTCGCGGTTGGTGAGGCCGACGTACTCGATCGAACGGATCTCGCGCACCTTCACGCGGTTGTGCCAGCGCTTGCGCTCGAAGTCCATCAGCCGGCGGCGCCACTCGCGCAGCAGGTCGGGCGAGAGCAGCTGCGCGAGCCGCTCGTCGTCGCGGTCGTCCCAGGCGCGCTGCGCCGAGACGAAGAGCTCCTCGGCGGACGCGCGCACGCGCTCCTTCTCGAACATCGGATCGTCGTCGGCCGCCTCGGCCGAGGCGAGCTCGACTCTGCGCTGCCGCGCGGTGCGGTTCGCGCGATAGCGCGCTCCGGCCGCCCCGCGCGAGAGCGTCCGCAGGACGAAGTAGGCGATCACGAGCAGGATGATGATCCCGATCAGGATCCCCCCGCCACCGCCGCCACCGCCGAAGAAGAAGAGGCCGCCGCCACCGCCGCGGCCGCCGCCTCCGCCGCCGAAGCCACCGCCGCCTCCCCCGCCACGGAAGCCGGACGAGCCACCGCCGGCGCGCGCGAACGCGGAGGCGGCCTGCAGTCCGAGCGCGGCGAGCGCCAGCGCCAGGATCGCGAGCAGGCGGTGCAATCTGCGGTTCTTCATACGTCAGACGGTAGCGCGCCTGCCGGCTCGGGCACAACGCTGCTCGCGCCGGGAGCCGGACGCTTCGCGTCCCGGCTACCCTCCTGCGGCATCGGGACCGCTCGCGAGCGCGCGGCTGGCGCCCGTGACGACGGCCAGCACGAGCGTCCAGCCGGTCAGCGCGGCGACCGTCGCGGTCGTGCCGGCGTGCTGCAGGCCGACGCCGACGGCGAGCGGGCCGAGCCAGCCGAGCAGCTGCGAGAGCAGCATCGAGGCGGCCTGGACGCGGCCCTGCAGCCGATCGGGCGCGGCGGCGATCCGCGCGCCCTGCACGGTCGCGTTCGCGAGCGGCGTCGTCAGCTCGGCCGCCCCCAGCACGAGCCCCAGCAGGAGCGGGTCGGCGGTCAACGCCAGCAGCGGCAGCAGCGGGACGATCGACCAGTTCGCGCCGGCGAGCGCGGCGCGGGCCGAGAGGCGGCGCCGCAGCGGCGGGGCGATCACCCCGCCGAGCACCCCGCAGGCGCCGACGATCGCGAGCATCGCGCCGATCGCGCCCGCCGACGCGCCGCCCTGCCGCGCCCGCACGACGACGAGCAGGTAGGCGCCCTCGAAGACGGGGTTGATCCCGGCGGCGAGCAGCGCGCTGACGCGGAAGAAGGGCCGCTGCCAGACCCAGCGCAGGCCCTCGCCGACCTCCGCTCGCAGCGAGTCGGTGCGCGCGCCGCGCGGCTCCTGGAAGCGCGTGCGCATCGCCAGCATCGCGCACGTCGAGACGAGGTAGGAGGCCGCGTCGACGGCGAACGGGACGGCGCGGCCGATGCCGTAGAGCAGACCGCCGAGCGGCGGCCCGGCGACGACCGCGCCGAAGTTGCGCGACTCCGTGCGGGCGACCGCCTCCGGCAGCTGCTCGACCGGCACCACCTGTCGCATCGCGCCGCGCTCGGCGACGTAGGAGAGCGCGTAGCCGGTGCCGTCCACGAACGCGACGACGGCGATGTGGAGGAAGGCGACGCGGCCGCTGGCGGCGGCGAGCGCGAGGCTCAGGAGCAGCAGCGCGCGCGTGCCGTCGCACGCGATCATCAGCGTGCGGCGGTCGACGCGATCGGCGAGCACGCCGCCCGGCAGGGCAAACAGCAGCATCGGCAGCACCCGCGCGAAGCCGACGACGCCGGCCTGGGCGGCCGAGCCCGTCGTCGCGAGCACGAGCAGCGGGTAGGCGACGAACGAGATCCGCGAGCCGACCTCGGAGCACAGCTGCCCGACCCACAGCAGCGTGAAGTCGCGGTTGCGGCGCAGGGGCGGGAGCGGGAGCGGGCCGGAGGACATCGCTCCCGCAATTCACGGCACCGGGAGGTCGTGGCGCGCCGCCGCGCCCCTACTCCACGCCGTAGGAGAACACATGCTTGCGCACGTCGAGGTAGATGAAGCTCTCGGTCGACGCGACGCCCTCGATCGTGCGGACCTTGTCGCTCAGCACGCGGAGCAGGTGCTCGTGGTCGTCGCAGACGACCTCGGCCAGCAGGTCGAACGAGCCGGCGGTCGCGACGACGTAGATCGACTCGTCGAGGGCGCTCAGCTCGTCGGCGACGCGGCGCATGTCACCGGTCGTGCGGACCGCGACCATCGCCATCACGCGCGAGCCCAGCTGGAGCGGGTCGGTGACCGCGACGACCTGCATCACGCCGCGGTCGAGCAGGCGCTGCACGCGCTGGCGCGCGGCCGCCTCCGACAGTCCGACCGCCGGCCCCAGGCGGCTGTAGGGCATCCGCCCGTCGCGCTGGAGCTCGCCGACGATCAGCCGGTCGACGTCGTCGAGCGGGGAGCGGCGCTCGGTCATGCGCCCTGCAGCTCGGCGACTGCCTCGCCGAAGAGCCGCGTGTGCAGGTCGACGTCCTCCTCGCTCGTCGCCGGCGACATCAGCGCCATGTTGTGGAAGGGCGTGATCAGCAGGCCGCGGTTGAGCGCGTAGAGGTGCAGGTAGCGCTCCAGCTCGCCGTCGGCGGCGGCGTGCGCCTGCGTGCCGTTGCGAGCGGGATGCGGCTCGAAGCGGTACTCGGCGCGGGCGCCGAGCTGCGTCACGTTCCACGGCAGTCCACATTCGGCGAAGACGCCGCGGAGGTCCTCGGCGAAGCGCGTCGCGAGCGGGATCATCCGTGCGAAGGCCGCATCGGTCAGCACCTCCCCGAGCGTCGCGCGCACCGCGGCGAGCGAGAGCGCGTTGCCGGCGAGCGTGCCGCCGACGCCGCCGGTGTCCTCGTAGTCGGCGTCGGGGTCGTCGAGCATCGCCTCCGCGACCGCGTCCGAGAGGCCGAGCGCGCCGGACGGGATCCCGCCGCCGATCGCCTTGCCGATCGTGAAGAGGTCGGGCTCGAGCCCCCAGGCGGCGGTGCAGCCGCCGGGGCCGGCGGAGAAGGTGTGCGTCTCGTCGATGATCAGGAGCGTCCCGTGCTCGCGCGTGAGCGCGCGCAGCGCGTCGTGGTAGCCGTCGTCCGGCAGCACGATCCCCATGTTCGTCATCGCCGGCTCGGCCAGCACGCAGGCGATCTCGCCGCCCGCGAGCGCGCGCTCGAGCGCGCCGAGATCGTTGAACTCGACGGCGACCGTCGTCTGCGCCGGGTCGACCGGCGGGCCGACGTTGCCGGCGCGCGAGACCGTCCCGCCGCGGCCGTCGGCGACCGCGAAGGCCTCGTCGACGGAGCCGTGGTAGCAGTAGCTGTAGACGAGGATCTTGCGGCGCCCGGTGAGCTGGCGCGCGATCCGCAGGGCGGTGCGGTTGGCGTCGGTCGCGGTCAGCGTGAAGAGCCAGCGCGGCAGGCCGAAGCGGCGCGCCAGCTCCTCGCCGGCCCAGATCGCGTCCTCGGTCGGCAGCATCGTGGTGATCCCGCGCGCGACCTGCGCGGCGACGGCGGCGACCAGCGGCGCCGGGCCGTGGCCGGGCATCGCGCCGGTGTCGCCGAGGCACAGATCGACGTACTCGTGCCCGTCGACGTCGCGCACGCGGTTGCCGGAGGCCTCCGCCGCGACGAGCGGGAAGCCGCCGGCCCAGCGCATCATCCACGGCATCGGCACGCCGCCGACCAGTGAGCGCAGCGCCCGCTCGTGCAGCTCGCGGGAGCGCGGGTTGCGGGCGCGGAACGCCGCCAGCTCACGCGCGAGCAGCGCCGCCAGGCGGGCGCGGTCGAACACGGGTTCGGTCGCGGAAGCGGCCATCGTCCGCGGAATCCTACCCAGCAACGGCCGACAACGACGGATTCCGCGCTCAGCCGTCGTCGAGCATGCCCTGCAGCGGGCCCAGCAGCCGCGCCGAGCGGCGCGAGACGCCGGGCAGCGCGAGCAGCCGATGCGTCGGCGGCAGATCGTGTCGGCGCCGGTCGAGCTGCGCGAAGGCGGTCGGGCGCCAGCGCTCGTCGATCAGCGCGGTCGGGTCGGCGGCCGCGACCTCCTGCTGGTCCAGTTCGAGGTGCTCGGCCCAGAGGCGGATCCGCGTCTCGCGCGCAAGCTCGCGGTCGTCGGTCACGACGTTGACCTCGGTGTCGTTCATCAGCGAGTGGGCGTTGAGGTTGGCGGAGCCGACCGTCAGCCAGCGGTCGTCGACGATCCCGACCTTCGCGTGCACGTACACGCGGTCGCCGCGCCCGCCGCTGCGCGCCTGGATCGTCGCCGCCAGCAGGCGATCCGGGCCGCCGCCCTCGGCATCGGCCTCGGCCAGCAGGCCGAGCTGGCCGCGCGTGTCGTCCTGGCCGTTGTTGGCTCGGCTCGGCAGCACGATCACGAGCCGGAAGTCCTCGCGCGGCGGGTTGCGCAGCTTGTCGGCGAGCACGTCGGCGATCTCGGGCGACCACAGGAACTGGTTCTCCAGATGGATCAGCCTCTCCGCGCTGCGCAGCGCCCGCATGTAGCTCTCGAGGATGCGGAAGTCGCCCTTCGGGACGGCGTCGTACATGTCCTCGGCGACCGTTCGCACGAGCTGCACGGTGCTCTCGCCGGCGGGTGCGGGCGGCGGGGTCGGCGGCAGCGTCTCGCCCGTCACCTCGCGCCAGCGCAGCTTGAAGTGCGCGTCGACGTCGGCGACGATCGGACCGCGCAGGCGCGTCGTCACGTCGTGCCAGCCGAGGCGCCGGCGGGCCGGGTGGTCGCTCGAGTCGAAGCGGTCGCCGGCGCTGTCGGTCAGGTCGATCCCGCCGACGAACGCGACCTCGCCGTCGATCACGATCGTCTTCTCGTGATGGCAGTGGAAGGGGTGCTCGCGCGGATCCATCTGGCAGCGGATGCGCGTCTGCCGCGTGAGCCGTTCGACGACCTCCTCGACCTCCTTGCGGGTCGGGTGGAAGGCCGGAACGGGCGCGCCTGCCCACACGAGCATGCGGACGTCGACCCGCTCCGCCAGCTCGCCCAGCAGGGCGCCGATCGACAGCCCGTGGCGACCGCCGTCGTCGTCGCTGCCGCGCAGCAGCTCGAAGCCGGGCTCGACGTGCCAGCCGGTCAGGTGGACCGAACGGCGCGCCGCCTGCAGCGCGTCGGCGATCGCCGGAAGCGCCTCGGCGCCGTCGATCAGCACGTCGAGGCGATTGCCGGGGCGCGGCGGCGGCTCGCCGGCCGCCCACAGCCGGCCGTCGCGCGGCGGGTCGAGCGCGCGCGACCAGCCGAGCCGTCCGAGCCGGCGTCGGTGCTTCGTGCGAACGGCGAGCTCGACGGCGTCGCCGACCTTCGCGTCGATCGTTCCGATGAGGGGTGGGGACATGAGGACGAGCGTTCCCCGCTCGGCGGTTCGGTACCGAACGCCCCGCGGTGACGCATCGTTCACCGTACACGTCGGCTCGTTCAGATCGTGACGGTGAATCGCTCCCAGCCTCGCACGGTTCCCCCGTCTCCGCGCATCTGCGCCGACACGCGCCTGCGGCGCACTAGCTGATCGCACGACCAGACGGCCGCGGCGTCGGCTGGCGCCGCCGCCGTCCGCCGTAGCTGCGCGCCGCCGAGCGCCGCTTCTGCTCGTCGAGCAGCGCGACCTGCAGCTCGACCGGCGCCGGCAGCGGCCGGCGCCGTCGCAGCGCCGACGGGAGGCCCGCGAGGGCCTGCGCGACCGCGGCGAGCGTCGTGCGGTCCCGCGGCGAGTCGGCGATCACGTGCCACGTCCAGCGCAACGCGGCCCGCGGCGGCCGCCGCCGCCACGCGAACCAGAGCGTGTTGCGCAGCCCGAGCCGCCGCACCCGCCGGCTCGGCGCGCGATGGTCCGGGACGTGGCGGGCGACGATCTGCGGGACGTAGCGCAGCTCCCAGCCGCAGCAGAGCAGGTCCGCTGCGAGGTGCTCCTCGGGACCGCCGATGCCGAGCTGCGGGTCGAAGCCGCCGACCTCGCAGAAGGCGCTGCGGCGCACGATCGAGACGCCCTCCAGGAACGAGAGGATGCGATGCCCCGGCAGGCAGGGGTCGTCCGGCACCGGCGTGTCGACCATGTCGGCATGCAGCGGCTCGATGCGGGCGTCCTCGCCGACGAGCACGTGGGCGTTGAGCAGGCCGACGCGCGGATGGGCGTCGAACAGCGCGACGGCGCGCGCGAGCGCGCCGGGCTCGTACCACGAGTCGTCCTCGGCGAAGGCGACGTACGGCGTCGCGACCACCGCCACGCCGGCGTTGCGACCGGCGGCGCCGCGGTTGCGCGCAAGCCCCACGACGCGCACGCGCTCGTCCCCGAAGTGCTCGAGCACGAACGCGGCCGTGCCGTCGCGCGAGTCGTTGTCGACGACGACGACCTGCGGCTGCTCGGGCAGCGCGAGCAGCGCGCGGAGCGGTCGGGCGATCCGCTCCCGCCCGTCGCGGACGACGATCACGACCGCGACCTGCCGGTTCATTCCACCCCGGTACCCGCCCGTTGGGAATACTCGCGCCAGATGCGCATCATGCGAACAGCGGCGCGGGAGCTGTACGACGTCGTCAACGCGACGACGAGGACGCATCGCATCCTGCGCGACCGGCTCCTCTTCGTCGCGGTCGTCTCGATCGCGATCGACCTCGTCTGCGCGCTGCTCGCGTTGCTGCTCGAGCGCCATGCACCCGGGAGCGACGTGAAGAGCTACGGCTCGGCGCTGTTCTGGACCTCGACGCAGCTGCTGACCGTCTCGTCGCAGTTCCGAAACCCGATCTCGGACTGGGCGCGGGTGCTCGACGTGCTGATGGAGGCGTACGCGATCACCGTCGTGGCGACGCTGGCGGGCACGTTCGGCGCCTTCTTCCACCGCCGGGCGAACGAGCGCGAGCAGGAGCGCGAGCGGGCGGAGGCCGGGGCCTCGACCGCGCCGGCCGGCTAGCGCGAGCGGCGACGGCCGCCCCTCTCCCAGCAGCTTTCTGGTGCGTTCACCGGGCTTTTCGCACCCGATCACCAGAATTTGCCCCACGCGCGCCCTCCCGCCTGGCATCGTTGCCCGGCGATGGCGCTGCTCGAGCGGACAACGGAGGTCCAGGCGCTGGTGGGAGCCGTGGCGGCCGCGACGAACGGCGGCAGCGGCGGCGTCGTGCTCGTCGAGGGTCCGGCCGGGATCGGCAAGACCGCCCTCGTGGACGCGGCCGGCGAGGCCGCCGCCGCCGCCGGCCTGCTCGTGCTGCGGGCGCGCGGCGGCGAGCTCGAGCACGAGTTCGCCTTCGGCGTCGTGCGGCAGCTGTTCGAGCCGGCGCTGAACGGGGCGGCTCCGACCGACGCCGCGCTCGCCGGCCACGCCCGTCACGCCGCCCTCGCGCTCGGGCTGACGGCCTCCGGCGGGCCGCCGACCGGCGATCCGTCGGCGGTGTTCGCCGCCCTCCACGGCCTCTACTGGCTGACCGCGAACCTCGCCGCGGCGCGCCCGCTCGCGCTGCTGGTCGACGACGCCCACTGGGCCGACAGCGCGTCGATGCGCTTCCTCGCGTACCTCGCCCGCCGCGTCGAGGGGCTGCCGGTGCTGGTCGTCGTCGCGACGCGCCCGCGGCCGGAGGGCGACGCCGTGCACGCCGCGCTCGCGGCCGACGCGGTCCCGACGCTGCTGACGCCGCGGCCGCTCAGCCGCGAAGCGGTCGCCGAGATCGTGCGCGCGCTGACGCCGGCGGCCGACGACGAGGTCTGCGCCGCGTGCCATGCCGCGACCGGCGGGAACGCCTTCTACGCGCGTGAGCTGGCGCGCGCGATCGCCGAGCGCGGGCTCGCGCCCGGCGCCGCCGAGCGCCTGCGCGCCTCCAGCCCGGAGCGCGTCACGCGGGTCGTCGGCGCACGCCTCGCGCGGCTGCCGGCCGACGCCCGCGCGCTCGCGCAT
>JAOPZA010000133.1 GCA_025964325.1 Conexibacter sp.
CGAGCCCTCTGGGCGAGCTTTCCGCTCACTCGCCCAGTTCCAGGGCGATCAGCTCGCGCGCGCGCTCGAGCTGCGTCTCGACGGTCGCGTCGATCTGCCCCTCCTCGGTGCGCACGATCGCGCCGCCGCGCAGGACGCGGCGCTCGGACTGCACCTCGCAGTGCTCGATCCCGCCGAGGCCGGTGATGAAGCCGGCGGTCGCCTCGCGCACGAGCTCGAGGTCCTCGGGGTTGACGAGGATCGTCACGCGCCGCCGCTCGACGAGCCGGCGCAGGGCACCGCGCACGACCGCCAGCACCCGCTCGGGCGCGACCTCGATCGCGCCGGTGACGATCTTCTCCGCCAGCTGCAGCGCCAGCTCGATCGCGTCGCGCTCGACCGCGGCGGCCGCCGCGTCGCGGACCGACTCGACCTGCGCGACCGCCTCCGACAGCGCCTGCAGCGCGGGCCGCAGCTGCGCCTCGGCGATCGCCTGCGCCGTCGCGACGCCTTCCGCGTGCCCGGCCGCCCGCGCCTCCTCGCGGATCCGATCGGCCGCCGCCTGCGCAGCCGCGACCGGGTCCTCGCGCTCGCGCGGCGGCGGCGGCGCCTCGAGCTGCTCGAAGGCGTACGCGGCGATCGCGTCAGACGACAATGTCTCTGCCCCCGCGCAAGGCGCGGCGCCCGGACTCAGACGACAATGTCTCTGCCCCCGCGCCCGATCACAACCGCGCCGGCGTCCTCGAGCCGGCGCACGATCGCGACGATGCGGCCCTGCGCCTCCTCGACGATCCGCTTGCGCTGCGGCGGCTGGAACTCCATCTCCTCGCGCAGCAGCGTCGCGCCGCGCTCCGACATGTTCGCGAGGATCGCGTCGCGCACGTCCTCCTCGACGCCGCGCAGGGCGAGCGCCAGGTCTCTCTGGTCGGCCTCCCGCAGCACGAGCTGGATCGAGCGGTCGTCGAGCTTCGCGATGTCCTCGAAGACGAACAGCAGCCGGCGGACCTCCTCGCCCAGCTCGGCGTCGCGCTCGGTCAGCGTGTCGAGCACGTTGCGCTCCGTGGGGCGGTCGGTGAAGTTGAGGATCTCGGCGAGCGACTTGACGCCGCCCGCGGCCTGGTAGTCCTGCTGCACGACCGATGCGAGCTTCTGCCGCATCACCGCCTCGATCTCCTTCACGACGTCGGGCGGCGTCTCGCTCATGCGCGCGATCCGCAGCGCGATGTCGGCCTGCTCCTCCTCCGGCAGGTGCGACAGCACCTGCGCGGCGAGCGTCGTGTGCAGGTTGGCGATCACGAGCGCGATCGTCTGCGGCGCCTCCATCCGCAGGAACGTGACGATGTGCTCGGGCGGCGTGCGACGCAGGAACTCGAACGGCCGCATCTCGATCACGGTCGAGAGCCGGCCGATGATCTCGGCCGCACGCTCCTCGCCGAGCGCGCGCTCGAGCACCTCGCGGGCGTAGTCGACGCCGCCGGCGGCGAGCGAGTCGTACGCCTGCACGGTCGCGGCGAGCTCCTCGAAGATCGTGCCCGCGACCTCGTGGTCGATCTGGTTGAGCTTCGCCATCTCGAGCGAGAGCGACTCGATCTCGTCGTCGCGGAGGTGCTGGAAGATCGAGGCGGCCTTCTCGGGCCCGAGCGCGACGAGCAGGACCGCGCACTTCTGGCGGCCGCGGACGCGCATCGGCGTCCGCTGGGTGAGGGCGGCGCGCGACAGCGCGAACGCGTCGGCGTCGGGGTCGGCGGCGGGAAGCTGGATCGCCACCGCTCAGTCCTCCTGCATCCAGGCGCGGACCTGCTGCGCGACGCGGTCCGGATCGCGCTCGACGAGCTCCTCGACCTGCATCCGCGCCGGGTGCTCGGGCGAGCGCAGCGGCAGCACCGCCGTCGGCACGGGCTCCTCGATCCGCTCGAGCTCGGCGAGCGTGCGCGGCGCCTCGATCTCGCGCAGCCAGGTCGGCTCGCCCGCGAGCGACTCCCGCTCGCGCTTGCGCAGCTGGCGCGTGACGAAGATCAGGAAGGCCAGCGCGGCGAGACCGAGCAGCACGTACTTCGCGTAGTTGCCGATCTTCGAGACGGGGCTCGCGGTCACCGCGACCGGCGGTCTCGCGAACGCGACCTGGCCGATCGACAGTCTGTCGCCGCGTCTCGCGTTGATGCCGACGGCGTTGGCGACGGCCGCTCTGAGCTGCGGGATCGAGGCGGCCGGGACCGAGCTGTCGACGAGCACCGAGACCGACTGGCTGTTGATCTGCCCCGGCGCGATCGTCGTGTGCGTGACGGTCTTGTCGACCCCGTTCGTCTGGTCTCTCGTGGAGTGTCTGTAGTTCGAGTTGCCGGTGCCGGTCTGCGCGTAGGTCGGCGGGTTGTTCGTCCCCGTGCCGGCCGCGCCGCCGGGCGCGATGCCCGTGCCTCTCAGCGTCTCGTTGTCGGTTCTCTGCGTCAGCGGCACGATTCTTCTGCCGTATCGCAGCTGGTCCTGCGTCGCCTGGTTGGCGTTCAGGTCGGCGTTGACCTGCACCTGCGCCTTGTTCGGGCCGAGCGTCCGCACGAGCATCGCGTTGAGGTTCGACGCCGTCTGCACGTCGTACTGCGACTCGGCCGCCTGCTTCGCCAGCAGCGCGCCGTCGGTGCCGCCGGCGCTGCCGGGCGACGAGGTCGGCCACAGCAGCTGGCCGGTGCCGTCGGTGATCGTCACCTTGTCGAGCTTGAGGCCCTGGACGCTGTTCGCGACGAGCTGCGCGATGCCGCGCACCTGCGAGGGGTCGAGCGGGGCGGCGCCCGACAGCAGCACGGCCGCCGTCGCCGGGTTCGTGTTGCTGGAGAAGAGCTGGGCCTCCTTGTCCGGGAGGACCAGGTTGACCTGCGCGCCGGAGATCCCCTGCACCTGCTGGATCGTCCGCGCGAGCTCGCCCTCGAGCGCGCGCTGGTACGTGACCTGCTGCTGGAAGTTGCTCGTCCCGAGCCCCTGTCTGTCGAGCAGCTCGAACCCTCTCTGCTGCGAGCTGCCGGTGATGCCGGCGGTCGCGAGCGCGATCCGCGCCTGGGCCGTCTGGCCCTTCTCGACGGCGAGCGCGGTCCCGTTGTTCTGCAGCTCGTAGGGGATTCCTCTCGTGTCGAGCGCGGCCGTCGCCTTGCCCGTCTGCGCCGGGTCGATGCCGGTCAGGAGCGTCGTGTAGCTCGGCGCGGAGGCGAGTCTGAGCAGCAGGAAGCCGACGACGACGATCACCAGGACGGCCCCGGCGATCGCGATCCGGCCGCGGTTGGAGAGGTTGGCGAGGACGGTCCGGAACGGCATCGACTAGACCTGCGTGTGGAAGATCTCGGTCATCGCCTCGACGCCTCTCGAGCGCAGCTGGCCGGCCAGCTGCATCGCGAGCTGCGCCTTCTCGACCGCCATCACGACGGCGGTCGGATCGGTCGCGGTGCCGTCGGCGAGCGCCTGCGACGCGGTCGTCGCCTGGTCCTGCAGCTGGCTCAGCTTGCCGACCTCGGTCGTGAGGACGTTGCCGAAGCCGCCCGTCGAGGCGCTGCCGTCGACGAGCGCGGGGTCGGTGGTCGCCTCCGACGGCGTCAGGCCGCCGACCGAGCCGACCTGCCATTCGCCGCTGCCGGCCGCTGCCGTGGGATCGATCGGAAGCATCACTTGAGCAGGTCGAAGGTCTTGGTGAAGAGCGTCTTGGCGGACTGCATCGCGGTCACGTTCGCCTCGTAGGAGCGCTGCTCGCTGATCAGGTCGACCATCTCGGTGACGGAGTTGACGTTCGGCATCGCGACGTACCCCTGCGCGTTCGCGTCGGGGTGGCCGGGGTCGTAGACCATCTGCGACGGCGTCGGGTCGGCGACGATCCCGGAGACCGCGACGCCCTTCGGCGGCGCCGACGCCGTCACGCCGCCGATCGAGGCCGTCAGCACGTCGCCGAAGCCGCCGTCGCCGGAGGCCTGCTGCAGCACGACCTCCTTGCGCCGATACGGGCCGCCCGTCGCGCTGCGCGTCGTCTGCGCGTTGGCGAGGTTCTCGGAGGTCACGTCCATCCGCAGCCGCTCGGCGCTCATGCCGCTGGCGGAGACGTTGATCGCGTCGAAGAAGCTCATCCGCCGACGCCCATCGCACTCTTGAGGATCCCGAAGCGGGCGCCGGCGACCTGCACCAGCGCCTCGTACTCGAGGCCGTTCTGCGCCAGCGCCGCCGACTCCTGGTCGGCGTCGATGCCGCTGCCGTCGGCGCGCACCGTGCGCGCCGGGTCCGTGCGGGCCTGGAAGGCGACGGCATCGAGCGGCGCGCCGGCCGCCTCGGCGGCTCTGAGGGTCGCGTGGAAGTCGACGTCGCGGCGCTGATAGCCGGGCGTGTTGACGTTCGCGAGGTTGTCGCTCAGCAGCGTCTGGCGCATCGAGGAGCCGCTCATCGCGGCCTCGAGCGAGAGCTGTGTGCTGTCGAAGAGAGTCATGGGGTCAGGGGTCCTTTCCGCCGTCCGATCCATCCGTGGAACCGCCGTGAACCCCCTCCATGAGGATCACGCGGGAAGATCGGCCGCTGCGACGGGAACTTGAGGTCAGGCGCTGCGATCGAGGTCGCGATGGGCGGACGGCAGCGTCGCGCCGTAGCCCCGCGCCGCACGGCGCGAGCGTGCCGCGCCGCCGAGCGCCCGCGCGACGTCGTCGCGCATCAGCGCGAGCACACCGGTCGTGCGCTCCTGGAGGTCGGCGGCGCGCACGAGCGCGGGTCGCGCGTCGGCAGGCGGGACCGGCGGCAGCGTCGCGATCAGCGCGTCGCGCTCGCGGGCGAGGTCGGCCAGCTCGACGAGCTGCTCCGGCTGCAGCGCCGAGACCAGCGCGAGCTCGCGCTCGGCCAGGTCCGCGAGCGTCTCGTACGGCGTCGGGGAGGGCATCGTCACCCCAGCGGGACGGGCCGCGCCGCCCCCGGGTTGGACTCGATCGCCTGCTCCCAGGCGTCGCGCAGCTCGCCCAGCAGGGCGTGCACCTCGTCGAGCTTCTCGGCGCTGCGCTCCATCCGGCCGGCGGCCAGGTGCCGCTCGCAGAAGTCGTAGATCGCGCGCAGCCGCACGGCGATCTCGCCCTGCTCCATGTCGAGCGTGAGCGACAGGTGCTCGACGATCGACTCCGCGCGCCGCAGGCGCTCGTGCGCCGTCGGCACGTCGTTGCCGCGCATCGCGGCGGCGGCCTGGGTCAGGAAGCGGCGCGCGCCGTCGTAGAGCATCACGACGAGGCGCTCGGGCGATGCGGTCAGGACCGCGCTCTGGCGGTAGGTCTGCGGCGAGGCCGCGAGGTTCAGGCTCATGTGCTTTCGAGGGATCGAGGGACGGACGCGGCCCGGCGTGCGGCGCTCAGGCCTTGCTGTTCGCGGCCAGCCCGGCGAGCTGGCTCGTGAGCCAGGTGCCGGTGCTCTGGCTCTGCTGGACCGACAGCTCGAGCGCCGTGAACTGAGCGCGCAGCGCGGTCTCGTACGTGGTGAGGCGCGTGTTCATGCTGTCGATCTGCGACTGCATCGCCTTGATGCGGCTGTTCGACGACGTGATGCTCGTGGCGAGCAGG
>JAOPZA010000176.1 GCA_025964325.1 Conexibacter sp.
CGGCTGCGCGCCGCGCGCCCCGGCCGCCCGCGCACGGCGCGGCCCCGCCGTTGCGCCACAACGCGCTGCGCCGCAACTCGGCCGCAGGGATCGTGTTCGTAGAAGTGGAGGTCACGTCGGCCGTGACGTCGCGGTGATCCCGTCACCTGGAGGCGCGCTGCACTGCACTCGCAGCAAGCTCCCGCACGCGACGGTCCCATCACGGCGCCCTCTGCGGCCGCCCTGGCACGCGTGGGCCGCAGACGACGATCCGAGCGCTCCCGGTCGCACGAAGCCCCCGCGACCGGGAGTCTCGGGGCCGGTTCCGAGCGTGCGTGGAGAAGTCGCGGGCGGGTCTACTACCGTTTCGAGCCGCATGAGCCCCGACCTCCCCACGACGATCGGTGTCGTCGGCGCCGGCACGATGGGCGCCGGCATCGCGCAGCTCGCCTGCCTCGCCGGAGCCCGCACGATCCTCCACGACCCCGACCCCGCCGCACTCGAGCGCGGCGCGAGCGTGCTGCGCGAGCAGCTCGAGCGGGGCGCCGCGCGCGGGCGCTGGAGCGCCGAGGCGGCGAGCGCCGCCGCCGAGCGGCTCGAGCTGGCCGGCTCCCTCGCCGCGCTCGCACCGTGCGGGCTCGTGATCGAGGCGGCCCCGGAGTCGCTGACGCTCAAGCGCGAGTTGTTCGCGCGCCTCTCGCACGAGGTCGTCGACGACCGTTGCGTGCTGGCGACGAACACCTCCTCGCTGCTCGTGACCGCCATCGCGGCCGCCGCGACGCGGCCCGAGCGCGTCGTCGGGATGCACTTCTTCGACCCGGCGCCGCGGATGCGGCTGCTCGAGGTCGTCGCGGCCGAGCACTCGAGCGAGGACGCGCTGACGGTCGCGCGCGCGACCGGCGAGGCGATGGGCAAGCTCGTCATCACGGTTGCCGACGGCCCCGGCTTCCTCGTCAACCGCTGTGCCCACCCGTTCACGCTCGAGGCGCTGCGGCTGCTGCAGGAGGGGATCGCCGACGTCGCGACGATCGACCGCATCTGCCGGCTCGGGGGCGGCTTCCGCGTCGGCCCGTTCGAGCTGCTCGACCGCGTCGGCATCGACGTCGCCCACGCCGTCGCCCGCTCGTTCTGGGAGCAGAGCTTCGGGGAGCCGCGCTGGCGTCCGTCGCAGATCGCCGCGCGGATGGTCGCGGCCGGGCGCACCGGCCGCAAGGTCGGGCGCGGCTTCTACGAGTACGGCGACGGCCGCAGCGCGCCGAGCGACGATCCGCTCCCGCCGGAGCTCGACCAGGACGCCGGCGGGAACCGGCTCGTGGTCGTCGCCGGCGACTCGGCGCTGGCGGCCGAGCTGCTCGACTTCGCGGCCGCGGCCGGTTGGGACGCCCGCACGCCGATCGAGGCGGAGGGCGAGGAGCCGTGGCTGATCCTCGACTGCGGCGCCGACCAGGACGATCCGCCGCTGCAGGGCGGTCCGCAGGCGATCTGCTGCGCCGCCGGCTCGCTCGCCGCGCTCGACCCGGGCGGCGCCGCCGCCGGCTTCCATGCGCTGCCGCCGCTCGGCCCCGGCAGCCTCGTCGAGCTGACGCGCGGCCCCGACAGCGCGCCGGCCGCGATCGACCGCGTCGCCCGCTTCTTCCCGACGCTCGGACTCGCGACCGCGTCGGTCGGCGACGCGCCCGGGCTCGTGCTCGGCCGGATCGTCTGCCAGCTCGTCAACGAGGCCGCGTTCGCCCTCGACGAGGGCGTCGGCTCGCCGGCCGACGTCGACGCCGGCCTCGTCGAGGGACTCGACCACCCGCGCGGGATCCTCGGGTGGGCCGACGCGATCGGGCTCGACCACGTGACCGACGTGCTCGGCGCGCTCGCGGAGGAGTACGGCGAGGCGCGCTACCGGACCGCGCCGCGGCTGCGCCGCCTGGTGCTGTCCGGCCGCCTCGGCCAGACGACCGGCGAGGGCTTCTACCGCTACCCGAACGACGCCGGCAGCGGCCGACTCGGCATCTCCCCGTGATCGACCTCGCCTGCGCCGTCCACGTCCACTCGCGCTACTCCGACGGCAGCGGCACGGTGGCGGAGATCGCCGCCGCGGCAGCCGATGCCGGCGTCGACGTCGTGCTGCTGACCGACCACGACACGCTCGCCGCGCGCGATGCCGGCGACGAGCGCTGGCACGGCCCCGTGCTCGTCTGCGTCGGCGAGGAGGTGACCCAGCGCCCCGGCCACCACTACCTCGCGTTCGGGCTCGAGCAGCCGATCGACCACCGCGGCATGACGCCGCGCGAGGTCGCGGCGGCGGTCGCGGCGGCCGGCGGCTTCGGCATCCTCGCCCACCCGTTCTCGGCCGGCTCGCCGCACTTCCGCTTCCTCCCGAAGGCCGGCTGGGACGAGATCCCGCCGGAGGCGACCGGCTTCGAGCTCTGGAGCCTCTTCTGCGACACCGTCGAGCGGCTGCCGTCGCTGCGTGCCGGCATGCGCTTCGTGGCCGATCCAGACCGCGTCCTCGACACCGCCCGGCCCGAGGCGATCGCACGCTGGGACGAGCTGACGGCGCAGCGGCGGATCACCGCCGTCGGCGGCCTCGACGCGCATCAGGTCGGCCTGCGCCTCGCCGGCCGCGTGCCGCTGCGCGTGCTCGGCTACCGCCGCTCGTTCCGGCTGCTGCAGACCCACGTGCTGCTCGACCAGGCGCCCAGCGGCGAGGCGGCGCGCGACCGCGACGCCGTCTACGGCGCGCTGCGGGAGGGTCGCTGCTACCTCGCCCGCGACTCGCTCGCGCCGGCGCGGGGGTTCGCCTGCTGGGCCGAGCGCCCCGGCGAGCGCGTCGAGCTCGGCGCCGAGACAGCGGCCGACGAGCGTTTCACGCTCCACGTCCACCTCCCCCGCGCCGCGACGATCCGCGTGCTGCGCGACGGCCTCGCGATCGCCGCACGGCACGCGACCGACCTCGAGCTGCCGGCGGACGCGCCCGGCGTCTATCGCGTCGAGGCGTGGCTCCACGCGGATCGGCGCTCGCGCGCGTGGATCTATGCCAACCCGATCTACCTGCGATAGCTGAGGAGCGCGTCGGCGCGCCTGGCCGCGTCGTCGGTCGCTCGCGAGCCGGCGCCCGCCACGCTCCCTGCCTCCTCGCCAGACACGTCGATCCGCGCCTCAGCCAGGTCGACCGAGCATCGACGGGAGGAGCCGCAGGACCGACATCCGCGCCTTCGGCCGCAGCCGCCGGCTCAGCAGCGCGCGGCGCGGGTCGAGCCGGCCGCCGGCGACGTCGACCCAGTCCTCCCAGCTGCAGCCGAGCGTCACGTCGGGCTTCGGCTCGCTGCCGCGCTCGGCCCGCGGCGTCCCGCCACCGAGCCGCAGCAGCCACGGCTCGACGTCGCTGAAGGCGAGCTGGACCGTCAGGCTCGTGCCGTTCGTGTCGGGCAGCTGGCGGCGCATCGTGTCCATCACCAGCTCGATCGCCTCCGGCTCGCGGCTCGGCGGCCCGAGCTTCTCGCCCAGCAGCCCGATCTGCACGAGCTTGTAGCCGCGCTCCGCCTGCTCGCGATTCGTCAGCCCCACGGGGACGATCGGCGGCCCCGGCAGCTCGTCCATCGGCAGCCCCGCGCTGCGCAGCTTCGTCTGCAGCGAGTCGATGCTCTCCTCGGCGATCTCCTCGAGCGTGAAGCCGAAGGCCTCGGTGTAGTTGCGGTCCCAGCCCGGCGGCTGCAGCACGGCCGGCCCCCACGGCGTGACCTCGCGCAGCACGTCGGCGACCGCGCGCCGGCAGCGCTCGTCGTCGGCGGCGATGTCGGCCAGCAGCTTGACGCCGAAGCCGATGTGGCGCTGCTCGTCGCGGGCGATCTGCTCCATCCCCTCGCGGAAGGCGGGCAGCATGTCGCGCTGCTCGAGGTAGTTCGTGATGAAGTGCTGGCCAGGCTGTGCGAGCGTCGCCTCGACGACCATGTGGTAGAGCGTGACCGCCGCCGAGAGCTTCGGCAGCGAGCGGTCGGCGCGCAGCTCGTCGGCGATCGTGTCGAGCCGCTCGAACGTTCTGCGAAAGCCCCACGTCAGCTGCGGCCGGATCGCGCCGAGGCCGCCTGCCATCGTGCCGTCGCCGATCCCGCAGACCTCGTGCATGAAGCGCTTGAAGAAGATCGCGTGGCGCGCCTCGTCGACCTGCTGCGTGGTGAGGAAGTACTTCTGCTCCTCGAGCGGCGCCGCGTCGATGTAGGGCGAGAGGTTGTCGGCGACGGCGTCCTCGCCCCAGAAGAAGAGCGCGTAGTTCCACAGCGCCGCCGTCCGCTCGAACTCCGTCATCTCCTCCCGCCACTGGCGCGCGTCCTCGCTGAAATCGAGCTCCATCACGCGCCAGTTGCCCTGCTCCCAGCGCGCGTACAGATCCTCGTAGGAGATCAGGTCGGTGGGGCGCGTCGTCGTGCCCGATGTCCCATCACTGGTTTGAACATCGTTCAAGCTCATGGCGGGCTACGATAGTCGGCGCCTTGACCGAGAGTCAACCCACGGTCGCCGCCTCCCGCCGCGACGACCTTCTCCGGATCGGCCGGGAGCTGTTCGCGCGCCACACCTACGACGAGCTGTCGATCGACGACGTCGCGGCGGCGGCGGGCGTCGCGAAGGGCCTGATCTACTACTACTTCAAGAGCAAGCGCGGCTTCTACCTGGCGGCGATCCAGGCGGAGGCGGACGCGTTGCTGGCGCTCGCGCAGCCGGACGTCGACCTGCCGCCGGCGCTGCGGCTGCGGCGCACGCTCGACGCCTACCTCGCCTACGTCGGCGAGTCGGAGGAGCGCTACCGCGGGCTCGTCATCAGCGGCATCGGGTCCGACCCCGAGGTCCGCGCGATCCGCGACCGCGAGCGCGGCGAGTTCCTGCGGCTGATCTCCGAGGGCGTCGCCGAGCAGGACGAGCCCTCGCCCGCGCTGCGCAGCGCGCTCGAGGGCTGGATCGCCTTCGTCGAGGGCGTCAGCCTCGACTGGCTCACGCATCGCGACCTCGACGCCGAGACGCTGCGCGAGCTGCTCGTCGCAGCGCTCGTCGGCGCGCTCGGCGCGGCACAGTCGATCGATCCGCAGCTGGCGATCGACTACGCCGTCATCGACATGCCCGCGCCCGAGTAGCCGCGCAGCGCGCAGCTTCGGCTACGCCTCGATCGCCTCGGACGCCGGGCGGGCGTCGACGGCCGGCGGCGTGTCGCGCAGGTACCACTCCGCGTCGAGCGCCGCCTTACAGCCGGACCCGGCCGCGGTGATCGCCTGGCGGTAGGTGTGGTCGACGAGGTCGCCGGCCGCGAAGACGCCCTTCAGGTTCGTGCGCGTGGAGGAGCCGTCGGTCTTCACGTAGCCGTTCTCGTCGACGTCGACCTGGCCGAGCACGAGCTCGGATTGCGGCAGATGACCGACGGCGATGAAGGCGCCGGTCGCGGCGTGGTCGCGCGTCTCGCCCGTCTCGGCGTGCTTGAGCCGCACCGTCGCGAGCGCTCCCTTCTCGCCGGCGAGGAACTCCTCGACGTGATACGGCGTCAGCCACTCGATGTTGCCGGCCGCTCTGGCGCGGTCCTGCATGATCGCGGAGGCGCGGAACTCGTTGCGACGATGGACGACCGCGACGCGGCCGGCGAACTTCGCGAGGAAGATCGCCTCCTCCATCGCCGAGTCGCCGCCGCCGACGATGATCGTCTCGTGCTCTCTGAAGAAGGCGGCGTCGCAGGTGGCGCAGTAGCTCACGCCGCGCCCGCTGAGGAGATCCTCGCCGGGCACGCCGAGCTTCTTGTGCTGGGCGCCCATCGACAGCACGACGGCCTTGGCGTAGTGCGGCTCGTCGCCGATCCAGACGGTGTGGATGCCGCCGTCGCTCAGCTCGACCCGGGTCGCGTCGTCGGTGATGAAGCGCGAGCCGAAGCGCTCGGCCTGGTCGCGCAGCTCCTGCATCATCACGGGACCCTGGACGCCGTCGCGGTAGCCGGGGAAGTTCTCGACCTCGGTCGTCTGCTGCAGCAGGCCGCCCCACGCGAAGCCCTCGATCACGAGCGGATCGAGATCCGCGCGCGCCGTGTAGAGCGCGGCGGTGTAGCCGGCAGGTCCGCTGCCGACGATGATCACGTTCTCGACGTCTGCCATGAGGTCTCCGTTCGGGGTCAATACTTCACAAAGTATAGCGCCCGGGCCTATGCGCGGGCGGCGTCGCCCTGCCACTCCTGTACCCGCCTTCGCAGCTGCAAGTATGCGATCGCTCCGGGGAGCGTCGGCAGCCAGAACGCGAACAGGCGGTAGGCGAGCACGGCCACGACGGCGAGGCCGCCGTCGACGCCGAAGGCGACGAACGCGCCGATCATGCCACCGTCGACGCCGCCGATCCCGGCCGGCAGCGGCAGCAGGTTGCCGAGCATCCCGACGAAGTAGCCCTGGATCACGACCGCCAGCGGGGGCACGTCGCCGAACGCCTTGAACGACGCCCACAGGACGGCGACGTTGAAGACCCACCAGGTGACGACGCCGATCATCGCGGCATCGGGATGGCGCACTCTCTCGATCGCGAAGCGCACGCCGCCCGCCGCCGAGGCCGGGCCGGCGGCCAGCTTGCGCGCCCAGCGCGCCGTTCTCGGACGGCGCGCCGCCACCCGCTCGATGCGGCGCTCGACGTCGTCGGGCAGCAACGCGAGCGGCACGACGATCGCGATCCCGAGAACGGCGATGATCGCGGGCACCATCGTCAGCCCGAACGGCGCGGGACCGGGGAAGATCCCGGCGTAGAGCCCGATCCCGCAGACGATCATCGCGAACAGGTAGACGCCGTAGAGCAGCACGAGGAAGGCGATCATCCGCTCGGCCACCTCGCGTCGGCCCATCCCCGAGCGCCGCAGCGCCCACGCCGTCACCGCGACGCCGCCGGCGCCGCCGGCCGAGAAGAGGCGCGTCGCGGCGAGGCCCGCCATCGTGATCAGGTAGCTCTCCCTCCACGTGATGCGCGAGCCGGGCGGCACGTGGATCCCCTGGAAGATCGCGATGTAGCTCGCCATCGAGAGGACCTCGAAGCCGAACGCCGCCGCGAGCCAGACGTGGTCGCCCTCGCCGACGCGATTCCACGACTCCTTCATGCCGCTGATCTGGGGCAGCACGAAGTACAGGAACGCGATCGTGCACGCGATGAAGAGCAGGAACCCGACGAGCCGGCGGCGCGTCAGCGTGACGCGCGGCATCTCGTCGTCGTCACGCTCCGCGACGGTCAGGCTCTCCTCGGCGAGCGGGGCGCTGGAGCCGCTCTGCCGACGCTGGGCCTCGCGTTGGTCGGCGGCATCCCTTCCCATCCCGACCTACCCGTGCGCCCTTGCCTCGAGCGCTTGCACGCCGCTCGAGAAGCGCCCCAGCAGCGGCGTCGCCGCGGGCGCGAGCGCTCGCGCCCCCTCCGTCAGGGCAAGGCCGGCGAGCAGGTCGACGACGTAGTGCTCGCCCAGGTACACGAGAGCGAGCCCGAGCGTCAGGGCGTAGGTCCAGCCGATCGCGCCCTCGACCGGTCCCAGCTCGGCCAGCAGGTGGGCGGCGTTCACGGACGTGGCGAAGTGCAGGGATGGCATGGCCGCAAGGGGATTGCCTCCCAGCGAAGAGTAGAGCGGGCCCCAGTTGTCCTTCCAGAACTGCTCGCCGTACTCGATCATCATGCGCCGCACGCGCGGAGTGTGTCCGTCCTCGAGGCGCCCGTTCGCGGCCGCGTACCAGGGCGGCGCCGTCGGCAGCAGCCAGTAGACGGCGGCGCCGACGTCGAAGACCGCGTACGTCAGGGCGGCCGCGCGGCCGAAGCGGTCGCGCCGGCGGAGCAGGATGTAGGCGCAGGTGCTGTGCGGCACGAGGAACCAGAGCCAGTGGCTCCAGACCAGCACACGCTCGAAGCGGCGGATCGAGCCGGGGTTGGCGAACATCCGCTGCAGCCGCAACGTCGGCGGCGTGCCGAGGCCGATCACGCGGTCGATCCGCACCGGGTAGTCCACGTGGACGCGCGCCTCGAGGGCGGCCGGGTCGTCGTTCGGCATCTCGTAGGCGGCGACGTAGGCCCACATCTGCAGCACGCAGGTCGCGAGGTCGCGCGTACGCGACCGCGGGATCGCGACGCAGAGCGCGACCGGCGCCGCCGCCGCGGCCGTGATCACGACCGCTCTCGGCAGCCGCGCGCGACGCCGCGCGATCGGCGCAGCGATACCGGCGGCGACGACCGCCCATGCCGTCGCTCGAATAGCCGTCGACTTCCGCAAAGCGCCGGGAGTATATGTGCGGGTCTGGCAGCGACCCCGCGAGCGGGTCCGGCACCGGTCGCGCCACCAGCACCCTAGGATCGCGCCCATGAGCGACTACGAGCTGGTGCACGCGTACGAGACGGTCGAGCTGCATCGCGCCGGCGGGGCGGCGCGCCTGCGCCTCAACCGGCCGCAGAAGATGAACGCCTGGAACGAGCAGCTCGGCCACGACCTGCGGGCCGCGATCGAACGCGTGGCCGACGATCCCGAGCTGCGGGCGCTGCTGCTGACGGGGGCGGGCCGGGCCTTCTCCTCGGGCGCGGACCTGAGCGCCGGCTTCCCGGCCGCACCGGACGGCCGGCCCGACATCGGCCGCGTCCTGCGCGAGCGCTACCACCCGATCATCCTGCGGATCCGCGAGATGCCGAAGCCCGTGGTCGCGTCAGTGCACGGACCCGCGGTCGGCATCGGGTGCTCGCTGGCGCTCGCGAGCGACCTCGTGCTGGCGGCCGAGTCGGCCTACTTCCTGCTCGCCTTCGTGAACATCGGCCTCGTGCCCGACGGCGGCTCCTCCGCGCTCGTGCCGGCGCGCGTCGGCCTCGCGCGCGCGGCCGAGCTCGCGCTGCTGGGCGAGCGACTGCCCGCTCGCCAGGCACTCGACTGGGGCCTGATCAACGCCGTCCACCCCGACGGCGAGCTCGAGGCGGCGGCCGACGCGCTCCTCGCGCGGCTCGCGAAGGGGCCGACGCTCGCCTACGCCGGCGCCAAGCGCCAGCTGAACGCGTGGGCCTACCGCGGGCTCGCCGAGCAGCTCGAGCTGGAGGCCGAGATCCAGGGCGGACAGGCCGCCAGCGCCGACTTCGTCGAGGGCGTCAGCGCGTTCATGTCCAAGCGCGCGCCGAACTTCAGGGGCGCGTGAGTGCAGGCTGAACCCCGTCGCGACGGGCCATTCGCCCATGCCATCTTCCGGAGCGCGGCACGTGGCGCGGCATCCGGCCGGTTCGTGGATAGAATCCGCGCCGCCTTGCGACCTGAAACTGCCTCCATTCGCCGCCGCCTCGTCGCGGCCCTGCTCCTGACGACGATCGGATCGCTCGTCTTCGCGACCGGCGCATTCGCCGACTTTCTCACCCCTGAATCGGGTGGCTCGTCGAACGCCGACCAGATCGACTCGCTGTACAAGATCATCCTCTACGTCGCGATCGTCGTGTTCGCCGTCGTCGAGGGCGCGCTCTTCTACTCGCTCTTCAAGTTCCGCGCCAAGAAGAACCCCAACGCGGCCCAGATCCACGGCAACACCCGCCTGGAGATCTCCTGGACGATCGGCGCGGCGCTCATCCTCGTCGTGCTCGCCGCGGTGACGTTCGCCAAGCTCAGCGCGATCCAGGACCCGCCCAACAGCAGCGCATCGGGCCTCGCGCTCGCGCAGGGCGTCCTGACCGCGTCGGCTGACGAGCCGTCGCCACCGAACGGCAAGAAGCTGACCATCTGCGTGACCGGCCGCCAGTACATCTGGCGCTACACGTACGGCGACGGCTGCAAGACCAACGCCTTCGGGCTGCCGTACTCCTACGAGGAGATGGTCGCCCCCGCCAACACCACCGTCGTCCTCGACATCCAGGCCACCGACGTCATCCACTCCTGGTGGATCCCGAAGCTCGGCGGCAAGAAGGACGCAGTCCCCGGCTACCACAACTACACGTGGTTCAAGGCGCCGAAGGTCGGTGAGGTCTACGTCGGCCAGTGCGCCGAGCTGTGCGGCCGCAATCACGCTGACATGACGGCGCGGGTCCGAATCGTGAGCCCCGCTGCCTACCAGGCATGGATCGACGGCCAGAGAAGATCGATCCAGGCCGCCGACTCCCAGGTCCAGAGACTGCGCACGCAGCTGCAGTCCGACGGCGACCTGTAAGTCCTCCCCTCCCCGAGCACCAAAGGAAGTCGACACCGATCATGGCCACCACGGACTACGCGATTCGCCCCGTCCCACAGGTGATCGCCCATGAGGTCCATGCCGAGCGTACGCGTGCCCGCTGGATCGACTGGGTCACCACCACCGATCACAAGAAGATCGGGATCCTGTACATCGTCACGACGTTCGCCTTCTTCCTGCTCGGGGGCATCGAAGCGCTGCTGATCCGTGTCCAGCTGGCGGTCCCGAACAACAACTTCCTGACGCCGGAGCACTACAACGAGCTGTTCACCGTCCACGGCACGACGATGATCTTCCTGTTCGTCGTACCGATGATGGCCGGCTTCGCGAACTACTTCCTGCCATTGATGATCGGTGCGCGCGACATGGCGTTCCCACGCCTGAACGCGCTCTCCTACTGGCTCCTGCTGTTCGGCGGCATCGTCTTCTACGCGTCGCTCTTCTGGCAGCCCCCGGAGGCAGGCTGGTTCTCCTACACGCCGCTGTCGACCGATCTGTTCACGCCGAGCGGCGGCCAGGACGCCTGGATCTTCCTGATCCACATCACCGGCATCTCCTCGCTCGTCGGCGCGGTCAACTTCTACGCGACGATCGTGAACATGCGCGCGCCCGGCATGGGCTGGGGCCGCATGCCGCTGTTCGTCTGGACGATCCTGATCTACGCGCTGCTGCTGATCCTGGCCCTCCCGGTGATCGCCGGCGCCGTCACGATGCTGCTGACCGACCGCCACTTCGGGACGCACTTCTTCGACCCGAGCCAGGGCGGCAGTCCGATCTTGTGGCAACACCTGTTCTGGTTCTTCGGCCACCCCGAGGTCTACATCATGATCCTGCCGGGCTTCGGGATCATCTCCGAGGTCCTGCCGGTCTTCGCCCGCAAGCCGATCTTCGGCTACAAGGCGATCGCGGCCTCGACCGCGGTGATCGCGTTCCTGGCCGCGCTCGTGTGGGCCCACCACATGTTCGCCGTGCCGGTGCCGACGGTCGTGCTCGGCTTCTTCATGCTGTCGTCCTTCCTGATCGCGATCCCGACCGGGGTCAAGATCTTCAACTGGATCGCGACCCTGTGGCGCGGCTCGATCGTCATGTCGACGCCGATCTACTTCGCCTGGGGCTTCCTCTCGATCTTCGTGATCGGCGGCATCACCGGCGTCTTCCTCGCCGTCTTCCCCGTCGACTGGCAGCTGACCGACACGTACTTCGTCGTCGCGCACTTCCACTACGTGCTGATGGGCGGCGCGGTCTTCACGATCTTCTGCGGCCTCTACTACTGGTATCCGAAGATGACCGGCCGGATGCTGAGCGAGCCGCTCGGCAAGGCCTCGTTCTGGCTCATGTTCGTCGGGTTCAACCTGACGTTCCTGGTCCAGCACGCCGCCGGCCTCTCCGGCATGCCGCGCCGCATCTACCAGTACCGCGCCGACGCCGGTTGGACGGCCTACAACATGATCTCGACGGTCGGCGCGTTCGTGCTCGGCGTCGGCATCCTGCTGTCGGTCATCAACTTCATGCGCTCCTACAAGAAGGGCGCGATCGCGGGGCCGGATCCGTGGAAGGGCAACACGCTCGAGTGGTTCACGACCTCTCCCCCGCCGGTCAACAACTTCGACGAGATCCCTCGGGTTCGGTCGGTCGAGCCGATGAAGGACATCCGCCGCCAGGTGGAGCGTCAGAGCGGCATCGAGCACGAGACCGTGGCGCAGCCGACCGCCAAGGCGTAGCCTGCCCTACGGTCCGGTGGAAGCGTCCCGCATCAGCACTCCCGTCAAGCCAGCGCTCGCCCATCAGGGCCTGCGCCAGCTCGTTGGCGACTACGTCACGCTGACGAAGCCGCGCGTCCAGCTGCTGCTGCTGCTGACGACGGTCTCCACGATGCTGGTCGCGGGCAGCCCGTCGATCGGCCTGATCCTGCTGACGCTGCTCGGCGGCGCGCTGTCGGCCGGCGGCGCCGGCGCGGTCAACCACTGGTACGACCGCGACGTCGACGCGCTGATGCCGCGCACGGCGACGCGACCGGTCCCCTCCGGGCGCGTCAGCCCGCGCGCGGCGCTGACGTACGGGATCGTGCTGGAGCTGATCTCGTTCACCCAGCTGTCGCTCACGGTGAACGTGCTGTCGGCGCTGCTGGCGCTGAGCGGCTTCCTCGGCTACGTCTTCATCTACACGCTCTGGCTGAAGCGCGCGACGCCGCAGAACATCGTGATCGGCGGCGCCGCCGGCGCCGTCCCGCCGCTCGTCGGCTGGGCCGCGACGCGCGGCTCGCTCGACCCGGCCGCGCTCTACCTGTTCGCGATCGTCTTCTACTGGACGCCACCCCACTTCTGGGCGCTCAGCCTGCTGATGAAGGACGAGTACGCGAAGGTCGGGATCCCGATGCTGCCGGTCGTCAGAGGCGAGCCGGAGACGCGCCGTCAGATCACGCTCTACAGCGTGCTGCTGGTCGCGATCAGCTTCCTGCCGTTCGCCGGCCAGCTGTTCGACGGGATCTACGCGATCTCCGCCGCCGTGCTCGGGACCGCCTTCCTCTCGCTCGCCGTCCACCTGCAGCGCCATCCGGGCCGCCGCGCGGCGCTGCGCCTCTACCTCTTCTCGCTGCTCTACCTCGCGCTGCTGTTCGTCGCGATGGTGGCCGACGTCAAGCTCTAGTGTCCCGATTCGTAAGTTCGGTGACAGTTTCCGGCCAGGCACACCCGTGCATCCCGCAACTGCGCCCGAACGTACGAATCGGGACACGAGGCCACCCAGCCCACCGCAAGATCTAGACCCACCCCGTACACTCGAGGACAACCATGGACCGTCGTCTCGCACGCAGAAACATCCGCTCGGCCATGATCGCGACCGCCGTCTGCGTCTTCATGTTCGGCGCGTCCTTCCTGGCCGCCGCGATCTACGTCTCCTAGCCATGAGCGCTCCCACACCTGAGCAGAAGGTCCCGCCCGTCGGGGAGGAGATCCACCTCCCCGGCCCGAGCCTGCTGCCGATCTTCAACGCGCTCGGCATCACGCTCGCCGTGATCGGCACGACGCTCGGCATCGTCCTCGTGATCGTCGGCCTCGCGATCTTCCTCTTCACGACGGTCAAGTGGATCCTGAGCACGCGCAAGGACATCTCCGAGCTCCCACTCGAGCACGGCGACGGCCACCACTGAGGCAGACGGGCGCCGGCCGCAGGCGTCCAGCACCGCTCCTTCGAGCGCCGGCGATGCGCCGGCGCTCTTTCGTTCCCCCCGGCTCTGCTTGCCGTCAGCCGGCCGCCGCCGCGCTCGCCGGCACCTCGCAGGCGGCCCCGTCTCCGGTCCAGCAGCGCACGATGTCGCGCATCGAGAGCACCCCGACGAGCTGGCCGCCCTCGACGACGATCAGGTGGCGGAAGCGGCCCCGCACCATCGCCGCGGCAGCCTGCTCGAGCGACCAGTCGGGGGCCGCGAAGACGAGATCGCTCGTGAGGTGGTCGCCGACCAGCTCCTCGTCGGGTTCGAGCCCTCGGCCGACGGCCGCGAGCACGTCGCGCTCGGTCAGCAGGCCCGGTCCGGGCTGATCGCCGTCGAGGACGATCGCCGACCCGATCCCGCGCTCGTGCATCAGCCGGGCCGCCTCGCGCAGCGTGTGGCTCGGGCCGATCGTGAGCGACGTCTCCGACATTCCCTCGCGAACCTGCATCTGGAATCGCCACCTCTTCGGGTCGCTTGCAACGAATGTTGCGATCATACCCCCGGCGTGCAAGCCCAAGCGCCCGGCGACGTCGTGACGACAGGGCTTCGCTGCCGTGTCTTCACCGGTGAGTCCAGTTGCGTACCCAAAACACGCGCTTGCGCCAGCTTCTGGCGCAGAGCCGCTACAACTGATCCAAAGCTGCAATTCCTGCGTATGTGAAGTCAGTGCCAATGCAACGACCAGGAACAGTCCGCCACCGCACCCAGCTCTTCAACGAGGCCGTGCGGATCGTCGAAGCCGAGTACGCCTCGGACCTCGAGCTCGACGACATCGCCCGTCGCGTCGCCTCCTCGCGCCGCCAGCTTCAGCGGGCCTACGCGGAGATCGGCGACACCACGTTCCGCGAGCACCTCACGCGTGTCCGTATGGAGCGGGCGGCCGAGCTGCTCGCGAACGGCTCGCTGACGGTGCGCGAGGTCGCGCGCCGCGTCGGCTACCGGCAGCCGGCGCAGTTCGCGAAGACCTTCCGCCGTCACCTCGGCCACGTGCCGTCGGCGTACCGCACGCGCGCCCGCGAGGGCGCCGGCTCGCAGCAGCGCGCCGCGTAGCACGACGGATGGCGCCACGGCGTCACGGACGGCGGCCGGGCACCCCCCCCTCGACCGGCCGTCGTCCGCGCCGCGACAGCACCGTCCTGACATCGAGGCCGGCCGCGTTTGCGGTTCGTCGTACGGGTCGGTTAGTGTCCTCACCGGAGACTGTGTTGATGCGCACGAGAACACCCGCCGGTGCGTAAGCGCCCTGTCGTACAAGCCGTCGCGTTGGGCGCGGTCGCAAGCGCGATCGGCATCGCCCTCGCGTTGTGGATCAACTGGTTCCCGACCAACGCCGCGTCGCAGGACGGCCCGATCGACACGCTCTACGACGTGCTGATGATCGTGTCGGTGCCGATCTTCGTCCTCGTCGTCGGGGTGATCCTCTTCTCCGTCTGGCAGTTCCGCATGCGTCCGGGCCAGGAGCAGCAGGACGGGCCGCCGATCCACGGCAACACCCGCCTCGAGGTCTTCTGGACCGCGATCCCCGCGGTCATCCTGATCTCGCTCTCGAGCTACGCCTACGCGGTCCTCCACCACGTCGAGAAGAAGAAGCCCAACGAGCTCCAGGTCAACGTCACCGGCCAGCAGTTCGCGTGGTCCTTCGCCTACCCCCAGCCCGGCGGCAGATCGGTCTCCTCCGGCATGCTCTACCTGCCGGAGGGCCGGCCGGTCATCTTCCACATCCGCTCGAGAGACGTGATCCACTCCTTCTGGGTCCCGGCGTTCCGGATGAAGACGGACACCGTCCCCGGGATCGTCACGCACCTGCGCATCACGCCGACGAAGCTCGGCAGCTACCCCGTCGTCTGCGCCGAGCTGTGCGGCCTCGGCCACGCGACGATGCGCGCGACCGTCAACGTCGTGACCCCGGCGCGCTTCGACTCCTGGCTCTCGACGCAGAGAAGCGCCGCGGGCGGCGGCGCCGCGGCAGGCGGGGCGGCCGCCGGCGGGACGAGCACGACCCCCGCCGCCGGCGGC
>JAOPZA010000183.1 GCA_025964325.1 Conexibacter sp.
CCGCCCTCCGCGGGGGCGCCGAGCGCGGCCGCGGACGGCGAGGCGGGCCGCGGGCCGGCCTCGGCGCCGCGCAGCGGCGGGGCGTTCAGGTCCCCGCGCAGATCGGCGGGATCGTCGAAGCCGGCGAAGATCGCGGCGAAGACGCGGTCGAACGTCGCGAGCTGGTCGTGCGCGGAGACGAAGACCGTGCGCGCGGTCCAGTAGAGCCGGGCGGGGGTTCGCGGCGGCGCCAGCGCGAGCGCCTGCGCGAAGCGCACGGCCCGCTCCGGCGTCGAGGGGATCCCGGCGTCGTGGACCGCACGACCGAACGCGCTCGCGAACGCGGGCAGGTCGATCCGCTCGGCGGGGGAGGCGCTACGCATCGCCGACGCCCGTCAGCCAGGCGAGACCGCGCTCCCGCGTCAGCTCCTGGTCCTCGCGGTACTTCAGCACCGAGCCGAGCGTCCGCTCGGCGGCGGCCGCGTCGAGCCGCTCGACGCCGAGCAGCCGCAGCGCGCTGACCCAGTCGATCGCCTCCGCGATCCCCGGCGGCTTCTGCACGTCGCTCGCGCGCAGCCGGCGCACCGCGCCGGCGACGTCCACGGCCAGCTCGCGGGCGGCGTCGGGCACGCGCCGGCGGACGATCTCGACCTCCCGCTCCGTGCTCGGGTAGTCGATCCAGTGGTAGAGGCAGCGGCGCTTGAGCGCGTCGTGCAGGTCGCGCGTCCGGTTCGAGGTCAGCACCACGACGGGCGGGTGGGTTGCGTGGATCGTGCCCAGCTCGGGGATCGTGATGCTCGACTCGGCCAGCAGCTCGAGCAGGAACGCCTCGAAGTCGTCGTCAGCGCGGTCGATCTCGTCGATCAGCAGGACCGCCGGCCGCGGGCCGGGATGCTCGAGCGCCTGCAGCAGCGGGCGGCGGATCAGGTACTCGTCGGAGAACAGCCGGTCCTCCGAGACGGCGTCCTCGGCCGCCTCGGCGAGCCGGATCCGCAGCAGCTGGCGCTGGTAGTTCCACTCGTAGAGCGCCTCCGCGGCGTCGATCCCCTCGTAGCACTGCAGGCGGATCAGCGGCGTGTCGAGCAGCGCGGCGAGCGCCTTCGCCGCGGCGGTCTTGCCGACGCCGGCCTCGCCCTCGAGCAGCAGCGGCTGCGGCAGTCGCAGCGCGAAGAAGAGCGCGGTCGCCAAGCCCTCCTCGGCGAGGTAGTCGACGTCGGAGAGTTGCCGTGCGAGCGTCTCGACGTCGGGCACCGCGGCCCGGACGGGCTCCTCGGCGCCGGCGTGGGCGGGGCCGCTCACGGCCGGACCCCCTCGGCCTCGGCGGTGACGGCGAGGTAGTCACTCCAGGTGTCCACGTCGCGCGGGATCGGGCCTGCGACCGGGATGTCGACGACCTCGTCGGAGCGGCGCTCGAGCAGCTTCCAGACGCCCTTGTCGCCGTGCAGCGCGGCGAGCTCGGCGAACGCGGAGCGCGCGAAGGCGAGCGGATGGCCGCGGCCGTCGTCGTAGCGGCAGACGGCGAGCGGCGCCTCCCCGCGACCCGCCAGCAGCGCGGCGACCGTCGCCGGCGTCACGCCCGGCTGGTCGCCGAGCAGCAGCACGAGCACGGCCGTGGCGGGGTCGACGGCGTTCAGCGCGGCCGCGATCGAGGACGAGCAGCCGTCGCCGAAGGCGCCGTTCTCGATCACCTCGACGTCGTCGAGGTCGGCGCCGTCGCGGACCGCGTCCGCGACGGCGCCGAGCACGCACAGCAGCTGGTCGAAGCGGCATGCGCGGGCGGTCGCGAGCGTGTGGTCGAGCAGCGTCGCGGCGCCGTAGGGCAGCAGCTGCTTCGGCTGGCCGAGCCGGCGCGAGCCGCCGGCGGCAAGCACGAGCCCGGTGACGTCGCCGCTCCCGCGCGCGCGGGAGCGGCTACCGCTCGACGCCATCGCCGGCACGTCGATCGGCGTACGTCGCCTGGGAGTGCCGTTCCGCGACGACCTCCGCCAGGATCGAGATCGCGATCTCGGTCGGCGTGCGGGCGCCGAGGTCGAGTCCGGCAGGCGAGTGCAGCTGCGCTCGCAGCGCGTCGGGCACGTCCAGCGCCGCCCGGATCGCCGCGCCGCGCAGCCGGCTCGCGACGAGCGCGACGTAGGGGATGCCCTCGAGCAGCGCGGCGCTCAGCGCCTCCTCCTCGGCGGTGCCGTGCGAGGCGACGACGAACGCGGCGTCGCCGGCGCACGGGCCGCCGCCGTCGCCCAGCTCGTAGCCGGCCGCGCCCGCGAGCGCTCGCACCGCCTCCGCGATCGGCGAGGAGCCGACGACGACCATCCGCGGCGCCGGCAGCTGCGGCTCGAGGAAGATGTCGAGCGACCCGCCGCTGAGGCAGGGGTTGTGCACCACGACGGCGCCGTCGGCGGTATCGACCGCGTCCTCGCCGCCGACCGGCCCGGGGACGAGCCGCAGCAGCAGCGGCTCGCCCGTCTCGAGCGCGCGGCTGGCGTGCAGCCGAACCGAGGCCTCGGCGCAGGTGCCGCCGACGAAGCCCTCGATCGCGCCGTCGCCGAGGACCAGCGCGCCGTCGCCCGGGTGCACGCTCGTCGGACGCTGCGCGCGCACGACGGTCGCCTGCACGAACGGCACGTGCGCGGCGAGCAGCCGCCCGGCGCGATCGGCCAGCGCGCCGCGGATCATTGCGGCGGCTTCGCGTTGCCCTGCATCGCCTCCCACACCCGCGACGGCGTGCACGGCATGTCCATGTGCCGCACGCCGTAGGGCGCGAGCGCGTCGACGACGGCGTTGACGATCGTCGGCGGCGAGCCGACGGTCGCCGACTCGCCGATCCCCTTCGCCCCGATCGGATGGTGCGGCGAGGGCGTGACCGTGAAGTCTGTCTCCCAGTCGGGGACCTCGAGCGCCGTCGGGATCAGGTAGTCCATCAGGGAGCCGCCGAGGCAGTTGCCGTCCTCGTCGAAGGCGATCAGCTCCATCAGCGCCATCCCGACGCCGTCCGTCAGGCCGCCGTGCACCTGCCCCTCGATGATGATCGGGTTGATGCGTGTGCCGCAGTCGTCGACCGCGACGAAGCGGCGGACTCTCACCGCCGCCGTGCCGGGGTCGACGTCGACGACGCAGAGGTAGGCGCCGAACGGGAACGTCAGGTTCGGCGGGTTGTAGACCGTCTCGGAGTCGAGGCCGCCCTCGACGCCCTCGGGCAGCTCGAGCGAGCCATGCGCGGCCATCGCGATCTCCTGGATCGTCGCGCCCTGCTCCGGGTCGCCTCTGACGAACCAACGGCCTCTCTCCCACGCGAGGTCCTCGGGCGCGACCTCGAGCATCGCGCCGGCGACGATCCGCGCCTTCTCGCGCACCTTGCGGGCGACGACCGCGGTCGCCGCCCCGCTGACCGGCGTCGAGCGCGAGCCGTAGGTGCCGAGCCCGAACGGGGTGTTGTCGGTGTCGCCGTGCACGACCTCGATGTCCTCCGGCGGGATCCCCAGCTCCTCGGCGACGATCTGCGCGAACGTCGTCTCGTGGCCCTGACCCTGCGTCTGGACGCTGATCCCCAGCTGCGCCTTGCCGGTCGGGTGCACGCGCAGCTCGGCGCCGTCGGCCATCCCGAGGCCGAGGATGTCCATGTGTCTGCGCGGCCCGGCGCCGACCGCCTCGGTGAAGAAGCCGACCCCGATCCCCATCAGCTCGCCGCGCGCGCGGCGCTCGACCTGCTCGCGCCGCAGCTCGTCGTAGCCCGCGATCGCGAGCGCCTTGCGCATCGTGCGCTCGTAGTCGCCGGAGTCGTAGACCCAGCCGGTTCTGCACGCGTAGGGGAACTGCTCGGGTCTGATGAAGTTCCTCAGCCGCAGCTCGGCGGGGTCGGCGTCGAGCTCGCGCGCGAGCATGTCGACCATCCGCTCGACGAGGTAGACGGCCTCGGTGATGCGGAACGAGCAGGCGTAGGCGACGCCGCCGGGCGCTTTGTTCGTGTAGACGCCTCTGACGCTGCAGTGCGCGGCCTCGAGGTCGTAGGAGCCGGTGAAGACGTGGAAGAAGCCGGCCGGGTATCTGGTCGGCTGGGCGGTCGTGTTGAAGGCGCCGTGGTCGGCGATCACGTCGACCTGCACGCCGAGGATCCGGCCCTCGCTCGTCGCCGCGATCGACCCTCTCATGACGTAGTCGCGGGCGAACGAGGTCGCCATCAGGTTCTCGGAGCGGTCCTCCACCCACTTGATCGGCTTCCCGGTCACGATCGAGCCGACGACGGCGCAGACGTAGCCGGGATAGATGCCGACCTTGTTGCCGAAGCCGCCGCCGATGTCGGGCGAGATGACGCGGATCTTGTGCTCCGGCAGGCCGGCCACGAGCGCGTAGAGCGTGCGGTGCGCGTGCGGCGCCTGCGTCGTCGACCAGAGCGTCAGCTTGCCGCTGACTCTGTCGTAGTCGGCGACGGCGCCGCACGTCTCCATCGGCGCGGGGTGCACGCGCGGGTAGAGCATCTCCTGGGAGACGACGACGTCGGCGCGCGCGAAGACCGCGTCGGTCGCGGCTCTGTCGCCCGACTCCCAGTCGAAGATGTGGTTGTCGGTCTTGCCCTCGAGGTCGTCGCGGATCACGGGCGCGTCGGGGTCGAGCGCCTTGCGGGCGTTGACGACGGCCGGCAGCGTGTCGTAGTCGACGTCGATCAGCTCGAGCGCGTCGCGCGCCGAGTAGCGGTCGTCGGCGATCACGAACGCGACCTCCTGGCCCTGGAAGCGGACCTTGTCGGTCGCCAGCACGGCCTGCACGTCGGCCGACAGCGTCGGCATCCACGAGAGCCCCTGCGCCTCGAGGTCTCTGCCGGTGATGACGGCGTGGACCTTCGGGTGCGCGAGCGCGGCGGAGGTGTCGATCGAGGCGATGCGGGCGTGTGCGACCGGGCTGCGCAGGATCGCGCCGTGCAGCATCCCGGGCAGCTGCACGTCGTCGACGTAGGTGCCCTGCCCGCGGATGAAGCGAGCATCCTCCTTGCGCTTGAGGCGCCCGTAGCCGATCGGGCGCTGCTCCTCGACGGCGGACATCAGGCCCTCGCCCCCTCGTTCGCGTGCTCGGCCGCCCAACGGATCGAGCGCACGATCGTCGCGTAGCCCGTGCAGCGGCAGATCTGGCCGGAGATCGCGGTGCGGATCTCGTGGTCGGTCGGGTTCGCGTTGCGGTCCAGCAGCGCACGCGCCGTCAGCATCATCCCCGGCGTGCAGAAGCCGCACTGCAGGCCGTGCTCCTCGTGGAAGCCCTGCTGGACGGGGTCGAGCACGCCGTCGCGCTCCATCCCCTCGACGGTCGTGATCTCGTGGCCGGCCGCCGTCGCCGCCAGCAGCGTGCAGGACTTGACCGGCTCGCCGTCCATCAGGACGACGCACGTGCCGCAGTTCGACGTGTCGCAGCCCCAGTGCGTGCCCGTCAGGCCGAGCACGTCTCGCAGGTAGTGGACGAGCAGCAGCCGCGGCTCCACCTCGGCGCCGCGCTCCTCGCCGTTGACCGACATCGCGACCTGCATCAGGACTCCTCTCGAAGGGCGCGCGCGGTCGCCCGGCGCAGTGCGCGCAGGGTCAGCTCCGCGGCGACATGGCGCTTGTACTCGGCCGACCCGCGCTGGTCGGTGACCGGCGAGCAGCCCGCGGCCGCGATGCCGGCGGCCTCGGCGAACAGCTCCTCCGACGGTGGCCGGCCGGCCAGCGCCTCCGCCGCGGCAGGGGAGGTGACGTCGCCGCCGACCGCGGCGAGCGCGATCGCGGCGTGCTCGATCGTGCCGTCGGAGAGGCGGACCGCGGCGCCGGCGGCGACGACCGCCCAGTCGCCGACGCGGCGCTCGACCTTCTCGTAGGCGCTGCCCGCGCCGGGGTGCAGCGGGACGCGGATCTCGGTCACCATCTCGCCGTCCTCCACTGCCGTCTCGTACGCGCCGCGGTGGAACGCGCGCATGTCGAGCACGCGCTCCCCGTCGCGACCCCGCACGACGACGCGCGCGTCGGCCGCCGCGCATACGGCCGAGAGGTCCTCCGCCGGGTCGGCCTGGCAGAGCGCGCCGCCGATCGTGCCGCGGTTGCGGACGACGGGGTCGGCGATCACGCGCTCGGCGTCGGTGAAGATCGCGACGCGGCGCGCCAGCAGCTCGGACTCGAGCAGCTCGCGGTGGCGCGTCATCGCCCCGATCCGCACCTCGCCGTCCTGCTCGCGCACGTAGCCGAGCTCGCCGGCCAGCGGATCGATGTCGATCAGGTACTCGGGCGACGCCAAGCGCAGCTTCATCATCGGCAGCAGCGAATGGCCGCCGGCCAGCAGACGGGCGTCGGGACCGAGCCGCGCCAGCAGCTCGAGCGCATGCTCGACGCTCGTGGCGCGCTCGTACTCGAACGGCGATGGGACTTGCACGGCCTCTCCTCTCGGTGCACGCGGAGGAGCCGCCGGCGGCAGCCCGCGGGCTTCCTCCCACCGTCACTTTCATGGCGCTAACGTAGTCCGGTCAACCGAGTGATAAGCGATCGCTTATGAGCCGTCTCCGTCGATGACCCTCGCGCAGCTGAAGTCGTTCGTGCTGGTCGCCCGACTCGGGTCCGTGAAGGCGGCCGCGGCCGAGCTAGAGGTGACCGAGCCGGCCGTCTCCGTCGCCGTCACCGCGCTGCGCAGAGAGCTCGGCGACGAGCTGTTCGTGCGCTCCGGTCGCGGCATCGCGCTGACTCCCGGCGGGCGCCGGCTGGCTGCGCTCGCGGGGGAGATCCTCGGCCTCGCCGAGCAGGCGCGGCGCTCGGTGCCGGACGCGGTCGGACAGCAGCGCCGCATCGAGGTCGCGGCGACGAACCTCGTCGCCGAGCACATCGGCCCGCTCGTCGACGCCTTCACCGAGCGCACGCCGGGGATCGACATCGCGCTCGACACCGTCCCCGGGAGCGCCTTCGCCGAGCTGCTCGAGCACCGTCGCGCCGACATCACGCTCGGTCCACATCCGGGGCTCGAGCGAGCGGCGACGATCGCCTCGGTGCCGTTCCTGCGCTGCCGGCGTCTGATCGTCGCGGCGCCCGGTCATCCGCTCGCCGGCCAGCGCGACATCCTGCCCGCCGCGCTCGGCCGCGAGCGCTGGCTGGTCGGGCCGCCGGACATCGACCCGACGGTCGGCGTCGGCCTCTTCTTCGAGCGCAGCCAGCTTGCGCCCGACGACATCGGCAGCTACACGAGCCACGCCGCCGCTATCGCGGCCGCCGGCGCCGGCGACGGGATCCTCCTGACGCTCTCGCACTCCGTGCTCGCCGAGCTGCGCCGGCGGACGCTGGTCGCGCTCGACGTCCGCGGGACGCCGGTCACCGAGCTGTGGCAGGCGAGCACGCTCGGGCTCGACCGCGCGCTGCCGGCGGCGCTCTCGCTGCAGCGCTTCGCGACCACGCCGGAGGCGACCCAGGCGATGTCGGCCGGTCGCGTCGGCACGACCTCGGCCCGCGCGCGCCCGTCCGTGCACGTCACCCTCTGGCGCTCGGTCGCCGCCGAGATCGACGCGTGAGGCAGCACGGCTCCGACCGCGGCGAGCCGGGCGAGGTGGGGTGGTCGGAGTGATGAGTGCAGGGTTTCGGCCCTCAGAGGCCCGAAACCTGCGCTCATCGGGCCGCGTCCGAGAACCGGAGCGCGGTCACGAGCTCCGTCTCGTAGCCGATCTCGATCGCGCCGCCGCGGCGCTCGATCGCCTCGCCGACGGCCGCCAGCAGCGCCTCGCGGCGCGCGGCCGGCAGCTGCCGGTGATCGCTGTGGGTCTCCAGCTGCTCACGCCAGGCCGCGGCCGTCGCCGGACGGGTCCAGCTCCACGAGCGCAGCTCGGGGGGCGCGAAGCGGCCGGCGGCCAGCAGCCCGGCGCGCGTCAGCTCGAGGCGCTCGTCGGCGTTGCCGAGCATGTGCGTCGTGCGCTCCAGCTGCGGCTCGTGCGCGCGGTATGCCTCCGCCAGCGTCTCGCGGACGTCGGGGGCGAGGCGGACGCAGTTCCAGAACAGCCCGACACGGCCCCCTTCCGACAGCGCGCCCGCGGCCTTCGCGGCGCCCGCGACGGGGTCGACCCAGTGCCACGCCTGACCCGAGACGAGCAGGCCGAAGCGGCGCTCGCCGGGCTCCCAGCGCTCGAACGACGCGACCTCGACGGTCAGCCCGCGGTCGCGCGCGAGGCGCGCCATGCGCGCGTCGGGCTCCACGCCCAGCACCGTGCGGCCCGCGGCGGCGAAGAGCGCGCCGGCGATGCCGGTGCCGCAGCCGACGTCGAGGACGTCTCCGCTCGTGTCGGCCAGCAGGTCCGCGACCAGCGCCGCGGGATAGCTCGGCCGGATGCGGTCGTAGCGGTCCGCGTCGCTCCCGAACGACTCGGCGCGCTCGCGATCCTCGTACAGCATCCCCGGCATCGTGCCAGCTCGAGCGCCCGAGCGGCTCGGCTGCCAGCCTCACGCCGGCGTCGGGCATTGCGATCGCCGCTCCACCGCTTATTGTTCGGCCGATGACGGAGGCTACGAGCGTGCGTGCGATCGACGACCTGGTCGCCAACAACCGGGCGTTCGCGGACGCGCTGCCCGCGCTGCACCTCGACGTCCATCCCAGCCGTCGGCTGGCGGTCGTGACCTGCATGGACTCGCGCCTCGACGTGTTCGCGGCGCTCGGCCTGCGGGACGGCGAGGCGCACGTGCTGCGCAACGCGGGTGGGGTGATCACCGACGACGTGATCCGTTCGCTGGCGGTCTCGCAGCGGCGGCTCGGCACGAGCGAGGTGATGCTGATCCACCACACCGACTGCGGCATGCAGACGCTCACCGACGACGGCTTCCGCGCCGAGCTGCAGCAGGCGACGGGCGTCGCGCCGGCGTTCGCGATCGAGTCGTTCGCCGATCTCGACGCGGACGTGCGGCAGTCGATCCTGCGCGTGCGCCGCTCCGCCTTCCTGCTGCACCGCGACGCCGTGCGCGGCTTCGTCTACGACGTCGACACCCATCGGCTGCGGGAGATCCACGTCGGCGACGGGTAGCGTAGTCCCATGTCCTCCGAATGGCCGCGACTCTCCTACGAGTCGTGGAGCGCGACGTGCGACACGCTCCACGCGCACACGCAGGTCCTCGGCAAGGTGGCGGCGAGACTCGCGCCGCCCGAGCCTCAGCTCCAGCACGCCGCGCTGCGACTCAGCGCCCGCGGCTGGGAGACGCTCCCGCTGCCGGCGCCCGACGGCTCGGGCGCGCTCGCGGTCGCGCTCGACCTGCGGACCCACGAGGCCGTGATCGAGCACAGCGACGGACGCGTGCGGCGCGTCGCGCTGGCGCCGGACCTGCCGGTCGCCGCGGTGACGCGCGAGGTGCTGGCGGCGCTGCGCGACCTCGGAGGGACGGTCGAGATCGACATGACGCCGCAGGAGACGCCCTGGACCACGCCGCTCGACGAGGACGAGGAGCACGCGACCTACGACCCGGGCCAGGTCGCGACCTACTTCGCCGCGGTGACCCGCGTCGCGCTGGTGCTGGCGGCGTTCCGCGCGCCGTATCGCGGGCGCTCGACGCCGGTCAACGCGTGGTGGGGGTCGTTCGACCTGGCGGTGAACCTCTTCTCCGGCGAACCGGCCGCCCCGCCGTCGGACGACTTCATCATGCGCAACGCGATGGACTCGCAGGATGTCGCCGTCGGCTGGTGGCCGGGCGATCCGCGCTATCCGAAGGCGGCGTTCTACGCCTATGCGCACCCCGCCCCGGAGGGGTTCGCGAACGCGACGCTCGCGCCCGCGGCGGCGCGCTGGGACGCGGCGCAAGGCTTGTACGTGCTCGACTGGGACGACGTCGTCGCCAGCCCCGACCCGCAGGCCGTCGCGCTCGCCTTCGGCCGCTCGGCGTTCCGCCATGCGTGCGTGGTGTGCGGCTGGGATCCTGAATTGGCTGCCAGCGGCGAGGGAACGCGGCCGCCGGTCGTGTGAGCGATGCGGGATCGAGATGCGATGATCCCGCGATGCGCTCCGTCGACATCGCCGACCCGCAGTTCGACCACGACGCCGGCGACCCCGACGGCTTTCGCTGCGGCAAGTTCCGCTTCGGCGCGCAGCTCGGCGCGGAGGCGAGCGGCGCGACCGTCTACGAGCTGCCGCCCGGCCAGGCGGTCTGTCCGTACCACTACGAGTACGGCGAGGAGGAGTGGGTGCTCGTGCTCGCCGGACGCGTCGCGGTGCGTACGCCCGAGGGCGTCGAGCAGCTCGCGCCGTCGCAGATGGCGTTCTTCCCGCGCGGGCCGGAGGGCGCCCACCAGATCCGCAACGACGCGACCGAGCCCGCGCGCGTCCTGATGTGGTCGACCGTCGTGCGCCCGACGGCGAGCGGCTACCCCGACAGCGGCAAGGTCGCCATCAAGAGCGGCGACAGAGCGCAGGACGGGGTGTTCCGCCGCGCCGACGCGGTCGACTACTACGACGGCGAGAGCGGCAATGCGGGCGGCGCCGGCCGTGCGCGGTCGGCGCCGCCGCCCGCGAGTCCCTAGACGAACCGCCTGACGAACGCGAGCGCCGTGTCGGCGACCTCGCGCCAGCCGCCGTCGATCGTGAGCGCGTGTCCGCGATTCGGGATCTCGGCGATCTCCGTCACGCTCTCGTTGCGCTTCTGCTTCTTGAACGACGCGTTCGCGATCGCCCATGGGACCGTGTTGTCTCTCTCGCCGCTGATGATCAGCAGCGGCCCGCGATCGGGGTTCGTGCTGTTGACCTTCGCCTCGGTCCAGGGGTTGAGGTTCGCGGTCGCGGCCTGGAACAGCGGGATGCCGGAGGCCGGCACGGCGAAGGTCGAGTAGAGCTCGCTCGCCTCGTCCTCGCTGACGGCGTTGGCGAACGCGAAGCGGAACTGCTCGTAGGTCAGCGGGACCGCGCGGCTGCGGTTGGCGGGGTTGCCGAGCACCGGCCGCGACGATCTGAGGGCCGAGATCGGCAGCGGCAGCACGCCGCGGAAGGGCGCGGGGTCAATCGCGACCGAGGCCGCCGCGACGCCGCGCCCGGCGACGATCTGCGTCAGCAGGCCGCCGAACGAGTGGCCGATCACGGCGGGCTTCTGCGTCAGCTGGCCGATCACCTCCGCGAAGTGGTCGGCGACCTGGCCGACGGTCTTGTTGGCGAAGACCTCGGGGTGCGCGTTGGCCTCCTCGACCGTCTCGGGGTCGTCGGGCCAGGCCGGCGTGAGCGCCGTGTAGCCGGCCTCCTCGAACACCGTCGCCCAGCGGTCCCAGCTGCTCGGCAGCAGCCACAGTCCGTGGATGAATACGACCGGCGTGAGCCCGGTCGCGTTCGCGCGCTCGATCTGACTCGTCTCGTGCTCCGTCAGCATTCGGTGCCTTCGCGTCGTCGTGGATGTCGGCGCGGCGATCGCGTCCGGGAACGATCGCGCACGAGCGTGATCATGGCAGGGAGGCGAAGGCGCATCGGTCTTCTGCTCGGACGCCAGCAGCTCCATCAGCAGGCTGTCGTGCCAGCCGTCGCCGTCGGCGTCGCGCTCGGAGCGGCGCATCACGCCGACCGGGCGGAAGCCCGCCTTCTCGTAGGCGCGGACCGCCGCCACGTTCTCGACCGCCGGGTCGATCGTGATGCGGTGGTGGCCGCGCTCCTCGACCAGGTGGCGCACGACGCGCCGGACGGCCTCGCTGCCGAGGCCGCGCCCGTGCAGGGCGGGATCGAGGAAGAGGTCGATCGCGGCGTGGCGGTATCTCGGCTCGGACTCCTCGGAGAACTGGATCATCCCCGCGACGGCGCCGTCGACGACGATCGCGAAGCGCGTCGCGTCGGGCTCGTCGCTCCACGGGAAGTCGTCCTCCAGCGCGTCCCACCAGCGCCGGACCGCGGGCGTGGCGCGGATCCGCCGCAGCTCGGACGCGTCGCTCGCGGCGAGCGGGCGAAGGGTCAACTCGGATGCCACGGCGCACCTCCGATCGAGGGCGTCGAGCCTATCGCCCGCAGGCTCGCCGCCGTCGAGCGCGCGTCCCTGCGATCGTGCGTGCCCTGCGACGGCTCCTGATCTGTCTGCTCCTCGGTGTGCTCTGCGGCGTCGGCGGCGGCTACGCCGCCCTGCGCATCGCCGGCAGCTCGGTGCAGCGGACGGCGGCCGGCGACGCGCGCGTGACGATCCTGCCGAGCAGCGACCCGCAGCTGCTCGTGCACGTGCACGACCCGCGCGCGGAGCTGCGCTTCAGGCCGTGGGGAACGCCCGTCGCGGTCACCGTCGACCTGCTGCGGACCGACGACGTCCTGCTCGCGCGGGCCGCGTTCGCCGACGCCGGCGCGCGAGACACGCTCGTCGCGGCGGCGCGGCGCGCGCTCCAGGACGCGTTGATCCGGACCGCGCTGGTGGCGCTCGCCGGCGCGCTCGCGGCCGGGCTGCTCGGCGGGCTCGTGGTCGCGCTCCTGACGAGAGGGGCCGCGCGGGTGCTGGCGACCGGCATCTGGGCCGTCGTCGTCTGCGCCGCGCTGCTGGCGATCGCCGGACTGCAGACGCGCAACACGATCGACCAGCAGTCGCTCTCGCGGCCCAGCTGCCCGGTGGTGCCGCGGGTGTCGCTCGCGAGCGTCGTCGGCCGGCTGCTGTCGGGCACCCGCCCGTCGCCCACGACGATCCGCGCGCTCGCGCTGCGGGCCGCCTGCTCGCCCGCGTTCGCTCGTCAGCTGCGACGCTCCGGCGCGCAGGGCCGCGCGATCCTGGGGCGGTAGCGCGCGGAGTCGATGGCGTCCGGGCGGCCGTGCATCGTGGCGGTCATGTCCCAAGTCGATTCTCTCCAGAACTCCGAAGAGGCCGTGGCGCAGCTGCGCCAGGAAGCCGCCGACGCCCAGCGCCGCGCCGTCGTCGACGAGCTGCGCAAGGCTCCGCTGGCCGACACCGCGAGCAAGCAGCAGCGCCGCGTCGCCGCCACCCTCGACCTCGTCCGCAGCTCCACGAACATGCGCGAGGGTCCGCTGCCCGACGTCGAGGAGCTCGCGATCTCGCTGATCGAGACGGGACTGCTCCACCCGCCGCTCGTGCGCGAGACGGGTGACGAGCAGGTGCCCTACGAGCTGGTCGCGGGCGCCCGCCGGCTGGCCGCGATGCGGCTCGTCGACGACGCCAACGGCGAGCCGCGCGCGTGGGAGCTCGACCTGCGCGAAGGGATGAGCCGCCGCGAGGCGCTGACCGTCCAGTTCGCCGAGAACTTCCACCAGAGAAAGCCCGAGCCGATCATGTTCGCCCGCGCGGTGCGCCAGATCATGATCGAGGATCCCGAGCTGACCGCCGCCGAGGTCTCGCGCATGACGGGCGCGCCGGCGGAATGGACGCGCAGCGCGCTGCGACTGCTCGAGCTGCCCGCGATCGCCGAGCGCGTCGAGGCCGGCGACCTCGCGTTCACCGCCGCCGACATGGTCCGCCGCGCGATCTCGACTGGTCGCGTGAGCGAGGCCGACGGCGTCGAGCTGGCGGGCAGAGCCGCCGACGGCGAGATCACGTCCGGCGAGCTGAGACGCGCGGTCGGCTACGTGCCGCCGAAGCCGGAGAACTACGACGCGATCTCCGGGCAGCTCGACCAGGCGCGCTGGGACGCCAGACGCGTGGCCGAGAACGGGACCGGCGGCGCAGACGCCGACCAGTCGGACTGGGAGGGGGGCGAGCGCGGCGCCGGCGCCGGCGCCGGGAACGGCTCGGACCCGACGCGCGAGGCGCCGCTCGCGCCGCACGGCGGGGCGGCCGGCGACGCCGACCTGCGCGGGACGGAGCTCGACGCCTACCTGCTCGGCCGGCTGCTGCGCGACGTCGCGCTCGAGCACCGCGACCAGCTCGGGATCGGCGCGCGGGGCGGCGAGAGCTACGCGTACGCCTTCACACTCAGCCCGGAGGAGCGGACGCGCGCGCTGCGGACGCTCGCGCGCCAGCTGCTGACGACCGACCCGCGCCCGCCGCGCGAGCTGCGCCACCACCTGCAGCCGGCGTAAGCGGCGCGCCTAGCGCGGGATGGCCCGGGGGTTCGCCGCCAGGCCAACCCCCAAGGGCCGGCGCCAGCCGGCCCCCGTCAGCCGGCTCCCGTCACCGGGCGCGAACGAGAAGGAACGCCGCCGAGACGGCGCGGGAGCGGTTGCGGGCCGCATCGACGGCGGTCAGCGTGACGCGGTAGCGGCCGGGGGCGAGCCGCGCCCGGCGGGTCAGCGGGCCGCTGAAGCGCAGCCGGTTGGCGCCGGCCGCCGCGCTCACGCGCACCGTCGTGCGGATGCCGTGGAAGCGGCCGCCCCGCCCGCGCCGCGCGAAGCGCAGTTGCACGGTCGCGCGCTCGGAGAGGCGGAATGCGACGGCCGGAGTGCGGCGGCCCGCGCGCAGCTGCGGCAGGAGCGATCCGAGCGTGATCCGCCCCGGGACGCGCAGGGCGCCGAGGACGGGCTTCGTCCGGTCCGGCTTCGGCGCCGGCTTCGCGGGCGGCGGCGCAAGCGCCGTGCCCGTGATCGCCACGGCGGCGGTCGCGCTGCCGGCATGCCCGGCCGGATCGGTGACGGTCAGCGTCGCGGTGTGCGTCCCTGCGCCGGCGAAGGCGTGCGCGACGTCGGGGCCGGTCGCGCCGGCGCCGTCGTCGAAGCGCCAGCTGAAGGTGAGCGCGTCGCCCGGCGCGACGGCGCACGAGCCGGCGGCGGAGAAGCCGACCGCGGTGCCCGTGCCGACCGCACCGGTGCTCGCGGTCGCGACCGCCTTCGGCGCCCGCCGGTACTCGTAGGCGCCGAGGTCGGAGCGTGCGACGCAGTCGCCGTTGCCGTCGAGGGGCCGCGCGACGCCGTCGCGATCGCTGCCGGAGGCGGCCGCGGTGGCGGGATCGCCCGCATCGAGCAGCGGGGAGTCGGCGCGCAGGTGGAAGTCCGCGGACGGCGCGTCGAGGAACCCGGGCGCTCCGGCGACGCGGTTCGCCTCAATCACGCTGCCGGGGCCGGAGTCCGTGACCGTGCCGACGGCGTCGGGATGGGCGACGAAGCGGGCGTCGACGTTCGCGACCGCACCCGGGTCCGCTTGGCGGGCGAACGGGGTGCTCACGCCGGCGAGCACCGCGTCGTGCAGCCGGAGCGTCGCCGTCCCTCTCGTGAGACCGAGCGCGAACCCTGCGGCCGCGCCGTTGGCGGCGGCGTCGCTGCCGACGATCGTGACGCGGTCGGCGTCGAGGCTCGCCGAGTTCCCGCTGTCGGTGATGCTCGCCAGGCCGACGCTTCTGGCGCCCGCCGGCGCGGTCGTTCCGTCGATCAGCGTGTCGGTGACGGCGACGGAGGCGCCGAGCGCGTAGACGCCGATCCCGCCCCGCAGCGTGTCGCGCGCGATCGTCAGGTGGGCGTTGTTCGCGGCGGCGACGGCGGGCGCCTGCGTCGTCGTGACGATCGAGTCGACGAGCGCGCCCTCGCCGGCGAGCCCGCCGACGCCGATCGCCTGCGGGGTGACGGCCGTGACCGTCGATTCCGTCAGCCTGCCGCCGTTTCTCAGCATCGCGGCCGCGGCGATCGACGTGCCGGTCTGCTGCGTCACGGCGATCCGGCGACCGCTCGTGCCGGTCAGCTGGAGGCCCGAGGTCATGCTGCCGTCGATCGCGATCCCGAGGTCGGAGATCGACGAGGCGGGATTGCCGCCGAGCGCCATGACGGACGTGCCTCCGCCGCCGCTGAGGACGGTCGCGCCGGCGCCGGCGCCGACGATCTCGACCAGCTCGGCCGAGTCGTAGACGAAGGGGCCGCCGGGGAACGCGCCCGCGCCGAGGACGTAGCGATCGGCGGTCCCGTTCGTCTGCGCGATCGACAGCGACGCCTTGAGCTGTCTGGCGGTGAGCGCGGTGCCGCTGCAGTTCGCCGGCGTCGCGACGCAGAAGTCGGTGGCGGCGGCCGTGCCGGAGAGGGCGAGGACGAGCGAGGCCGCGGTGGTGGAGATCGGGAGCAGGCGCATGGAGTCATCGTCCGCGACGGCCGCCCGCAGCCACAAGCCCTCGGCCCCGGAACCGTTCCCGGAACCTCGGCGCGGCCGTGGTCGCGTCCGGCCGGCCGCGACCGTGCGAAACTGGCGCACCGACCGTCATGCCCCTCCAGACCGACAGTCCGCCGCGGTTCGTCGGACGGGAGCGCGAGCTCGCGGCGCTCGACGACGCGCTCGCGCGGCTCGACGGCGGGGCGGCGGCGTGCATCGAGATCGTCGGCGAGCCCGGCATCGGCAAGACGACGCTGCTCGGCCGGCTGGCCGAGACGGCGGCCGCGCGCGGCGCGCTCGTGCTCGCGGGCCGCACGGCGGAGTACGAGCGCGAGCTCCCGTTCGGGGTCCTCGTCGACGCCCTCGACCGTCATGTCGGTGGGCTCGGGCCGGGCCGGCTCGCGCGCCTCGAGCCGGACCTGGTGACGGAGCTGGCGGCCGTCTTCCCGTCGCTCGGCGCGGCCGCCGGGCCCCCGGCGGCGCGGCGTGACCGCGGCCACTACCCCCTCCAACGCGCGATCCGCTCGCTGCTGGAGCGGATCGCCGCCCACGGCGGCCTCGTGCTGGTCCTCGACGACCTGCACTGGGTCGACCCG
>JAOPZA010000196.1 GCA_025964325.1 Conexibacter sp.
GACCGCCGTCGCGGTCGCCGTCGTGACGCTGGCGGGGCTCGGGCCCGCGGCCGTGCGCGTCGTCTCGGCGCTCGGCGCGCAGCAGTCGACGATCGCCGTCCACAGCGGCCCGGCCGAGCTCGCGCGGCTGCTGGGGATGGCGCACGTGCCGGTCCTCCTGCGGGCGCTCGGCGCCGCGCTGCTGGTCGCGGTCGTGCTGGCCGCGCTCGTGCGGGTGCGGCGCGGTGGGGACGCGATCGCGGCGACCGGCTGGGCGTTCCTCGCGCTGCTGGTGACGAGCGCGTGGCTGCTGCCGTGGTACGTCGCCTGGCCGCTGCCGTTCGTGGCGCTCGCGCGCGACCGCCGGCTCGACGCGGCGGCCGTCGCGCTGACGCTCGCGATCGTCGTGAGCCGGCTGCCGCTCTGAGCGCGGCGCGGGCCTCGTCCGCCCGCGGGCCGTGCCGATCGCGCCACGTCCGGTAGCCGCCATCGGCACTCGGGTAGCGTCAGTGGTGCACGTCGTGCACTGCGGTGCGAATGACGCCTTCGGCGCGAAACGCGCAGTCCTAGGAGCGATTCCCTTGACCGACCCGAGCAGCCTCAGCCCCGACCAGCGATCCGCCGCGCTCGAGCGCATGGCGAGCGAGACGTTCGAGGTGGTCGTCGTCGGCGGCGGCATCGTCGGCGTGGGGTCCGCCCTCGACGCCGCGACGCGCGGCCTGTCGGTCGCGCTCGTCGAGGCCCGCGACTTCGCGGCCGGCACCTCCAGCCGCTCCAGCAAGCTCTTCCACGGCGGCCTGCGCTACCTCGAGCAGCTCAACTTCGGCCTCGTGCGCGAGGCGCTGCACGAGCGCGGGCTGATGCTGAACGTGCTCTGCCCGCACCTCGCGAAGCCGGTCCCCTTCCTCTACCCGCTCAGACACCGCGTCTGGGAGCGGCCGTACATCGGCGCCGGGATGATCCTCTACGACACGATGGCGGGCCACGACGGCGTCCCGCGCCACCGGCACCTGACGAAGCACGGCGCGCTGAAGCTCGCGCCGGGGCTGAGATCGGACGCGCTGATCGGCGGGATCCAGTACTACGACGGCAAGGTCGACGACGCCCGCCACACGCTGACGGTCGCTCGGACCGCCGCGCAGTACGGCGCGGCGGTCGCCAACAACGCCCCCGTCACCGGCTTCCTGCGCGAGGGCGAGCGCGTCACCGGCGTGCGCGTGCGCGACCTCGCGAGCGGTCGTGACATCGAGGTGCGCGCGCAGCAGGTCGTCAACGCGACCGGCGTCTGGACCGACGACATGCAGCACCTCGTCGGCGAGCGCGGCAAGTTCAGAGTGCGCGCCTCGAAGGGCGTCCACCTGGTCGTCCCGCGCGACCGCATCCAGCTCGACACCGGCCTGATCCTGCGGACCGAGAAGAGCGTCCTGTTCGTGATCCCATGGGGTCGCCACTGGATCGTCGGCACGACCGACACCGACTGGGAGCTGAACAAGGCGCACCCGGCCGCGAGCCGGACCGACATCGACTACGTGCTCGAGCACGTCAACGCCGTGCTCGCCCAGCCGCTCACGCACGAGGACGTCGAGGGCGTCTACGCCGGGCTGCGGCCGCTGCTCTACGGCGAGTCGGAGAGCACCAGCTCGCTCAGCCGCGAGCACACCGTCGCGGTCCCCACGCCGGGGCTCGTCGCGGTCGCCGGCGGCAAGTACACGACCTACCGCGTGATGGGCAAGGACGCGATCGACGCCGCCGCGCGCGGGCTCGATCGCACGGTGCCGCCGTCGGTCACCGAGCGCACAGAGCTGGTCGGCGCGGAGGGCTACTGGGCGCTCTGGAACGGCCGTCACCGGCTCGCCCAGGAGAGCGGCCTGCACCCGGCGCGGATCGAGCACCTGCTGAACCGCTACGGCTCGCGGATCGAGGATCTGCTGGCGCTCGTGCGCGAGCGGCCCGAGCTCGGCGAGCCGCTGCCCGGCGCCGACGACTACCTCGCCGTCGAGGCCCGCTACGCCGCCTCGCACGAGGGTGCGCGCCACCTCGACGACGTCCTCGCCCGCCGCACGCGCATCTCGATCGAGACGTTCGACCGCGGCGCCGAGAGCGCCGAGCCGGCCGCGCGCCTGATGGGCGAGGTGCTGGGCTGGGACGAGGAGACGATCCGCAACGAGGTCGACACCTACCGCAAGCGCGTCGAGGCCGAGCGCCGCTCGCAGGAGCAGCCCGACGACGAGGCCGCCGACGAGGTGCGCACCGCCGCGCCCGACCTGCTGGCCGGGAGCGGGGTCCCGGGGAGCTGAGGCCGGCCCGCCGGCGCCGTTCAGGCAGCCGGCGGCGGGCCGTCGTCGGCGTCGGCGATCCGCCGCGCCTCGGCCGCGCGCTGGCGCGCGATCGCCTCGTCGTCGGTCGCCAGCTCGGCCTCGCGCTGCGCCTGCTCGGCGCGTGTGCGCGCGGCGTGCGCCGCGGCGGTCGCGCCGGCGGCATCGCCTTCGAGCTGACTCGCGCGGGCGCGCGCCTCCTCGCTCGCCCGCAGCCGCGCCTCGCGCGCCGACGCGCTCTCGAGCCGCTGCGGCGTGCCGTCGGGGTTCGTCAGCCCGAGGCCGTAGAAGCCGGCGAGCTGCTGCACGTCCTCGTCGCCGAGCGCGTCGCCGGCGTCCGGCGCGCGTGCGACGTCGTCCTTGCGGTAGTTGACGCGCACGTAGTCGCGCGAGAGCGACGCGCCCTGCAATGGGACGACATGGTGCTTGCGCCCCAGCAGCCCGCTCGTGACCGTCGCGAAGACCGCGTCGTCGCTGCCGGCGAGGTAGTAGACGTCGGCGAGCTTGCCGAGCTTCTCGCCGTCGGCGTCGACGACCTCCTGCCCGCGCCAATCGTCGATGTGCTCGACCGAAACCATCGACGTGATCGTTCCCCGACCGGCCGCCTGCGCAATCGCCGCGATCCCCACCCGGCGCGCGCGGACGCGTCGCTTCGGTACATCTGTACCGAAACTGTGGTACATTTGTACCTATGCCGCGTCCCGCCAACCCGATCGCCCCGCAGCCGCAGCCGGCCGCGAAGTCCTCGGCGCCCCGCGGCGCCGCCCGCCGCGACTGCATCGTCGACGCCGCGCTCGTCGTGATCGGCCGCGTCGGCCCGGACGCGCTCACCCACCGCCTCGTGGCCGCCGAAGCAGGCGTCCCGCTCGCCGCCACGACCTACTGGTTCGCCTCCAAGGAGGCGCTCATCCTGGAGGCCTTCGCGCACGCCGCACGCCGCGACATCGCGCAGCTCGAGCGCGAGACGGCCGAGGCCGCCGACTGGACCAGCGCCGACGCCGCCGGCCACCTCGCGCGCAGCATGCGCGCCTCGCTGACGGAGCACCGCACGCGTACCGTGGTCGACTACGGCCTCTGGGTCGAGGCCGCCCGGCGGCCCGCGCTGCGGCCGGTCGCCGACGCGTGGAGCCGCGCCTGCCAGGCGTTCTTCGCGACGATCCTGGAAGCGATCGGCGGACGCCGCTCCGAGCACGACGCGCGGCTGCTGACGGCTGCCTTCGACGGGCTGCTGATGGACCAGCTGGCAAGCGATCACCCCGACGACGAGGCCCGACTGACGGCCGTGCTCGAGCGCCTCCTCGGCGCCTTCGCCGGCTGAGGGAGCGTGCCGCCATGTCCGCCCTCTCGGCCGTGCGCGCACCCGGCGTGCTGCGCACCCTCACCCTCTCGCTCGTCGCCCGCATCCCGGACGGCGCGATCGGCCTGCTGCTCGTCCTGCAGGCGCGCCACCTCGGCTTCTCCTACGCGATCGGCGGCCTCGCCTCGGCCGCGACCGCCGTCGGCATGGCCGTCGGCACGCCGCTGCTCGGCCGCGTCGCCGACCGCCACGGGCAGCCGCTCGTGCTGCACCTCAGCGCCGCGATCGCCGCGCTCTGCCTCGCCGCGACGGCGATCGTCCCGGCCGGCGCGCCCGGGCTGCTGATCGGGCTCGCGGTCGGCTGCGGCCTCGCGCTGCCCCCGATCTCCGCCTGCGTGCGCGCGATCTGGGCGCGCGCGCTGGCACCGAGGCACCTCGACGCGACGCTGACGCTCGACGCCTCGTTGCAGGAGATCGCCTTCATGATCGGCCCGCTCGTGCTCGCCTCGGCCGCCTCGATCGCGGGTGCGCCGGCCGCGCTCGTCGCGACGGCCGTGCTGCTGTGGGCCTCGACCTCCGCCTTCGCGCTGACGCCGGAGGCGCGCGCGACGCGCGTGCTGGGACCGGCCCACGAGCGCGTAAGGGGCGCCGGCGCGCTGCGCTCGAGCGGCGTGCGCACGCTGCTGGCCGTCTCGGTCACGCTCGGCGCCGCGTTCGGCGCGACCGAGATCGGCATCGTCGCCTTCTCCGACGCCGCCGGCGCGCGCGGCAGCGTCGGCCTGCTCTACGCCGCCTGGAGCGTCGGCAGCCTCGTGGCCGGGCTGATCGCCGCGCACCGCGGTCACCGCGGCGACCCGGTTCGCCGCGCCGGCGCGCTGCTGCTGACGCTCGCCCTCGGGACCGCGCTGCTGGCGGCCGCGCCGGACGTCGGCTGGCTCGCCGCCGGCCTGCTGCTGGCGGGCGCCGCCGTCGCGCCGCTGTTCGCCGTCGTCTACGCGCTGATGGGCCAGGTCGCGCCGGCCGGCACGGTCACCGAGGCCTACGCCTGGGAGACCACGGGGATCATGGGCGGGATCGCGATCGGCTCCGCCGCGGCGGGCGTGATCGGGGCGCCCGCCGGGATGTTCGCGGTCGCGGCCGTCACGCTGCTGGCGGGCGCGATCGGCCTACTGCGGCGCGCGCACACGCTCCGCAGCACGTGAGCGATAGGATCCGCTCCGCCGCCGGTCGCCGCCACATGCGCAACTCCGGTCGGCGCGCAGAGTTAAGTGCAGTAGGCGTAGTTCTGTAAACACGTTTGCAAGACGCCTTGCAGCGTGCAGGAATTCACCTGGTAGGTTCGACGCCGCCACATACGAGCCGAGTCGCCGGTCCCCCGAGGACTGGCGAGCGGGGGACCCAATGGCCCATCGGGCCTGGGGCGAATCGCCGCCATCGTGCGGTGTAGCGCGACCGTTGGGAGCGCGAGCCCGTCAGCTCACCTCGCAGGCTCACCCGACGAAGGAGCACCACAGCCGTGAATCTCGATCAGCGCGATCTTGCGCTCGTTGACCCCTGGGCAGCCTCACTCGAGCGCTCGCTCGCGCGTCGCGGACGCCGTACCCGCACGTCCGTCGCGCTCGCCCGCCTGCGGCCGCGCGACCTCGCCGACGCGGAGCTCATGCACGACTCGCTGGCGTACTCGACGCGACGCCGCGAAGCCGCTGCCGCCGCCTCGCCGCTCCCCGCCCCGGCCAAGCGCGGCCTCTCGCTGACCGCGCTGCTGGCCGTCACGGCCGGTCCCGCCGCCGGCCTGCTTGCGACCGCCGGCAGCGCCGCCGCGGCGCCGGCCGCCGTCTCCGCCGGCGACAGCGGCAACGGTGTCAAGCGCCTCCAACGCGCGCTCGGCCTCAGCCCGGACGGCGTCTTCGGCGGCCACACGAAGTCGGCGCTGCGCCGCTTCCAGGCGCGCCACGGCCTCACCGTCGACGGCGTCGCGGGCCCCGCGACCTGGTCCGCGCTCGGGCGCGCCGCCGCGAGCACCGCCGTCGTGAAGTCGAGCGGCGGCAAGGGCAAGGTCGTCGGCCACAGCGTCGGCTACCTGCAGCGGCTGCTCGGCCTCTCGCCCGACGGGATCTTCGGCCCGCAGACGCTGCGCGCGCTGCGCTCCTTCCAGGCGCGCCACGGCCTCACCGTCGACGGCGTCGCCGGTCCGGCGACCTTCTCCGCGCTCGGCTCCGGCAGCGGCGCCACGCACCGCGCCCGCACGACCTCGGACAGCGGCGGCAGCGGCGTCAGCGCGCTCCAGCAGGCGCTCGGGATCGGCGCCGACGGCGTCTTCGGTCCCGGCACCGAGTCGGCCCTCAAGAGCTGGCAGTCGAGCCACGGCCTCACCGCCGACGGCGTCGCCGGCCCGGCGACGCGCAGCGCGCTCGGGATCGGCGACGGTCCCGCGCTGAAGCGCGGCGGCGACAAGAGCGGCGGCGGCGGGGGCGGTTCGAACAGCTCGTCGAAGGTGCAGGCGATGGTCGCCGCCGGCAACCAGATCGCGACGACGCCCTACGTCTACGGCGGCGGCCACGGCTCCTTCTCCTCGAGCGGCTACGACTGCTCCGGCTCGGTCTCCTACGTGCTCCACGCGGCCGGCCTGCTCGGCACGCCGATGGACTCGAGCTCGCTCGAGAGCTACGGCGACGCCGGACCCGGCGCGCACGTGACGATCTACGCGAACGCCGGCCACGCCTGGATGACGATCGACGGACGCCGCTTCGACACGAGCGCGCAGAGCCAGACGGGCGGGTCGCGCTGGAGCAGCTCGATGGCCCCGACCTCCGGCTACGTCGTGCGCCACCCGACGGGCCTGTAGGAGCTCACGCCGCCGCACGCGCGGCGCCCGGCCCCGCCGGGCGCCGCTGCGCGCCGCTCCCTCACGTCGGATCGGACGGGGTCGGGGACGGGGCTGGGGGCGTCAGCGTCAGCTCCGCGACGCCGCGCACGAAGACCCACGACCGCAGCGCGACGTAGCGCGTCACGGTCGCGGCGATGCTCGCGAGCACGAGCACCGTCAGCTCGAGCGGGCGGGACGGGTTCGGGTCGAGCCCGTGGAGGACCGCGAGCGCGCCGCTCGTGAGTGCGAGCGTCAGCCCGTACACGACGGCGCCGAGCGCGTACTGGCGCTTGATCCCGACGCGGCCGCGCAGGCCGAACGTCAGCCGCCGGTTCGCGGCGGTGTTGGCGACGGCCGTGATCGCGAGCGCGGCCGCGTTCGCCGCGGCCGTGCCGAGCGGGCCGCGCAGCCCCAGCAGCAGCAGCGCGTAGGCGAGCGTCGAGAGGAGGCCGATCGCGACGAAGCGCACGACCGGGCTGGCGGCCAGCAGCCGCGCGACGCCGCGCAGGTCCTCGAGCGCGGTGGCGACGATGTCGACGCGCGAGTCGGGGTCGTCGACCCAGTCGACCGGCACCTCGTGGATCCGCAGGCCGCGCCGCTGCGCGAGCACGAGCAGCTCGGTGTCGAAGAACCAGCCGTCGTCCTGCACCGCCGGCAGCAGGTCGCGCACGGCGCCGCTGCGAGCCGCCTTGAAGCCGCACTGCGCGTCGCTGAAGCGGGCCCGCAGCAGCGCGTGGAGGATGTGGTTGTAGGTGCGCGAGATCAGCTCGCGCTTCGGTCCGCGCACGACGCGGGCGCCGCGCGCCAGGCGCGACCCGATCGCGAGGTCGCTGTGGCCCGAGATCAGCGGGGCGACGAGCGGCAGCAGCGCGCGCAGGTCGGTCGAGAGGTCGACGTCCATGTAGGCGACGACGCGCGCGTCGCTCGCCGACCAGGCGCTCCGCAGCGCGCGGCCGCGGCCCTTGCGCTCGAGCCGCAGCAGCTCGACGTGCGGCAGCTCGCGCACGAGCCCGCGCGCGATCGCCGCGGTGCGATCGGTGCTGGCGTTGTCGGCGACGACGATCTGCCAGGAGAAGGGGAAGGTGTCGGCGAGGAAGCGGTGCAGCCGCCGCACGTTGGCGGCGAGCGCCTCCTGCTCGTTGTGGACGGGCACGACGACGTCGACGTCGACGCCGCCGCGCGACCCGGGCGCGGGCGCGGGCGCGGGCGCGTCGGCGGCGGCCGGGGGAAGGTCGGGAATCAGCTCAGGTGTCGTGCTCATGCCTCGAGCTTCGCCGGACGAGGTCCAGGCTCGGTGGGAAGCGCCTGAGCGTTGTCTGAGCCTCTCGGGGCCGGCAGCTCGACGACGAACTCCGCGCCGCCGCCGGGCGCGTCGCGCGCCGCGACGCGGCCGCCGTGCGCGTCGACCACGCCGGCGACGATCGCGAGCCCGAGCCCGGCGCCGCCACGCCCGCGCGAGCGGCCCGTCTCGGCGCGCCAGAAGCGCTCGAACAGCGCGGCGGGATCGCCGATCGGGAGGCCGGGGCCGTGGTCGCGCACCTCGAGGCGCACCTCGCCGGCCGGGCCGCGCCCCGTCAGGCGCACTTCGATCGGCGTTCCCGCCGGCGTGTGGACGAGCGCGTTGCGCAGCAGGTTCGCGAGCAGCTGCCGCAGGCCGTCGGCGTCGCCGAGCACGACCGTCGCCCCGCTCGCCTCGAGCCCGATCGCGCGCTCGGGCGCCGTCGCCCGGGCGTCGTCGACGGCGTCGCGCGCGAGCGTCGCGAGGTCGACGGCGCCATGCTCGGCGTCGCGCACCTCGTCGAGCCGCGCGAGCGTCAGCAGGTCCTCGACGAGCACGCCCATCCGCTTCGCCTCCTCCTCGATCCGCCGCATCGCCTTCTCGGTGTCGGCCGGCTCGCGCGCGGCGCCGAGGCGGAACAGCTCGGCGTAGCCGCGGATCGACGCGAGCGGCGTGCGCAGCTCGTGCGAGGCGTCGGCGAGGAACTGGCGCAGTCGGTCCTCGCTCGCCTGACGCTGCGCGAACGCGCGCTCGAGGCGGTCGAGCATGGCGTTGAGCGCCTGCCCGAGGCGACCGACCTCGGTCCGCGGGTCGGTCGTCTCGACGCGATGGGAGAGGTCGCCGCCGGCGATCGCGCCGGCCGTGTGACCCATCCGGTCGAGTGGCAGCAGGCCGATGCGGACGACCAGCCAGGCGGCGATCCCGAGCACCAGCAGCACCGCGGCGATCACGAGCCCGGTCACGATCAGCAGCCGCTGCAACGTCGAGTCGACGTCGCGCATCGGCAGCGCGACGACGACCGTCCCGCCGGTGTCGGGGTCGGGCTGCGCCAGCACGCGGTAGCGCGTGCCCGAGCCCGCGACGCCGTCGACCGTGCGGATCCTCCCGACCGGCAGCGAGCTCGGCAGCTGCGGCCGCGCGGTCGTGGTCGCCGCGCTGCTGGCCCCGCCGTACCCCAGCACGCCCGATCTGAGGACCTTTCCCTGCGCGTCGCGCAGCTGACCGTAGGTGCCGGCCGGCAGGCCGAAGTCCGGTCCGCCGCCGGGCGCCGCGGAGCCCGCGCGCCGCGCCGGGCTCGGCTCGCGCTGGAACGGGTTCGACGGGCGCGTGCCGTGTGCCAGCAGCGCGGTCGCCGGCTGCGGCGCGCTGCGCACCTGCTGGTCGAGGCGGTCGTAGAGGAACGAGCGCTGCTCGGCGTAGATGATCCCGCCGAGCAGCAGCAGGCCGATCGCAGCGAGGGCGAGCAGGCCGGCGACGAGGCGCGCGCGCAGCGAGCGCATCAGCCGCTCATCCGCGCGGCTGGCGCAGCGCGTAGCCGACGCCGCGCACGGTCTGGATCAGCGGCGGTCCGTGCGCGTCGAGCTTCTTGCGCACGTAGGAGACGTAGGTCTCCAGCACCCGCGCGTCGCCGCCGAAGTCGTAGTCCCAGACGTGCTCGAGCAGCTGGGCGCGCGTCAGCACGCGGCGCGGGTTCAGCATCAGGTAGCGCAGCAGCCGGTACTCGGTCGCCGTCAGCTCGATCAGCTCGCCCGCGCGCGTGACCTCGCGCGCGTCCTCGTCGAGCTCGACGTCGGCGAAGACGAGCCGGCTCGACTCCGGCTCGGCGAGGCCGGCGCGGCGCAGGATCGAGCGGATCCGGGCGACGAGCTCCTCGAGGCTGAACGGCTTCGTCACGTAGTCGTCGCCGCCGAGCGTGAGGCCGCGCACCTTGTCGCCGGTCGCGTCGCGCGCGGTCAGGAAGACGATCGGGACGCGGGCGCGCTGCGCGCCGAGCCGCTCGGCGACGTCGAAGCCCTCCATGTCGGGCAGCATCACGTCGAGCACGATCAGGTCGGGGTTGAACGCGCGGACGGCGGCGAGCGCGTCGGCGCCGGTGCCGGCCGACGCGACGTCGAAACCCTGGTAGCGCAGCGCCATCGCGATCACGTCGACGATGTTCGGCTCGTCGTCGACGACGAGCACGCGGTGCATGCGGGCGCCGTCGTCGGTCGCGACGCTCATCGGGCACGCTCGATTCGCAGCACGGCCGCGACGCTGTCGCCGGCCGGCAGCAGCAGGCGCCCGGTGTGGGCGACGTCGCCGCCGGCGAAGACGCGCAGCTCGAGCGCCGTCGTGCGTGACGCGCCGGATGCGGCCGTCGGGCGGATCGTCTGCACGTGCGCGACGCCCTCCTTGTCCGTGATCACGATGCCGCGCGGTGGCGCGTCGGCGTGGTGAACCTCGAGCAGGGCGTTTGGTACGGCCCTGCCGACGGTCGCGTCGACGACGGTGAAGCGCACGTGCACTGGCCTTCCAGGGTACCCGCCGCCGATGTCGGCGCGCAGCTGCGCGCGGTCGATCTCGGCGCATCCGGCGATCTGCCGGCGGGTCAGCGTCACGGTCGCCGCGGGCGCCGGTGGGCGGGCGTGGGCCGATCGCCGACGCCCCCCCACCGCCGTGCGCGCCGCCCCGAGCATGTCGCGAGGGCGCATCACGACGCGCTCCCGGCCGCGCGCAGCGCGGCCGCCTTGCCCTGGCAGTCGTACAGCGTCGTGCCGCTGCTCCCGCCGACGGCGCCGGTCGCGCCCGTCGCTCTGCCGGCGCTCGTCGCGCCGGCGGGGAGCGTGACGCTCGTGCAGACGTTCGCGACCGTCGTCATCGCCTTCGTCGCGCCGACGCGGCCGTCGCCGAAGCCGCCGCGACCGCCGCCGCTGCCCGCCCCGACGACCCAGCGGATCGCCCCGTCCTGGACCTCCTGTGCGAGCCAGCCGGCGCTCACCTCGCTCTCTCTGCCGGAGAAGCCGCCGATGCCGGCGACCTTCGCACCCGACGCGATGATCGACGCGGCCGCCGTCGACTGGCTCGAGACCGCGATCGTGCCGCCGCCGTGGCTGTTGACGTAGGTCAGCACCGACGTCAGCTGGCTTCCGCCGCGGCCGAACATGCCGCCGCCGGGCCCGCCCGCGGCCGGCGCGCCGCCGCCCAGCCCCTGCGTCGGTGCCGCCGGCATCGCGCCGCCCGGCGCACCGAAGCCACCGGGACCGGAAGAACGAGCCCCGGGGCGAGTTCTTCCAACGGCACCGCCAGGCCCCTGGCCGAGCGGTGCCGCAGGGCCTCCAGCCGGGAACGTCCCGCTTGTCGCGTGGCCGAGCGTGTCGACGGCCCAGCTCGCCGGCGCAAGCAGCAGGGCGGCGAGCACCGCAGCGAGCGCGACCGCCCGCAGGCGCGCCGGCAGCGTGACGGCGAGCGCCACCGCCGCGACGACGCCGACGGCGATCAGGATCGGCGGCAGCCCGGTCAGCGTGCCGGGGTTGTTGTGCAGCACGATCAGCTCGGACGCGACGCCCGCGGCGATCGCGAGCGGCGCCACGATCCGCGCGAGCGTCCCACCGCGCAGCAGCAACCCGACCGTGCCGCCGACGAGCGCGGCCGCGAACGGCGCCAGCAGCGACGTGTAGTAGGGATGGAAGATCCCCTTCGCCTGGCTGAAGACGACGGCGGTCACGAGGAACGCGCCGCCGACCGCGATCAGCCAGCCGCTGCGCGCGTCGGCGCGGCGCAGCCGGGTCGCGACGAGGATCCCGAGCCCGCCGACGAGCGCGAAGCCGAGCAGCCAGCCGGCCTGGCCGCCGAGGCTCGGGTTCAGCAGCCGCAGCGGACCGCTCGAGCCGCCGAACATCGAGCCGCCGCCGCCGAACCCGCCGCCCGGGCCGCCCGCGCCGGCCGGACCGCCGGCCTGGCCGTCGACGCGGCCGAGGCCGTTGTAGCCGAAGATCAGCGAGAGGACCGAGTTGTCGCTCGTGCCCGAGATCCAGGGCCGGGCGGCGGCCGGGACGAGCAGCGTCAGCAGTGGCCACGCGCCGCCGACGACGAGCATCGAAGCACCACCCGCGAGCAGCCCTCGCAGCGCCGAGAGCCGGCCGCGCGGCGCGATCCACAGCGCCGCCACGGCGATCGCCGGGACGATCAGCAGCGCCGCCGCCATCTTCGTCTCGAAGCCGAGCCCGACCGCGACGCCGGCCCCGACGAGCCAGCGCATCCGGCCGTTCTCGAACCAGCGCACGGCGAGCCAGAGCGCGGCGGTGCTGCAGAGGACGAGCAGCGCGTCCGGGTTGTTGTGGCGCGAGACGGCGACCGCGATCGGCGTGAGCGCCAGCGCGAGCCCGCCGGCGAAGCCGGCCACCCGGCCGAACGGCCGGCGCACGAGGTCGTAGACGAACGCGACGCTCGCGACCCCCATCAGCGCTTGCGGGACGAGCATCGCGAGCGGGTGGAAGCCGAATGCTCTGACCGACAGCGCCTGCACCCACAGCGCGAGCGGCGGCTTGTCCACCGTCATCACGCCGCTCGGGTCCATCGACGCGAACAGGAAGTCGTGCCAGCTCGTGCTCATCGAGCGGACCGCGGCGCTGTAGTAGTCGTTGGCCCAGCCGTTCTGACCGAGCGCCCACAGGTTCAGGACGCCGGCGAGGAGGAGCAGGGCGAGCAGCTCTGGACGCTCGCGCGGCAGTCGAGCGGCGCGAGCGGCGCTCCTGCGGAGGCCGCGTGGATCGTGGGCGCCGCCGGCGCTCGGCCGCCGCGCCTCGTCGATGGTGGGCGAGGTGAGGGAGGTCAAGGGTCGGCTCATGGACCTCAGGGTGCCGGCGCTCGCTGGTGACTCCCTCAAGCGAGGCTGAGAGAAAGCTGGGAACGGCTGGTCGCCGCCCGGGGCGCTACGGTGGTGCGCGTGACGCTGCGCACGCTCGAAGAGCACGACCTCGGCCTCAGCTGGACGGTCGACGAGAAGATGGAGCGCAGCGCGCACGCTCTGCTGGTCGATGGCGGCGTCTGGCTGATCGACCCGGTCGACGAGCCGGAGGCGCTCGAGCGGGCCGCCGCGCTCGGCCCGCTCGTGGGCGTCCTGCAGCTGCTCGACCGCCACGGTCGCGACTGCGCGGCGCTCGCCCAACGGCTCGGCGTCGAGCTGCACATCGTGCCCGACGCGCTGCCGGGCACGCCGCTGCGCGTCGTCCCGGTGATGCGGAGCTCTCGCTGGCGCGAGGTGGCGCTGTGGTGGGAGGCGAGACGAGCGCTCGTCGTCCCCGAGGCGCTCGGCACGGCGGCGCTCTTCACCGTCGGCGCCGGTCCGGTCGGCGTCCATCCGCTGCTGCGGCTGCTCTCGCCGCCACAGGCGCTGCGCGGCTTCGCCGCCGAGCACCTGCTCGTCGGCCACGGCCCCACGCTGCACGATCCGCGGACCGGCGCGGCGATCGAGCGCGCGATCGCCCACGCGCGGCGCGACGCGCCGCGGCTGCTGCTGACGCTGCCGAAGGTCCTGCTCGGCTGATCGGGCCCGCGCGCGGCGCCGCCCGCGCGTGGGGGAGAGATTCGGCCCAGATCCGCGGGAAGGATCGCGCCGCCGCGGGCGTCTGTTCGGGTAGCGGCCTGCAGTCGGGCCTGCGCGGCGAGATCGTCGCGCGCCAGCGCGCGCGGCTCGGATGCGGGAGCAGGGATGCTCCCGCATTCCATCGGGCGTCCGGCGCGGTATCGTCTCGCAATGCACCTGATTGGCGTGGCGAGTGCCGCGCGGGTGTTCGCCTCGACCCCGAGCAAGGTCCCCTTCTACGTGGCGGCCGGTCTGCTGGCCGCCTGGGCGGTCCTCGCCGCCGCGATCGGACTCGCACGCCCCCACTTCCCGGGCTCGTCGGGCCGGATGCGGCTCGTCATGGTGACGAGCGCGCTGCTCGTCGCGGCGACGGTCGTCACGGCCGTCACGACGGCCAGCACGCCGCGGGCGAGCACGGTTGGATCCAGCGGCGCCGCGCCGCCGTCGAGCACGCTGGCGCCGTCGAGCACGCTGGCCCTCGCCGCCGACCCGACGGGCAAGCTCGCCTACGACACGCGCGCGGCGGTCGTGAAGGGGGGCCGCGTCGCGATTCGCTTCACGAACCGCTCGCCGCTTCCGCACAACGTGACGGTCGCCGCCGGCGGCAGGATCGTCGCGGCGACGAGCACGATCCAGAGCGGTGTCGCGACGCTCGCCGCGCAGCTGCCGCCGGGCGACTACGCCTTCTACTGCTCGGTCGACGCCCATCGTCAGGCCGGGATGCAGGGCACGCTGACCGTGAGATGAGCTGCGGGCACGCGGCGTCGCGTTCGCACCCCACGCTCGTCCGCCGTTGGGTCGTTGTTGCACCCCACTCGCCGTCCGTCGCTCCACGTTCCGGTAGTTTCGGCCGAATCGCCCAACGCCATCGAAGGAGGCCGCCATGAGCGGCACGATCGACACCACCGCCGTGCGCGACCTGCGGCGTCGCCTCCGCGGACGCGTCCTCGTTCCGGACGACGACGGCTACGACGAGGCGCGGACGCTCTTCAACGCGATGGTCGACGTGCGTCCGGCGGCGATCGCGCAGTGCGCGGGCGTCGAGGACGTGCGCGGCGCGATCGCCTTCGGGCGCGAGACGGGCACCCCGACGGCCGTCCGCAGCGGCGGCCATTCGGTCGCCGGCATGTCGACCGTCGCGGACGGGCTCGTGATCGACGTGCGGGAGCTGACGGGGACCGAGGTCGACCCCGACGCGCGCACCGTGCGCTGCGGCGCCGGCGTCACGTGGGCCGAGTTCGACCAGGCGACGCAGGAGCACGGCCTGGCGACGACGGGCGGACGGGTCTCGACGACGGGTGTCGCGGGACTCACGCTCGGGGGCGGCTCCGGCTGGCTCGAGCGCAAGCACGGCCTCAGCTGCGACAGCCTGCGCGCGGTCGAGCTCGTGACCGCGGCCGGCGAGCCGGTGCGCGCGAGCGCGACCGAGCACCCGGACCTGTTCTGGGCGCTGCACGGCGGCGGCGGCAACTTCGGCGTCGCGACGGCCTTCGAGTTCGACCTCCACGAGCTGGGGCCGGTCGTCCTCGCCGGCCTGATGCTGTGGCCGGGCGAGCGCGGCCGCGACGTCGTCGAGCTGATGCGCGACGTGATGACGGACGCGCCCGACGAGCTGGGAACCGCCGTCGTCTATCTGTCGGGGCCGCCCGAGCCGTTCGTCCCCGAGCACCTGCAGGGAGCGCTTTGCACCGGGCTCGCGCTGCTGTGGGCCGGCGCATCGATCGAGGATGGCGAGCCCTACGCGGCGCGCTTCCGCGCGCTCGACCCCGAGGTCGATCTCGTCGGACCGATGCCGTACGTCGAGTTCCAGCGCATGATCGACGATCCGCCCGGACTGCGGAACTACTGGACCGCCGACTACTTCAGGGAGCTGGGCGACGCGGCGATCGACGTGTTCGTCGAGCACTCGGAGCGGATGCCGGTCCCGTCCGCATGCCAGTCGCTCGTCATCCCGTGGGGTGGCGCCGTCGCCCGCGCCAGCGCGGAGCAGACGCCGATGGCGCAGCGGGACGCGGGCTGGGTCGCGCATCCGTTCGTGCTGTGGGAGCACGCCGACGACGACGCGCGGCACCTCGGCTGGGGGCGCGGCATCTCGGCCGCCTACAAGCCGCTCAGCACCGGCGGCGTCTACCTCAACTTCATCGGCGACGAGGGCCAGGACCGCGTGCGCTCGGCGTTCGGGCCCAGCTACGAGCGGCTGGCGCAGGTCAAGGCGCGCTACGACCCCGACAACTTCTTCGCGCGCAACCAGAACATCGTCCCGGCGCCGGCCGCCGGCGGCTGATGGGCGAGGGCGGCGGGCGCTGAGCGGCGGGCGCTGAGCGGCGGGCGGCTGGCGGCTGGCGGGCGCTAGAAGTCGCGCCGGCCGGGGAGCTGCGCGACGCGCTCCGGACGGGTCAGCTGGTAGGCGGCGAGATGGTGCCCGCCGGGCGTGTGGAAGGCACAGCACGGTCCGTGCGGGATCTCGATCAGCGGCGCCGGATCCCACCCGCGCTCGCGCAGCCGCGCGACCGTCTCGTCGAGGTCGACGACGCGGTGGACGAGGATCGGCGCCGGGCCCTCGAGGTGGCCGGCGAGCAGCAGGTCGGGCCCGGCCGCCGCGATCCGCACCATCGCGACGCGCGTGCCGAACCGCTCGATCGCGAACACGAGCCGCCCACCGATGACGTCGGTGTAGTACGCGACGTCGGCGGCGACGTCGCGGCTCGGCATGTAGATGAAGTCGAGCCGCTCGAAGAGCGGCTCCAGCTCCTCGCTCACCCTGCTGAGGCTAGATGATCGATTCCACGATCTCGGGCTGGCTTCGCCAGCCTTCGCGGCGCGCGAGAGCGCCCGCGCGCTGACCGAGCCGACGCCGCGCAGGCCGCCGGGCTGCGCAGGCGCCGGCTCGCGCCCGACTATCGTCTGCGCGCGTGAACGCCCGGTTCGAAGCCGCCGCCGAGGAGATCGCCGCCCGCGCGGTGGCGGACGTCGAGGCGCTCGTCGCCGTCTCCTCGCCATCGGGCGACGTGCCCGGCGCCGAGGCATGCGTGGCGGTCGTCCGCGAGCTGGCGCCGGCGGCCGCGACGATCGAGCGGGTCGCCTGCTCCTCGCCCGCTCACGCCGACGACGCGATCGTGCGGCTGACGGGGACGGGACGCGGTACCCACGGGCGCCGGCTGGTGCTCGTCGGCCACCTCGACACGGTCGTCCCGCACGCGCGTCACCGTCCCGCCGAGCGCGACGGCGAGCACCTCGTCGGCTCGGGCGCGAGCGACATGAAGGGCGGCGACGCGCTTGCGCTCGGGCTGCTGCGAAAGCTCGCCACGCGCCGCGAGACCTTCGCCGAGGTGGCGTTGCTGCTGGTCGTCGACGAGGAGTGGCGGATGGCGCCCTTCGCGCACGTCGAGCGCTTCGCCGGCTGGGACGCCTGCCTCTGCTTCGAGGCCGGCGAGCGCGACGCCGACGGCAACGAGGCCGTGATCGTCCGGCGCAAGGCGGCCGCCACGCTGCGCGTGCGCGGCCACGGGCGCGCCGCCCATTCCGGCGCGGCGCCCGACCGCGGGCGCAA
>JAOPZA010000221.1 GCA_025964325.1 Conexibacter sp.
GCCAGCCCGGCTGGGCGGCCCGCGCGGCGCGCACGGCGGCGTCGACCTCGGTCGCGCCGCTCAGCGGCACGCGCGCGAGCAGCTCGCCGGTGGCCGGATCGCGGTCCTCGAGCGTGTCGGTCGCGACGTCGACCCAGGCGCCGCCGACGTAGTTGGACAGCGTGCGCACCTCGGTCGCGAGGGCGGTGGGCGATGTGGCGTCGGCGTCGGTCATGTGCGCATGTGCTCCCGTCGGGGTCAGGCTTCTGCCCACCAGCGTGACGCAGCGCGGCGCCCGCGGGAAGCGGGCAGAGCGTCGCGTATGGCGGCGCGGGCCGCGACGGAGTGTGTGGGCGGCGACCGCCCGCGCGTCCAGGTTCCACCCGACAGATCCGTAGCGGCATGATCTGTTGCTCTCCGCCGACGATCTCGCGTGGAGTTTTCGGCCGTTCGCCGCCGCGTCTGCCGATTGACCCTCAGCGCACGACGTCGCGGGCGCGGAGCGCGAGCTGGAGCGTCAGCAGCTGGTCGGGGTCGGAGAGGTCGACGCCGAGCAGCTCCTCGATCCGGGCGAGGCGGTTGTAGAGCGCTTGGCGGTTGAGGTGGAGCGCGCGGGCGGTCTCGGCCTTGTGGCCGCCGTGTGCGCAGAGCGCCTGCAACGTCGGCATCAGGTGGTGGGTGCGTTGGCGGTCGTGGGCGGCGAGCGGTCCGAGCGTGCGTCGGACGAAGGCGGCCAGCTCGGCATCGTCGCGCCAGTGCCACAGCAGCCGGTGCAGCTCGAGCGCGCGCACGTCGTGCCACGGCGTCGCGTCCAGTCCGACGGCGCTGGCGGCGGTCTCGGCGGCGAGGGCGAGCGCTGGCGGCGCCTCCTCCCAGCCGCAGAGCTCGCCGGCCACCACGACGACGTCGCCGCCGCCGGGGCCCGGGCCGAGACGTCGCTGCACGGCGGCGCGGATCGCGGCGGCGGCGACGCCGGCGGCGGCCGCTCGCCCGTCGCCCTCGCGTTGACCGGAGGCGCGGACGGCGACCAACCCGAGCAGCGCCGTCGCGGGCCCGTGGGTGCCGAGCAGCGCCGCGTGGCCGTGCCGGTCGATCGCCTCCTGCGCGTCGGCGACGACGAGGTCCCAGGCGCCCGCGGCGATCGGGGCGGCCGTCCGCGTCGCGTCCGCGGCGCTCACGGCGGCGAGCGGCAGCAGCCGCTCGCCGGCACCGAAGCCCATCGCCCGCGCCTGACGCTCGGCGTCGACGGCGCCCAGCCGCCCGCTGGCGAGGTCGAGCAGGAAGTTGCCGCGCTCGCGGGCCAGCAGCTCCTCCTCCTGCCGCGCGCGCAGCAGCGCGAGCGCGACGATGTCGGCCGCGCGCGCGAGCGGGATCCGCGCCGTCTCGTCGAGCGGTCCGGCGAGCGGCAGCGCCAGCAGCCGCCCCCGCGCCGCGCCCCCGTCCCCCCCCAGCGGGACCGGGGCGGCCAGAGCCGCCGCCCAGGCGCCACGGCCGGCGCCGCTGCGAGCCGCCTCCCAGCCGCCGAGGGCGTCGTCGCGGGCGCCGCTCGCGGGGACCGCGGCGTGGAACAGCAGACGGCCGTCGGCGTCCTCGAGATAGACGGGATTGCCGAGCAGCTCGGCGACGACGCGCAGCACGTCCGGGATGCCGCCGCCGTCGAGCAGCACGTGCATCAGCTCGCGCTGGACGTCGTCGCCGCGCCGCAGCAGCGCGTACTGCGCGTTGACGATCTCGGTGTGGATCGCCTCCGTGACGGCCACGAACGCGACCTCGCGCCGCAGGGCGATCAACGGCAGCGCGCGCGTCGTGGCGGCCTGGACGAGCGGCTCCGGCAGCTCGGCGAAGACGGCGCCGAGCTCGATCACGAGCGCGGCGATGCCGCGTTCGGTCAAATCGGCGACGAAGCGGCGCTGCTCGGCGGCCCGCGTGCCGAGGCCCATCCCCGTCGTCAGCAGCAGCTCGCCGCCGGTCAGCAGCGAGGCGATGTTCGGCACCTCGCCCGCGTGCACCCAGCGGATCGGGCGATCGAGCAGGTCGCGGCCGGCGACGACGTCGGGCATGCCGCGACGCAGGACGGGCAGCGCGAGCGCATCCGCGACCGTGATGCGGACACGTGGGACAGCCGGCGTGTCGCGGTGGTCGGGCGGGGTCGCGTCGGGACGTGCCATCCCGACATGATCCCCCAGGACGGGTCGGCGCCCGCGAGCTCGTACTGCTCGGCCGCGTACCCGAGGAACTCGAGGTGCTGCTTCGGCGAGAGCAGCTCGACGTTCGCGACGCGGTCCTCGGATCCCTCGACGAACGCGCCGTGGCACGCGCCGTCGAAGAGATCAGGTCGCACGTCGTCGCCGTACTTTCGGCGCACACCGATGATCACGTCGATCGAACGTGCGTCGGCTTCGCTGTCGAAATCAGCGAGCATCATCTTCTCCTCTCGTGAACGGTGATGACGTGGCCCGTCTATGGAGCGCGAGCACGATCCGGACGCGCACGCCCTTGAACCGACCGGTGAATCGTGGCCGACCGAACGGGTCGCGGTCTACACGTTCTGGATTGGCAACAACCTCCCATACGTCGCGGCGTTCCCGGGCGCGGGGTGGCGCGGACGGGTAGGTTGCCGGCCGATGGCGCCTCCCTGGCCCACGACTCCGCCGAGCGCCGCCGAGCGGGCCGCCTACGCGGACGCCGAGCCGCGCTCGTTCTGGCTCGACGCGCTCCCGCCCCGCGACGGCGACGCGGCGCTCGTCGGTCGCACCGACGCCGACCTCTGCATCGTCGGCGGCGGCTTCACCGGGCTGTGGGCGGCCCTGCACGCCAAGCGGGACGATCCCGGCCGCGACGTCGTCGTCCTGGAGGCCGAGACGGCCGGCTTCGGCGCCAGCGGCCGCAACGGCGGCTTCCTCGTCGCCTCGCTCACGCACGGCCTCGCCAACGGCATCGCGCGCTTCGCCGACGAGATGGAGACCTTGGAGCGACTCGGGCTCGAGAACTTCGCCGGCCTGCGCGACGACCTCGTGCGCTACGCGATCGACTGCGAGCTCGAGCCGACGGGCGAGCTGACGGCGCTGCTCGAGCCCCACGAGGAGGCGTCGATCGAGGAGGAGGCGGCGCTGCTGCGGCGCTTCGGCCACGTCGTCGAGCTGCTCGACGGGCCGGCGATGCGCGCCGAGGTCGCCTCCCCCACCTATCGCGCCGGGATCTGGGACCGCACCGGCGCCGGCCTCGTCCACCCCGGCAAGCTCGCCGCCGGCCTGCGCGAGGCGGCGCTGCGCGCCGGCGTGCGGATCCACGAGCACACGCGAGCGGAGACGCTCGCGGACGCCGACGGCGGCGTCGAGCTGCTGACGCCGGCCGGGCGCGTCCGCGCCCGCCGCGTCCTGCTGGCGACGAGCGCGTTCCCGCCGCTGCTGCGCGCGATCCGCCGTTACGTCGCGCCCGTCTACGACTACGTGCTCGTGAGCGAGCCGCTCAGCGCCGCCCAGCGCGCGGCGATCGGCTGGCGCCGGCGCCAGGGGATCGGCGACGCCGGCAACCAGTTCCACTACTACCGCCTGACGGCCGACCACCGCATCCTTTGGGGCGGCTGGGACGCCGTCTACCGCTTCGGCGGCCCCGTCGGGCCCCGCCAGGACGAGCACGAGGCGACGTTCGCGACGCTCTCGCAGCACTTCTTCACGACGTTCCCGCAGCTCGCCGGGCTGCGCTTCACGCACCGCTGGGGCGGCGCGATCGACACCTGCAGCCGTTTCTCCGTCTTCTTCGGCACCGCGCACCACGGGCGCGTCGCGTACGCCGCCGGCTACACCGGCCTCGGCGTCGGCGCGACGCGCTTCGGCGCGCGCGTCGCGCTCGACCTGCTCGACGGCCGCGAGACGGAGGCGACGCGGCTGCGCTACGTCCGCCGCAAGCCGGTCCCGTTCCCGCCCGAGCCGTTGCGCAGCGCCGCGATCCAGCTGACGCGCAACCGCCTCGCCGCCGCCGACCGCGACGCCGGCCGCCGCGGCGCCTGGCTGCGGACGCTCGACCGCCTCGGCCTCGGCTTCGACTCCTGAGGCTCGTTCGGCCGGTCCGGTACCGTTCGGTACCAGCGATGCCGCATGCCCTCGCCAGCGCGCCGGATGCCCGTGACCGCCTCGTCGCGGCGATGACCGACGCGGTCGGCTCGAGCGGCTACGGCGCCACCACGATCGCCGAGGTCGTACGCCGCGCACGCGTCTCGAAGCGCACCTTCTACGAGCACTTCGACGACAAGGAGGCGTGCTTCCTGGCCGCCTACGACGCCGCCTCCGCGCAGATCCTGCGGATCGTCGCCGACGCCGCCGCCGTTCCCGCGCCGTGGGACGCGCGGCTCGAGCGCGCCGTCGGCGCCTACCTCGAGGCGATGGCGGCGCGGCCGGAGCTCGACCGCGCGTTCCTGGTCGAGATCCTCGGCGCCGGGCCGCGCGCGCTCGCCCGCCGCCGCGAGCACATCGGCCGCTTCGCCGAGCAGCTGGCGGCGCTCAGCCGCGAGCTCGGCGAGGAGGACCCGGCCCTGCGGCCGCTCTCGCCGCCGATCGCGACCGCGATCGTCGCCGGCATCAACGAGCTGGTGCTGCTCGCGGTCGAGCAGGGGCGGGTCCGCCAGCTGCCGGAGCTGCGCGGCGCCGCCTCCGAGCTGATCCGCTCCGCGATAGCGCCACCGCGCGAGCCTCGTCGGCGCGAGCCCGACGACCAGAACCACGCCGCACCCGACCCGTCCCATCCTCCGGAGGAGCAGGCATGAACTTCGAGCCGAGCGACCGCGCCAAGGACCTCACCGCCCGCCTGCGGGCGTTCGTGGACGAGCGGGTCGAGCCCGCCGAGCCCGAGTACGCGCGACAGCTGCGCGCGTCGCCCGACTTCCCCCACGTGCACCCGCCGATCATGGAGGAGCTGAAGGCGGAGGCGCGCGAGCGCGGGCTGTGGAACCTCTTCCTGCCGGATGACGAGTACGGCGCGGGTCTGACGAACGTCGAGTACGCGCCGCTCGCGGAGATCATGGGCCGCAGCGCGATCGCGCCCGAGGTCTGCAACTGCAACGCGCCCGACACCGGCAACATGGAGGTGCTGGCGCAGTTCGGCAGCGACGAGCAGAAGGAGCGCTGGCTGCGCCCGCTGCTCGACGGCGAGATCCGCTCCGCGTTCGCGATGACGGAGCCCGACGTCGCCTCCTCCGACGCCCGCAACATCGGGCTGCGGATCGAGCGCGAGGGCGACGGGTATGTGCTCAACGGGCGCAAGTGGTGGACGACGAACGCGCTGCACCCGAACTGCCGGATCCTGATCGTGATGGGAAAGTCAGGGGGGGCGGGCCCCGATACACCGCCGCACCAGCAGCAGAGCATGGTGCTCGTGCCGCTCGACACGCCCGGCGTGACGATCGAGCGCGCGCTGCCGGTGTTCGGCTACCAGGACCCCGAGGGCCACGGCGAGCTCAGCTTCGTCGACGTGCGCGTCCCGGCCGGGAACCTGATCGCCGGCGAGGGCGCGGGCTTCATGATCGCCCAGGCGCGCCTCGGCCCCGGCCGCATCCACCACTGCATGCGGTCGGTCGGGCTGGCCGAGCGCGCGCTCGAGCTGATGTGCCGGCGCGCGTGGGAGCGCGAGACGTTCGGGCAGCCGATCGCGACGCGCGCCAACGTCCAGGACTGGATCGCCGAGTCGCGCGTCGAGATCGAGATGCTGCGACTGCTCGCGCTGAAGACGGCGTGGCTGATGGACACGGTCGGCAACCAGCACGCCCGCACCGAGATCGCGGCGATCAAGGTCGCGGCGCCGACGGTCGCGCTGAGAGTGATCGACCGGGCGATCCAGGTGCACGGCGGCGCCGGCGTCTCGGCCGACTTCCCGCTCGCCTCGATGTACGCGCACATGCGCACGCTGCGGCTCGCCGACGGACCCGACGAGGTCCACAAGATGTCGATCGCGCGCCGCGAGCTGGCGCCCTACAAGCCGACGAGCTGATGGACGACGAGCCGGACGCGATCGGCGACCTGCGCCGGCGGCGCGCGCGGATCCGCGAGCAGATGGGCGGCGCCGAGCGAATCGCCCGGCTGCACGAGCGCGGCGAGCGGACGGTGCGCGAGCACATCGACGCGCTGCTCGATCCCGGCTCGTTCGACGAGCACGGGACGTTCGCGCACTCGGCCCGCGCGGAGGACGCCGACGTCACCCCCGGCGACGGCAAGATCGGCGGCCACGGCACGATCGCCGGCCGTCCGGTGACGGTCGCCGGCGACGACGTGACCGTCAGACGCGGCAGCTCCTCGCCGGTCGGCGGCAAGAAGCTGCGGCTGCTGAGCGCGCACGCGCTGCGCTGCGGGCAGCCGCTCGTCTACTTCGGCGCGACCGGCGGCGCGCGCATCCCCGACTCGCTCGGCTCGGCCGGCTTCGCGCAGGTCTCCCCCGGCGTCGAGCTGTTCGCGCGCCGGCGGCGGATCCCGGTGGCGACCGTGATCGTCGGCGACTCGTTCGGCGGCTCGTCGTTCCTCGCCGCCGCCTCCGACCTCGTCGTGCAGCTGCGCGGCACCTGCCTCGCCGTCACCTCGCCGCGCGTCGTCGAGGTCGCGACCGGCGAGCAGGTCGCGATGGACCAGCTCGGCGGCGCCGACGTGCACGCCCGCACGACGGGCCAGATCGACCTCGCGGTCGACACGCCCGAGGCGGCCTACGCGGCGGTGCGCCGGTGGCTCGCGCTGCTGCCGCCGAACGGCTGGACGCGGGCGGAGCGCGTCGGCGGGACCGGCGGCGGCCGCGGCGTGAGCGCCGGCGGTCGCGGCGCGAGCCCCGCCGCGCTGGCCCCCGAC
>JAOPZA010000124.1 GCA_025964325.1 Conexibacter sp.
CGACCGCTTGGACAGACAGCACGGCGGCGCGGAGGCTCTCGCGAGCGGCGGCCGCGACGGCAACCGCCAGGAGCGCCCCGGCGGGACGCCCGGCAGCGAGGCTGGCGGCCGCGGTCGCACTGCTGTCGGCGTCATCCGCGCGCCGCGCCCGTCCGGCCAACGGTCGGAGAGAACCCCGCCTGACGGACAGAGGCGTCGCAAGCCGCGTCCCGGCACGGCCACCTTGCCAAGACCCTCGTCGACGAGCGCGACAAGACCCCCGACGAGAGCGTCGAGCTCGGCGGCGAAGGCCTCGAGCACGGCGCGCAGAGATCGCGACGCCGGCACGCCGGGCCGGCCCACCGACGGCCAGGAGCAGCGCCGCGCACCGCGCGGGCGGCGCGCGCTGCCGACGCCCGAGCGCGTGACGCTGCCGGCCCAGGCGACCTCGCCGAGCAAGCCGCCGGCAGGGAAGAACGGCGCTCCCAGATCACCGGCACCATCGACTGTGCTCCCGAGCACGCCCGGGCCCTCATCGGGCACGACGGCCGCCGGCGCCGGCACGCCACCGTCGGCATCGCGCCCGGCGACCGGCTCGCCGAGGAGACCGTCGAAAAGCACCGCGTCGACGCCGCCACGCGGCGCTGCCAGCACGCCCGGACCGTCGTCCGCTCGCGCCAAGTCGACGCCGACGCGGCCCAGCGGCCCGCACGCGACGCCTGAGAAGCCGGCCAAGCCGGACTCGCCCCGACCGCCTCGACCCCGCTGAGGAGCGGCCCCATGTTCTCTGTCACCTACCGCTACCTCGACCGCGGCGTGCGGCTCTCCGGGCTCACGTTGGGCCAGTGGCTGCAGCTCGTGGCCGGCGCGATCAGCGCCTTCGCGATGTCCAAGCTGCTGGCGCTGATCCCGGGCCTCTCGGCGACGTACGCCTTGTCGATCGCCGTGACGCTCGCCGGCATGCCACTGGCGGCCGCGTTCGTCGCGATGGACGCCGACTTTGACGTCACCGCGTACCTGCGCGCCGCGATCAAGTGGCGCCGCGGCCCGAAGCTGCTGCTCGCCGGCCCCAACCCGACGAGCACCTACCCCGGCTACCGCATCGTCGAGCAGCTCGACGACACCGCTCAGCACGCCGCGCCGAGCAACGGCAGCCGCCTGAACCCGAACGAGATGGAGGTCCTGTGGGACCGCTCCTGAGAAGCCGCGGACGCCGCACCAGCGGCGCGCCGCGCGATGACCAACGCGGCACCTACGCCTATGTCGGGGACTGGCTGCCGATCGAGGCGCTCGGCCACGACGGGCTGCTGATCCGCTCAGACGGCGCGATGGTGCGCTACCTCGAGGTCACGCCGTCGAACCCGCTCGTGATGGACGACGAGGACTGCGAGTCGATGGCTGAGGGCTTCACGAAGCTGCTGAGCCTGATCCCCGCGCAGATGACTGCGCAGGCGTACGTGACCGCCGTCCCGGTCGGCGTCGAGGCGCTGCTGGCCCAGAGCAGAGCGGAGACCGACGGCGCCACGCAGGAGCGGTTCGCCTCCGCGGACCCGCTGCGCGCGGCCCAGGGCCGAGCGCTGCGGGCCCTGGCGGAGATCCACGACGAGTCGCTTGCGGTGCACGCGCACGACCTGGCCGCCCACGACGTTCGCTATCTGCTCGTGCTGCCGTGGACGCCCGATCTGCCGATCAGCGGCGGCGGCCCGGAGCTGCGGATGCCGCGCAGAACCCGGTCGGGCGCGGTGCTCGAGCGTACGCTCGAGCAGCACCTGCGCGTCGCGCGCGAGAGCAGCGACTACGTCGATGCTTTGCGCTCGGAGCTGCACGGCCTCGACATGACCGCCCGGCTGCTCGACGGCCGCGAGGTCGCCGACACGCTGTGGCGCCACTGCGCCCCGCATACCGCCCGGCTCGCGCCCGAGGGCGCGCCGTCGCGGACCGCACCGGCGATCTTCGGATCGCTCGATGAGTTGCGTGACGCCGCCACCGCCCGGCGCGTCGCCGGTGAGCTGCGGGAGGCGATCGGCGCCGGCGCGATCGACCTGACCGACCGCAGACGCGTCGTCGTCGACGGCGACCTTGCGCACACCGTCTACGTCTCCCGGCTGCCTGAGAAGACGTTCTACGGCTGGCTGCTGCACGCAATGCAGTCCAACAAGCCGTGGAGTCTCAGCGTCCACGTCCACCAGCTCGACCGGCTGCGCGAGCGCGACCGCTTCCGCCGCAAGTCGCGGCGGCTGTGGGGAGTCAACGAGGGCGCGGCATCGCAGGGCAAGCGGCCCAGCCGCGACCAGCTCGCGCAGGAGCGCGAGGCTGAGGAAGTCGCCGAGGACCTCTCAACCGGCGGCCAGACGCTGCAGCGCGTCTCCTTCTACCACTGCACCACCGAGCCCGGGCCCGACGCCGACGCCCAGGCGCTGACCGAGGCGGTCACGCGCACGATGCGCTCGATCGCCGGGCCGGTCGAGGCCGGCGTGCAGCGCGGCGAGTTCATGCAGCCCGATCTGTGGCTCTCGACGCTGCCGCTCGGCCACGACGTCGCCGAGCGCACGCTGCCGCTGATCTCGCGCAACACCGCCCACTCACTGCCGTTCGTCTCGACGAGCTGCGGATCGCCGAGCGGGATGCCGTGGGCGTTCGCCGACCCCGGCCGGACCGTCGAGCGTCACAACGCGTTCGATCCCTCGCACGACAACTCGACCGAAGGCGTCGTTGCCAAAAGCGGCGGCGGCAAGACCGTCTCGACGATCGACAAGGTCTCAAACGCCCTCCCGCGCGGCGCGGCGGCGACCGTGATCGACCGCTCGACCGGCCACTGGAGACCGCTCGCGGACCTCATCCCCGGCTCGGCATACCTCGAGCTGGGCGGCGAGGACGCGCACACGATCAACCCGTGGGACGTCGAGGACGCCGCCGCCGTCCCACGGTCGAAGATCAGCTTCCTCAAGCGGCTGCACGTGCTGATGATCGGCGAGTACGACGCCGGCGCTGACAGCTCCGGCCTCGATCCGCTCGAGGGCAACCTCCTGAGCCTCGCGATCCGCCGCGTCTACGCGGTCGCGGCCGAGACGAGCGACACGCCGTGTGAGTCGTTCCTGCACGAGCAGCTGCTCGAGCTGGCCGACGAAGCCGACGACGCCGGCCGCCCCGAGCACGCCGCGATCTACGCCAACCTCGCCGCGCGGATCGAGGAGTACGTCGGCGAGGGCCCCTACGCCTACCTCCTCGACCGGCCGACGACCGTCGGCGCGCACGACGCGCCGCTGCTCGTCTTCAACACACGCCAGGTGCCGGAGGAGATCAGCGACGTCGTGCTGTTCGTCGCCGCGGAGTGCGCGACGAACCGGATCGAGCGCCGCTGGGAACGCCACCTGGCGCGGATGGCCGCCGGCTACCGGCCCGTCGGCGCCTACGACGGCTCCTCGCTGCTCGTGCTCGAGGAGCTGTGGAAGTTCGTCAAGCGCCGCGCAACCGGTGAGTGGATCAACGAGCTGGCCCGCCGCGCCCGCCACATGGGCCTGTGGTTCATCTGGATCAGCCAAGAGCGCTCCACGCTCGAGGGCGAGTACGGCAACGCGCTGCTGCGCAACTCCTCAATGCTGACGTTCCTCCGTCAGTCACCGGACGAGCTGCAGCACGTCGCCGAGCGGATCCGGCTCAGCAAGCAGGCCGTCGCGGAGATCAGCCGCCTGCGGACCGAGAAGCGGTCCTACTCGCAGGCGTACTTCCTCAACGGTGTGCGCGGCCGCGGGACCGTCTCGATACGGCTCGGCAAGCGCATGTACTGGCTCGCCACGAGCGACCCGAAGGGCGACGTTCCGCTGCGCGAACGCGCGCTGCAGCTCGCCGGCTACGACCCTGCCGCCGACCCGGTCGCGCGGTCGCAGGCGATGTTCGACGCGCTCGATCTGCTCAGCGACGAGGCGTGGCTGCACGCTCAGGCCACCTGATGGCCGCGCCCGCGATCGCAACCGTCGCGGCCGGCGTCGCGCGACGGCTCGCACCGTCGATCACCGCCGGCGCGGTGCGTCGTCTCGCGCCGAAGTTCGCGGCGGCCGCGGCGATGCCGCTCGTGCTCGTACTCGCCGCGGTGTTGACGGTCTTCGGCGCGCGCTGGGAGCAGGTCAACAGCACCCGCCAAGGCGTCGCCGTCGCGGGCGTCGGGATCCCGACGGCGTTGCTGCCGATCTACAACGAGGCCTCCCGCGTCTACCACGTCAACGCGTTCCTGCTCGCCTCCGTGCACAAGCAGGAGACCGACTTCAGCGGGGCCCCCGACACCTTCTCGGTCAACTCCTCAGGCTGCGCGGGCCCGATGCAGATCAGCTCCGTGCCGGGCAGCGCGTGCGGGTGCGAGTGGTGCCAGGCGAGCGTCAGAGACGCCTATCGCCGAGGCGAGCGCCCCGACGTCTATCCCGACGAGCACAGCCCGCACCCCTCCGTCTATGACACCTTCGACGCGATCATGGGCGCCGCGGTCGTGCTGCGCGGCAAGGTCGGCGGAAGAGCCATCCCAAGACTCGACGCGACCGCGCACCAGGCGCTCTGCGGCTACTACGGCGCCTGCTCAGACGGCGTCGCCGGCGACTACGCCGGCAACGTCCTGCGCCGCGCGCAGCAGTGGGAAACCGCCTCCCAGGCACTCGCACCAACGACGGGTGCCGGCGCCGGCAGCGGCCCGCTGCGGCTGACCCCAGGCGAGCGCGCCGTGATCCTCCCGAACGGGCAGGCGGCCGCGCCTGCGAGCGCACCGCCCGTCGTCCAGCAGATCATCGCGGCCGGCAACCAGATCGTCGGCAGACCCTACGTCTACGGCGGCGGGCACGGCTCGCCCGTCAGCAGCGTGCAGCCCAGCTACGACTGCAGCTCCTCGATCTCGCACCTGCTCTGGGGCGGCGGGCTGTTGAACGTCGTGCTCGCCTCCGGTGACCTCATGAGCTGGGGCGAAGCCGGCAACGGCCACTGGATCAGCATGTACAGCGATCCCGGCCACGTCTACATGTACGTCGCCGGGATCCGCTGGGACACCCACGGCGCCGGCGTCGACACCGGCCCGAACACCGGGATCGGCTGGCACTACGGCGTCCGCGCCCGCCGTCCCGGCGACGCGATCCGTCACCCGAAAGGACTCTAGATGTGCCGCCTCCTGCCCCTCCTCGCGGCTGTGCTCGTCGCTGTCGCGCTCGCCGGCTGCGGGATCAGAGATCCCTACGCCGACGGGCCGAAGACCAAGCCCGATCCCGTCGCCCAGGCCAACCGCACGCACGAGCTGGCAGCGACGACGACGGTCGCCGCGGCGCCCGTTGGCGGCGCCGCCTCGCCGAGCGCCGCGCTGCGCGCGTTCGGCGAGCAGTCGATCAACTGGACCTGGCGCGACCTCGCCGCCAGACAGCGGACGCTCGCGGCCGGCTCAGTCGACCAGGCGCACGACCAAGCGCAGCTGCTCGCGAGCACCGCGACCAACGACTACGAGATGCGTCGCGGCAAGATCACCCACCGCGGCGCCGTCGAGTCGATCGCCCCCAAGCCCGGCACCCCCGACACCTATCTCGTCGTCACGCTCGAGGCCTCCGGCACCGAGACGCCGAGTTATCAGCCCGCGCGTCAGAGCTATCACGTGACGCTCGCCGCGGTAAAGCAAACGACGCCCGGCCGCTGGGTCGTGAGCACATGGAAGCCGCAGCCATGAGCACGCCAAGCGCGCCGATCGTCTGCGTCTGCGGCCTGCACGGCGGCGCGGGCACCACGACAATCGCCACGACGATCGCCGCGCACGCCGTCGCGCTCAGCGGCCCCGGCACCGTCCTTTTGACCGAGACGGATCCCGCTGGCGGCGGGCTCGCGCTCGCGCTCGCCGGCGCCAGCCCCGTCGGGCTCACCGAGCTGGCAACGCTGCGCGCCGCCGGCGCGACACCGACGCTCGCGCCGTTCGCGCAGATGCCCAGCGGCCTGCGGGTGACCGCCGCAGTGCCCGCCGAGCGTGAACCCGCACCTGAGGAGGCGGTCTCCGAGGTCCTCGCCGACGCCAGTCGCGCGCACTCGCTCACCGTCGTGGACTGCGGCTCGATCCGCGAGCCGCACCGCCACGGCGCGCTACCCGTCGCAAGCGCACTCGTGTGGACGATCGCCGCCACCGCGCCATCCGGGCTCGTGCGCCAGCTCGCGACCGGTCCGCTCGCACGGTCCGCCCGTCACCTTCCCTGGCTGCTGGCCGTCAGCGACACCCGCGGCGACGGAGCACGCGAAGCGCTCGCGGATCTCCGCGACCTTGTCCCCGGCGTGCGGCGCGTCGTGCTCGTCCCGCAGCTCGCCCGGCTCGCCGCCGACGACGAGCGCCGCGGCCTCGTCGCGAGCCAGGTGATCGAGGGCCTCTCGGCATGAACGCCCTTCGCCATCGCACGCGCACCGCCGCGATCGCGATCGCGATCGCGATCGCGCTGCCCGCCATGCTCGTCGCCGCCATCCCAGGAGCCGCAGCCGCAATGCGGCGCTTCTACGGCTTCACGCTCAAGCCAAGCCCGGGATCGCTGCACCAGGCCGCCGGGTTCTTCTTGACCAACGGCCGCACCGCGCTCGTCGTGCTGCTCGGCGCGACGCTGACCGCCGCCCTGCCGCACGGCCGGCGCGGCTGGCTGATCGTGACCGCCGTACTCGACGCCGCGATCGTGATCGCGCTCGGCATGAACCTCGTGCTCGTCGGTGGCGCGCTCGGCGCCTACGGCCTGCATGGCGTCCGGTGGATGCCGCACCTGCCGCTCGAGGCCGCCGGCATCACCGTGGCGATCGCCGTCTACCTCGAGGCCCGCACGACACGCCGTCTGACGATCAGGTCCGGCGTCGCCGCGGCCGCGGTGACGTTGAGTCTGCTCGCCATCGCTGCGCTCGTCGAGAGCTACCTCGCGCCCGGAGGGCTCGCAGGATGAGCCCCAGCCGCGATTCACGGACGTTCCCGCACCTGCTCCACGCCGAATGCGCAGCCGGCCGCCGCGCTGAGGGCGAGGCACCGGGCGTCGCCGAGCTCCGCGCGGTTCTCGATGTCGCCCGGATCGCGAACCTGCTGCATCCAGGGGTCAGCGTCGAGGCGGCGCTCGCACGCGTCGCGCACGGCGAGAAACCCGCCGGCCAGGAACACCAGGACACGGGCGGGTCCGCGACCAGGGTCGCGAACGTCTACCAGCTGCACCGCAGATGCCCCGGCGAGCCGGGGCGGTGATGCCACACATGCTCACCACAGCGCCAGACCAGCCCGCGGGCCTCGAATCGCTGCCTGCTTTCCCCGCATTTTCGGCGCGCGCTCACTGCGCGCAAGGGGCTGCGCCGCCTTGCACTCCGCTCCCTCAACGCGCCGTTGAGCGGGTCATCAGACAACGACTCGGCCCCAACAGCGGGGCAAGGAGAAGCGCCATGAGCAACAGCAGCACCAACTACCTCCGGCTCGACGGAAAGCTCATCACCGAGCCCGAGCTGCGCACCTTCGGCGACGGGCAGAAGGTCTTCACCGCCCGCCTGATGTTCCAGCACTCGGCAAGCCGAGGCGGGGTCGGGTTCATCGACATCGCGGACTTCGTGAACCCGGAGGCCACCTACGCCACCTTCCAGAGGAACGACACGGTCGAGTTCGTCGGGGCGCTGCGCTTCCGCGAGTGGGACGCCAGAGGCGGCAAGCGCTCCGCGCTCAGCGCCGTCGGGATCCTCACCGCCGCCGAGACGACGAACGAGCCCCAGCCCGAGCCCGAGGCCGAGCCGCCGGCGGCCGAGCCGCCGGCGGCCAGAAGAAGCCGCAGCCGCGCGAAGGCGGCCGCGTAGATCCAGTCCACCAGGCGGCCCGCTCCGGCGGGCCGCTCCAACGACACCGACCTTCCACATGAACGACCAGCTCCTCACCTACCTGCAGCTGCTCGCCGGCGACGAGCACCCGTCGCGCTTCCTTGAGATCCGCTACCGCCTGACCGAGCAGCTGCTCGGCCACGCCTTCTACGCGATCGCCGACCTCCCACGACTCGCGCGCGTGATCGCGAGGAAGGCCGCGAGCAACGACGTCTACGTCGGCTGCGCACCCCGCGTCCGCAAGAGCGGCGGCCGGGACGACGTCGAGCACCTCTGGACGCTCTGGGTCGAATGCGACACCGAGACCAGCGCCGCGGCGCTGCGCGCCTTCGAGCCACGCCCCACGGCCGTCTTGCGCTCCGGGACCGGCGGCAACGTCCACGGCTACTTCGCGCTCCAGACGCCCGTCAGCGCCGATGTCGCCGAGGACGCGAACAGACGCCTCGCCGCCAAGCTCGGCGCCGACGGACGCTGCTACGACGCGGCCCGCATTCTGCGGCCGCCCGGCACCAGCAACTACAAACACTCCCCGCCGCGGCCGGTCGGGGTCGACTGGCTCGAGCCCGAGCGCCGCCTGTCGATCGATGCTTGGCTGGCGGACGTTCCGCAGCTCCCAGCACCCTCCCGCGCCCCGTCGCGCACGGTCGGCCGCGCGCCGCTCGGCCGACGCGGCGGCCGCGGCACCGGCGGCGATCCGCTGCTCAAGATCGCGCCGGACGACTACGTGTGCGAGCTGCTGCGCGTCGACGAGATCCCGCGCGACCGCAAGATCAGGTGCCCCTTCCACGAGGAGCGGACGCCGAGCTTCCACGTCTACCCGACCGCCGCCCGCGGCTGGCACTGCTTCTCATGCCACAGAGGCGGATCGATCTACGACCTCGGTGCGCTCATCTACGGCTTCCGCACCCGCGGCCCGGAGTTCCTGCAGCTGCGCGACGCACTGCACGAGCGCTTCGCGATCCCCACCCTGACACGCCGCAGAGCGGCACACGCCTGATGACCAGCTGCGACCACGGAGGACGCATGAGCCTGCACCGCCTCACCTACGTCGACGACGTCGACGAGCGGACCTCGCGCCGGCGCGCCGGGACCTACAGCACCGAACCACAGCCGCTCGAGGAGCTGCTCATGCTCGCCCACGGCCTCATCGGCGCCGCCGCAGACGTTCTGCCCGCCAAGCCGGCCCGCTGCGGCATCGCAGGCGGCATCCGCACCGTCCAGATCATCCCCGAGGGCGCGTGATGGGATACGTGAGGCGGCGACTTATCGTGCTCGGACTGCTCGCCGCGATCCTCGCCGGCGGCGGCCTGCCGATCGTCAAGGACCTCCCGACCGTCGGCCATCCGCTCGCCGTTGTGCACGAGAAGGCCGCCGAGGCGATCTCGTGGATCCGCGCTCACCTTCACCATGCGAACGGTGCCGCAGGCAGCGCCGGATCCGGCGTCGTCGTCTCGCGCGTCGTCGACGGCGACACACTGCACGTCCGCCTCGCCGACGGCCGCGACGTAACGGTCCGCACCTTCGGCGACGACACGCCCGAGACCCACCGCCCCGGGCGGCCCGTCGAATGCGGCGGCCCGCAGGCGACCACCCACATGCGCGCGATCGCCCCGCCCGGCACCCACGTCCGGCTCGCGCCCGAACCCGGAGGCGATCGCGTCGACCAGTACGGCCGGCTGCTGCGCTGGGTCGAGCTGCCCGACCACAGCACCGTCGAGGAACGCCAGATCCGCGCTGGCTGGGCCACGATCTACCACTACCGCGGCCGGCAAACCAGCCGCGACGCGACACTCAACCGCGTCGCAGCCGCGGCACGCCGCACGCACGCCGGCGTCTACCGCCTTTGCGGCGGATCGTTCCATCGCCTCTAGATCCTGAGCTGCTTCAGACCGGCGTCGTTGCGGGTGCCTCCTGTCGAGGGCAGCGGCAGCAGCCCATCGCCCTTCACGCAGAGGCCTCCCGCTGAGCTGCAAGCTCTTGCGCCAAGTCGTAGTCGGACAGCGCTTCGGGCTGAAGGAGGTTGGACCAGAGCGGTACAAGGCACTCCCAGCCGGCCACCATGCCGACGGAGTACGTCATGTGCCAGCTGATCAACGGCGCCACGATCACGAGGGCGAAGTCGGCGTAACTCGAGCCCATCGTCAGCGCAACTGCTCGCGCCATTACCCCCGCCTGCTCAGTGTAGGCCCGCAAATCCACCATCGCGTCGACGTTGTCGGGATCGAACAAACGGCCCTTTTCCTCCAGCTCGACTTGCGGCAGCACGCGGTGATAATCGCTGACCGGCCACGCCTTCCCGACCATCTCGCTCAGCATGTCATTGGCGCCGGCAAAGCCTACGAGCCGCTCAGCCTCATCCGGCTCCCGCGCGACGGCCGCGCGGCGCCAGGTCTGCGCCTGCGAGCGCCCGTAGGCTTTCGCGAGCCACGCGATTGCGTCCCGTCCGTCTTCAGTTTGAAGGGCGGTAGCGAAGTGCTTCGCGGCCTTCCTGTTCGTCCTCTTGGAGCCGCCGAAGTTGCCGAACTTGTCATCCGGCCATCCCTCCGGGGAAGTGAACTCCATCAGGAGCGTCAGCGCGCAGCGCATCGCACCGAACGCTCGCTCAACGTCGGTGCGTGGCGGCACGAAGAAGACCTGCTCGTAGTCAACATCGAGCTGTTCAGCCATCGGCATCAGGACCGCGCGGATATACGGACCCGATTTATCACGTCGTAGCACCGGCCGAGCGTATAGCGCGAAGGGCTCCGCAGCCAGGGGTAGTGAGCGGTCAGCCCGGCGCGGGGTCGACCCCATCCGATAGTCGCACGAGCAAGCTCGTGCATTCGGACGGGAATCGGCCCCGCACCAAGCGAGGCCACGAGCTGGAGGTTCTCCATGACTGCTCTCGCCACCGCACCCACCGGAGCGGCGCACGGCGACACGCCGCGCATCGCGCTCGAGCTGCTCGACGTCCGCAAGAACGTCCGCGATCTCGACCCCGCCCACGTCTCGGCACTGGCCGAGTCGATCAGGCTGCGCGGCATTCTGGTGCCCGTCGTCATCCGCTACAACGAGGACGGGGTCCGGGCGAGGCTGATTGCCGGCGAGCACCGCTACGCCGCGGCAGGGCTGGCGGGCGAGCGCGAGATCCCGTACACGCTCGCCTACGACGAGCGCGCGAGCGCTGACCAGGCGGCCGAGAACATCCTGCGCAAGCAGCTCTCGCCGCTCGGCGAGGCCCGCGCGGTCGCCGCGATGCTCGAGGAGGGCTACACCTACCACGGCATCGCCGCGGCGGTCGGCTGGGCCCAGCGGCGCGTCACCGACCGCGCGAAGATCCTCAAGCTGCCCGCCCCCGCGCAGGAGCTGCTCGACAATGGCACGCTCCCTGTCAGCGTCGTCGACGCGCTCCTGACGATGGCCGATGCCGGCGCGGAGCCGCTGCGCGATGCGCTCCTGGCCGCGATCGCCTCCGGCGACCTCACCGCCTCGCGATTCGCCAACGAGCCCGGCTCCGCGCTGTGGAACGTGATCACGCGCGACAGCTCGACGATGTTCCTCGGCGCGTGGCTCGACAACATCGATGGCAACGCGATCGCCGCGCTGAAGCTCGGCAAGAAGACGACGGCGGCCTACGAGCAGGCGACCGCGATCAGCGCGGAGTTCGACCGCTGGGCCTACGGCCTGACGATCCGCTTCGACACCGCCGAGATCGACCAGGCGCGCGCCGCCGGCGTGCTGCTCGAAATCGGTCACGGGAAGCCGATCATCACTGACCGCTCGCTCTACCGGGAGCTGGTCAGACAGGCGATCGCACGCACGCTCGCGGAGCTGCAGGCCCGCAGAGCGGCCCGCGCCTCCGGCCGCGCGAGCAGCCGCACCGCCAGCGAGCGCACACCGGTGCAGGAGGCGGAGGCCGAGCACCGCGCGCAGACGCGCGAGCTGACGCGCCAGGCGCACGGCGTCAACCTCGACCTCGGCGCCGCGCTGATGCAGAACCTCGGCGTCGTCGACCCCGACGACATGAACGTCGCGCGATTCTTCGTACGCGGCTTGCTCGGCCCGGAGTCCTCCTACTACCTCGGCACGAACGACCACGCCGCCCGCGTGATCGCCGAGAACGGCATCCGACTCGTCGTCGAGCAGTTCCGCGAGACCACCACTCCGACGCTCAGAAGCGGCAGACCCGGCAGAACGAGAGTCGCGTACGGCGACGTCGCCGACGCGTCGAAGTGGCTGTGGACCTACATCGACGGCGCGAAGACCGCCGGCGAGCTGTACGGCCGCGGGCTCGTCGCCTTCGCCGCCCAGACCTACGCGCTGCAGCTCGTGCTCGCGACCAGCAGACGCCGCGGCCCCGTGCTGCCGCGCTCGCACAACGACGCCGCCCGCAGAGCGTTCGAGAAGATCGCCGGGGCCGCGCTGCCGGCCAGCTACAAGCATCTGCAGAAGGGGATCGCCAGAGAGGCGCGCGCACACGACAAGCGCATCGCGCTCGCCATGGCGGCCGCGCAGAACGACACGGAGCCCGCCGTCGCGCCGGAGGACCTCGAGGACGCGCTCGAGGCCGACGCGTAGGAGGCAAAGAGCCGGCGGGTCGTAGGTGGCTCGCCGGCGGCAGGCCGACCCCATCCGATAGTCGCACGAGCGAGCTCGTGCAGGCGGACGGGGATCGGCCCGCCACCGGGGCGGGCCCCAACGTTCAGGAGAACGTGATGGGCTCACGACGCAACCAGCTGACAGACGAGCAGCGCGCAGAACGCCGCCGCCAGGAGTGCGAGACCGCGCAGCGCGCCGTCGAGGCGCTCAAGAGCACCGAGGGCTGGCAGCGCTGGCTCGTCGCCCGTGCGAGCTTCCACCGCTACTCGCTCTCCAACCAGCTCTTGATCGCGATGCAACGCCCGCACGCGACCCGTGTCGCCGGCTTCCGCGCGTGGCTGAGCCTCGGGTATTTCGTGCGCAAGGGCGAGACGTCGATCCGCATTTGGGTCCCGATGAAGCCGACGAAGAAGGCGCTCGCCGAGTGGGCGGCCAACGGCTCGGACCCGGCCGCGAAGCCGCGGACGTGGTTCAAGCTCGGGCCCGTCTTCGACCGCTCCCAGGTGGAGGCGCTGCCGGCGCCGGCGACGCCGGCGCCGCTCGATCTGCCGATCGAGCCGGTCGTCGGCGAGACGCTCGCGTGGGCGCTCGAGCCGCTCATCGCGCTCGGCGACGAGATCGGATCCGCCGTCACCTTCGAGGCGATCCCGGGCTCGGCGGACGGGTTTTACGAGATCCGGTCGAGACGCATCGCGGTCGAGGAGACGCTGACGCCGAACGGTCGCGTGGGGACGCTCGTGCACGAGCTGGCGCACGCGCTCGTGCGCGCCGACCGCCGCGACGACGACCCGTCGTTGAGCTACGCCGAAGAGGAGCTGGTGGTCGAGTCCGTCGCGTACACCGTCTGCGGATCAGCGGGCCTCGACACGGCCGGAAACTCGATCCCCTACCTGGCCGCATGGTCGGAGTCAGCGTCGCTCGCGACGATCGCGGCGACCGCCGCGCTGATCGACCGCCTCGCACGGCGCATCGAGGACGCGGTCGACGCAGCGCTCCGCGGCGAGACCCTCGACGCCGATGAGCCACACGTCGACGCTGCCGCCCACGCGCTCCCAGTGGTGGCCTGACGTGAAGCTTGGCGCGCTCAGCGCGTCAGTAGGTAGCCGGCGACCGAGTCGAGGTGGGCGTTGACGGCGTCGCGGGCGGCTCTCGGTCGGTGGGCGGCGATGGCGTCGTAGATGCGTTGGTGTTCGGCGAAGGCCCGGGTGCGGCGGTAGCGGACGGGGGCTGCGGTTTCGCGTGCAGTGAGCAGCGCGGAGTTGATGCGTTCGACGAGTGAGACGAGCGCGTGGTTTTCGCTGCCGGCGACCAGCGCGATGTGAAAGTCGAACTCGGCCTGCTGGTAGAGGTCGGCCGCGTTTCTGCTCTGCGCATGGCGCGTGGTGGCCTCGAGCGCCGCGAGCCGTTCAGCGAGCGCCGCGATCTCGGCGTTGCTGGCGCGTCTAGCGGCGAGTTCGGCGCCTTGGACTTCGAGAATGCGCCGGCATTCGAGGTATTGCTGGATCACCATGCTGGCCCGTCTGGTGCTGAGCGTGGCGGCGAGCGTGTCGGGGTCGAGCAGGTCCCAGCGCTCGGGTGGGTTGACGGTCGCGCCGCGGCCGTGTCTGACGTTGATCAGCCCGCGCTCCTCGAGCGCGCGGATGCACTCGCGCGCGACGCCGCGGCTGATGCCGAACTCCGCGGCGAGATCGAGTTCTCTCGGCAGCCGGCTGCCAGCCTCGTACGTGCCGGTGACGATGTCGGCGATCAGGATGTGCGTCGCGTCGCGATGCAGGCGAGCCATGCGGTCATTAGATCATCCGCCACGGCTGGGCGTACCGGCCGCGTGTCGACGTCGACGTTGGGCCGGCTCTTCCTGGGTCCAGACGTAGCGGTTTTCGACGAGCTGCAACGTTCGCCGGGATCGCCGCGGACGCGGTTTCGGGGTGGTGGTTGGTGCGGGTCCGAGCAGGTGGTCGCGCAGCGCCAGGCTCGGGGTGTGGGTGTCGTAGACGCCGCGGGCGTGGCGGATCTGCTCGGCAATCGACGCCGGTCGATGGCGGCGCGCGGCGCGCACCACATGGGCATACGACGCCAGCAGCGTCGCCGGGCTATGGCCGAGATCCTCGGCGATCTCGACGATCGGATCTCCCCCGCGGATGCGGTTACTCGCGCAGCTGTGCCGCAACGCGTAGGGTCGGAGCGCGGAGAACTCGTGCGCCCATTCCGGGTAGCGCTCGGCCATGATGGCGCTGACCTCGCGCAACGTCCAGGCCCAGCTGTTGTAGGTCGACGCTCCGACCTTGCCGAGTTGGGAGGGCAATAGCCAGTCACGCCGGCCGCCGCTGCTGACGGTCAGCCAGATCTCCAGGTCGCTGACGGCCTCGTCGGGCAACGGAGCAAAACGGGGCCAACCCGTCTTGCTGTCCTCCTCGCGATGCGCAGCGGCGTAGACGTCGCGGACCCAGATCCCGCGCGCGTCGAGGTCGACATCGCCGATCTTGGCGCCGAACGCCTCGCTCGGCCGCAACCCGCCGTAGGCCAGCACGGAGACGATGGTCGCTGAGCGCAGCGCCGCGCGGGGTCGATTCCAGTCGTTGACGCGCTCGAGGAAGAACAGTCGCAGCGCCTCGATCTGCTCGACCGACAACGGACGGGGTCGCCGTCTTCGCGGCCGCGCAGGCGGCGTCACGCCGGCGACAGGGTCGCCGTATGGCGTGAGTCCCCGCTGCGTGGCTCTACGCATGCACTGCGAGAGCACCCGCATTGCCTTAGCCAGCTGGACTGGAGTGCAGCCACCGGCGAGCGTCGCGTCCACCCACCTAGCAACGGCCCCGCTGTTCAGATCGACCAGCCGCATTTCTCCAAGCGCCGGCAAGATCCGCACCTGCAAATGCCGCTGATAGTCAATCTGCGTGCGGGCCGACAAGTGGCCCGAGGCAATCGGCCACCACTCCTCGGCCCATTCGGCCAAGGTCACATCCTCGATCACCCGTCCGCCACCGTGTTCCTCGCCGTCGGCAGCCTCGGCACGCTGGCGCTTCCGGTCCCGCTGCAGTCTGACTGTCGGATGTTTGAACGCGACCATCGCCGCGGCGCAACCTACACCGACACCGCGAGATTAAATCTGTCATGACGCTTACATCACAGAGATTCCCGCCTGACGCTGGCCGCATGCTCCCTGGCCGCGAAGGTCGGCACGGTCACTTCGCTTAATCTCGTCGTCGCGAGTTTCGACCGGCCCGAACCGGCTGAGGATGACCGACATCACCGAGCACCCCTCGAAGCGACCGACGAAGGTGACTCGCCGCCTCTAGTCGCCAGTCGGCGAAGGGCTGAACAGCTCATTGAGCCGCTGGAGCGTGAAGGGTTGGCGGAGCTTAGCGACAACGTTCTGGTTGGCGAACATCCCCTTCTCCCAGACTGCAACGTCCCGCGGCCGGGTGTCCAACCACTGCACCCGGACGACGTATTCGCTTAGCTCGGGGTCTTCGGACTCCTGCGCCATGTTCGTGGCCTTAAGGGGCGCTTGGAGGATCGAGACAGTCTGGCCGTCGTACTGGACCTCGAATTCGGCAACGGGTACCGCCGTCGCTGTGACCTCGCCGACGCCGACGTAGCCGGTTCCCGGGATGCACGCCCAGACCCGTGCTCCTTCGTGGAGGTTGCCCATGGCGCGCTTGTATTTCTCGCCGTGTCCGGCGCTGACGAAGCCGTACGTGCGCATGTCGTCCCAGTCGCGGTGCTTCCACTCGTTCTCGCCGACGGCGACGTAGAAGTCGCTCTGGTTCCACGGCGACTGCTTCTTGCTGGTCGACGAGACCAGGCTTTCGACCTCGGGGTCGGTCAGCCACGAGCGGGCGAGGTACTCGCGTTCGCCGTCTTGGAGGTATTCGAAGAAGATGACGTTGATCGGGACGCCGTAGCCGCGGACGTAGTCGACGATCTGCTCGGTACTGGTGTCCATCCCGGTCGCTACCACGATGAGTTGGTGGCCTGCGTTGATCGCGTCAGGCACGTCGGTCTCGAAGTGATTGGCGAACGCTGACTCGAAGTCCTCACCGGCGTGATGCTTGGCGTACAGCTCGGCGACCGCCTCGAAGGAGAGGCTCTGGACCCAGAAGCCGTACTCCAGCGACTGGGCGACCACTTCGCGAGGGGTGCGGTCCTTCTTGAGCTCGATCACATAGAGGTCGCCCTTGTCGTCCATGGCGAGCACGTCGATGCGCTTGCCGAACTCAGTGATCACCTGCCGGCCGACCTGTAGGAGCCGTCCCAGTCCGAGGATGTCGATGCGCGCCTCGATGATCTCCTCCAGGCGTTGCTCCGACTCGATCACCGACCGCGGCACCTGCGAGATCTCGGCGCCGTCCACTTTCCACAGGCCGAATTTGACGGGCATCGTCCGGACGCTACCGGAGGGGGACTAAGCCTGTCGTTTGATCGACGAGGATCGACCGCGAGATGCGAAGCGGTGGCGTCGAACTAGATGAGTCGTTCCACGCTGGTGGTGGTGCAGGGGTCATCAGGCAGCGGGTCGAAGTCGGCGATGCGCAATAGCCACCGACCTTGGAGGGTCTTGATGGACGCCGACCTTGACCTGCTGCTGATTGCGGTGTTCTGCCCCCAGCCGACCTGGATGCCCGAAACGCTCGTTGTCTGAAGCCGCCGGGCGCACCCCGCGATCACGTCTTCGGGATGGAGGTAGGGCAGGATGACCTGCGCCATCGACTCGACCAGAAGACAGCCGACGCCAGCAACCCGTCAGCGCGGGCGTCGATCTCCACACACAACGCGCATCGGTCCTGCTCCACCAGCCGCCGGCGGACGGTCTCCACATTCCGCGCACCAGCCCAGCTGTCTCTGCCTTCCTGCGACATATCGTGTCTCCTGACTCGATCAACCTAGTCGCCATCAGGCTCTCCGGCCGGTCAGCGCCCGCCATCCTTCGATCGGTTGATGGCGCCCGTGAAGTGCGAGATCAGTTGCGGAAGACGGACTCGTTGTGCCAGGCCAGCGCGTCAGCGGACGGCCGCGTCGTCGGGTCGGCCGGGAGCGCGATCTGCGTCCCGTCAAGCGCGTAGTAGGTCCGGCCGTTGGAGTAAGCCTCGCGCAGATCAGAGGACACGGCGAAGTGTCCGTCAGGGCGCACGGTGACGAACCCGAGGTCGAACAGACGATGCAAGTCGGAGCGCAGCGGCAGGCCGTTGGGGACGACGTGGGCACCGCCGGCGGCCCAGGGTTGGATGTGGGCGGCATCGAGCACCGGGAGCGAGTGCTCGGTGGTGACGGCGCACGCCCCGCCGTAGGCGTCAAGCACGGCCAGGCGGAACGAGACTTGGCCGAGTCGCGGACGAATGATCACCGGTTTGCCGTGGCGGCGGGCGTCGTCGGCCTCGTGCACCCAGTCGGGGGAGGGCCGCGCCGCCGCGCGCTCCAGGCACTGCGCCCAAACCCGGGCGCCTTCGCCCCGGCCGAGGTCATATCCGGCGCCCTGGACCGTGTTGGCCTTCCAGCCGGACGGTTGGGCGACCCATTCGTCGGGTGAGAAGAAGACCGTCTCGGTGACGGCGATGCATCCGATCAACCGGTCGAAGCCCGTCGGGCCCGAGAAGCTGAGGCTGCCCAGCCGCTGCGAGAAGGCGGCCCGGTCGATGGTGCCGTTGGCCTGTCCGAAGAGCTCCCAGGCGCGCCACAGGGGCATCGCGGCAAACCGCGCGAACAGGCCGAAGCCGGCGATCGCGTTGTAGGGCGACTTGAGCTTGAAGAAGAACGGCGCGCCCGGTGCGAGGACGCGAAAGGCGCCCGGACCGGGTCGCCAGAAGTTCACCTCGCCCAGGTCCGGGCGAGCACGTAGAAACTGCCACCAGCCATGATCTGTCGGCGCGATGTAGCCCTTCACCGCCGCGCATCCTTGACGTTCGATCGCCGCAGCGCAACTCGCGCCCTCGATACGTCATGCCTGGGCCTCTCGTCTCCCGGCTGGATCAGCGTCCGAGCGTGCGGTAGAGACACGACATTCCTTCTACACGCGAGCGGCGAGAATCTCGGGCGTGAAGGTCCCCGAGGGGTGTCTGCGCCGTGCGGTAGATCCAGCGACGGGCCGATAACGGATCCATCCGCGACAGGCCGGCATTTTCCGGCGCCGTGAATCAGGCGGCGAGCACCAGCATGAGGACGCCGACGCCCGCAGCAAGAAGCAGCGTGGGGCGGGGGGCCGTACGCGGCCCGAGCGCATGAGCGAGCGGGGGGAAGCAGGCTTAGAGGACGAACTCGACGCCGACTGACACGACGCTTCAGCACGACCGTCGTCACGGCGGGGCATTCGAAGTAACCGGAATGCTTGAGGGTCTGGGTGCCACGGTTGCAAGGCGAAAACGTGCGGGCGTTTCAGCGCGTGTCCGCTAGACGCCTCATGACGACGAACGACACCTGCGCACCGCTGTCGCCCACGCCGACACGCCCAGCCCGCGCTACTCCATATGCGGCCCGGCCCGAACGCTACGTAGATCGCAGAGCGTTGGCGCGGATCATGGGCGTCAGCGTCCCCACAATCGACCGCTGGGTTGCCCAAGGGCTCCCGTCCGAGACATGGGGCCTTCGGGCCCGTAGGTTTCTTCCCAGCCAGGCCCTCGGATGGGCCAGGACGCGAAGAAGGAGCGCAGCTTGAGCATCAGCAGATTGCCGTCAGGCCGATGGCGTGCACAGGTGTGGAGCCCGAAAGTTGGGCGGAACCTCGGTGTTGGAACGGTCTTGTCGCGGGGAGAGCTCGAGCGTCTCCAAGCTCTCAACGGAACCTTCCGCACAAAGGCGGCGGCCAAAATCGCGCGCGAGTTCGCGCGCGAAAAACTGTCCCGTGGGCGCAGGGAGGTAACGGTCGGCGAGTTCTACCTCACCTGGACCACCGATCCGCTCTTCGCACGGCCGAAGAGATCGACAAACATCCACAACGCCGAGCGCGTGTCGGAATTCGCAGCGAGATACGGCCATGTCCCGATCGCAGACTGTGACGACGCCGTTGCAGCCGCGTATCTGGCCGGTGGCGAGCGGAACGCCCGAGTGCCGGCGCTCTGCGCGTTCTTCAACGATGCGAGAAAGGCCAAGGCTGGCCGCCTCACGGACGTCAACCCGTTCGAGAGACTCGGGCTCGCGAGAAGCCAGGGCAACAAGAACAAGAAGCCTCCGACGTGGGAGGAGCTCTCGATCCTCCTCGTCCGTGCCCGTGATCTGACGCCACCCTCATTTGCGGACTACTTCCAGACCGCATGCTTCACCGGAATGCGCCCGGGCGAACTCGACGCGCTCGGGTGGAAGCAGATCCGGTGGGATGACGAGGAGATTGACGTCACCCTCCAGTGGAACGTCAAAGCCCGCGAGTTCACCGAGCCGAAGTACGGCCCGTACACAATCGCCCTCGTCGAACGGGCCAAAGAGCCGCTCCTGCGGGCCTTCGCTCGCCGAGACAACGACGCCGAATACGTGTTCACGACGCTTCGCGGACACCATTACACCCCGTCGACCCGTATCCACCACTGGGACCGCGTCCGGACCGTGGACGGCCTGGGCGACTGGTCTCTCTACCTCGCGACGAAGCATTTCTTCGGGTCGTACGCGCTGAACCAGCTCGGATTGGACCCGGCGATCATCGCGGAGCAGTTCGGGCACCGCGACGGCGGCAAGCTCGTCGAGCAGCTTTACGGCCACCCAGACAAGAGACGGCGCCGGGATCTCCTGCGCCAGGCGTTCAACGACGACCCACGTCAACGGGTCGCGCGCCGGTCCTCGCACGTGCCCGGAACCCGAACCGCGATAGCCATACGTCGGGGCTCGCAGACTCACTCGCCGACCGCCGCGACGCCTACACTGCAGCAGCAGCGCATCATCACGCGCGACAAGACGGTGCCCTACCCGGCGACGTCGTCGTCGCTCTCCTGATTCGCCGACGAGCCAGATGACGCATTTGACCGCCCACGACACCGCCCACGCCCCAGGCTGATGCCAACGGGGACGGGCTTTGTGTCCTGCTCCCCCCATCCGAACGGTCCGGCGGACCCCGATAGCCGTACGCAGCACCCGTTGACGTTCGTGCGCCACCCTCGCGACGTCCGGTGCTCTTCGGCCGAGCGCGTCCTATTAGGCAGCTGAGGGCTCTGCGCTCGCCGCCGACCAGTTCTCTCCGAGAGGAGCCGCATGCCCGTTCGCGCCGGCGCGACAGCTACGCGCTCATCGTGCACCCGGACGGCACTCGGGAGCTCGAGCGCGTGACCCGCGCGCTCTCGCAGCCGCCGTTCTCGCGGCAGCGACGCCCGCCTGCCGCCAAGCGCTGACGCTGCGCGGCCATGCGTCGACCTATGGGAACGACTCCGTCGCGGGCGTCTACGACGCGGGCGACAGCAACCAGCCCGCATTGGCCGGCTACGCGAACACGAGCCCGGCGATCGCGGTCATGCGCTGGAGCACGCTCGGCCATTGGTGGCGCACGTGTACGCCGCGCCGCCTGTGCCGTTGGGTGCGCCAGACGGACATCGGCCCCGCGACGTGGACCGGTCGCGTGCTCGACGTGAACGCCGTCGCAGCGCGCCTTCTGTTCCAGCTTCGCGGCGGCGACGCCTTCCCGACCGACGAGGGCTCGTGGCGTCTCACGCTCGCTGCTCGCCGATTGACCAGCGCGCAACGTCGGCAGTTCCACGAGGAGCGGTGATCCCGAGGACTCTCAGCTGCGGTTCGGACCCGCGGCCGCTGCCCGTCGGCGCGGCGCTCAACCCGCCGGCGTGGTCGCCGTGCCGGTGGTCGACGTCCCGCCGCCGGCCGCGCTGTTCGACGCCTGCAGCACCGGCGACTGGCACAGCTCGGAGGTGCTCGCGCCGCCCGCGTCGGTGTTCTGGCAGAGGCGGTAGTTCGTGTCGGGCTCGATCGTCTTGCGCGTCGCGATCACCGTCTGCAGCCCGGACGCCTGCGATCCGGGCGCCGTCGTGACGATGTAGAAGTCGGCGTTCGTCCAGTCGGCGAAGCCCCCGAGCGCCGCCGCCGCGCCCTGCTGGATGCCTTCCTTCTGGCCGCTCTTGATGCCGACCTGCTGGCCCTGGTCGAAGCCGACCTTCTGGCCCTTCGCCTCGCCGCTTCGCTGACCGGCGACCTCGCCGCTCTTCTGGCCCGCCGCCTCGCCCGCCTTCGTGCCCGCCGCCAGGCCCGCCCTCTGACCGGCGTCGTAGATCGCCCGGTAGCCGGGCTTGCCCTGGGCGTAGTTCGCCTGCACCTGGGCCTGGCCGGCGGAGCGTCCGTCGCGGTAGCCCGTCGTCTTGCCGGAGTCGTCGCCGCTGCCATGGCCGATCAGGTAGCCGACGACGCCGGCGATCACCAGCACGGCGACGGCGATCCCGGCGACCGCGGGGAGCCCGAGACGACGCGGACCGTGATCCCCCGGCAGGGGCGACCCGGCCGCGGAGGGGCCGGTTGCGGAGGCTCCGGGCGCGCCCGAAGTCCCGATCGGCGGGCGGCTCGGCGGCACGGGCGGAGTGGGTCCGGTCGACATGCAGGTTCCTTCCAGGCGAATCGGGTGGACGGCCCCGGCATCGGCGTTCTCCGGCGCGAGCGCGATCGAACCTTCGTCCAGGCCGTGCCCGAACTTCGTCCAGGCCGGGCGCGAACCCCCCGTCCAGACGATCTTCGCGTGCGCGGGTGCGCTCCCGGTCCGGACCCGACATACTTCAGCGCATGAAGCAGCTTGCGCACATCGGCATCGGCGAGTCGAGCTACGAGGACCAGCTGTGGACGCTGCTGGAGGAGACCGGGCTCCCGGCCGACGACTTCGAGGGCCTCGACTACTTCAGCCTGCTGCCCTTCTTCGTCATCGCCGGTGCGTCGGTCCGCAGCCTGATCCGCGCGCACGAGGATCACAGCCACTTCGAGGGCGTCATCGTCGAGGTCCCCGAGGAGCTCGAGGAGTCCTTCTACGAGGTGCTCCCGCAACTGCTGGAGCAGCTGACCGAGGACTGAGCCGCGCGGCCGCTCGGAGCCAGCGCGGCTTCCGGCGGTCCCGATATGCTCGCGCCGCGTGGCGGGAGCGGGGGATCAGGGCGTGAAGCGGAACGTGGACATGGTCGCGATGCGACGTGAGCTCGATGACGCGCGCCCGGGGGCGACCGAACCCGCTCAGCTGCTGCTGGTCGAGGACGACGAGGGCGATGCGATCCTGGTGCAGGAGCTGCTGACGGATGCCGCGCCGCATCTGCACGTGACGCGCGTCGGCACGCTGCGGGCGGCGGAGGAGACGCTGCCGGGCGGCCTCGACTGCGTCCTGCTCGACCTCGGCCTGCCCGACTCGATCGGGCTCGAGGGGGTCGAGCGACTGCGTCGGGCGGCGCCCGACGCCGCCGTCGTGGTCCTGACGGGCGACGACGACGAGCACCGCGGCGTCGCCGCGCTCTCGAGCGGTGCGCAGGACTACCTCGCGAAGGGCGCCGTCGACGGGCCGGTGCTGGCACGCGCGATCCGCTACGCGATCGAGCGGCGACGGGCCGAGCGGTCCCAGCAGGAGCTGCTGCAGGCGCGGCTGGCGGCGCGCGAGAACGCGCGCCTGGAGCGTGGCCTGCTTCCGACCGCGCTCGTCCGCGACCCGCGCCTCGAGCTCACGACGGGCTATCGCCCGGGCCGCCGCCGCGCCCTGCTGGGCGGCGACTTCTACGACGCCGTCGAGCTCGACGACGGCACCCTGCACGTGATCATCGGCGACGTCAGCGGCCACGGGCCCGACGAGGCCGCGCTCGGCGCGTGCCTGCGGATCGCGTGGCGCGCCCTGACGCTCGCGCGCCGGCCGCACGAGGAGACGCTCGCGCTGCTGCAGCAGATGCTCGAGCACGAGCGCCACGCGCCCGACATGTTCGCGACGCTCTGCGTCGTCGAGGCCGCGCCCGACCGCCGCAGCGGCGAGCTGTTCCTCGCCGGGCATCCGCCGCCGGTGCTGGTCGACGGCCGCGGGCTGCGGTCGCTCGAGGTCGAGCACGTCAGCCCGCCGCTCGGCTTCGTCGACCCGGGTCGCTGGCGCGGCAACGCCGTCGCCTTCGACGGCGACTGGGGGCTGCTGCTCTACACCGACGGCCTGATCGAGGGACGCGTCGGCGCGGGCACCGAGCGGCTCGGGACGGGGCGGCTGGTCGAGCTGCTCGCGCGGCACGGCAGGACGCCGCAGGCCTATCTCGACCGGCCCGGGCCGCTGCTCGACGAGCTGGTCGAGGAGGTCGAGGGGCTGCACGGGGGCGAGCTGACCGACGACCTCGCGATGGTGCTCGTCACCTGCGGCGCCGCGAGCTGACGATGGCGACGGCCGACCGTGCCGCCGCGGCCGATCGAGCGGGCGCGCGTGATCCGCTGATCGGCCGCCTGACGGTCAGCCAGTGGTTCGCGATCGCCGCGATCGCGCTCGGGCTCGTGACGATCGTCAGCGCCGTGATCGGCAGCCTCGCGATCTCGCACGTCGGTCACGAGCGCCGGCTCGTCGTGGACGCGATCGGGCCGGCGCGGACGGCGTCGATCCAGCTGTCGACCGGCTTGCTCGAGCAGGAGACCGGCGTGCGCGGGTTCGCGTTGACGGGGCACGAGGCCTCGCTCGCGCCCTACGCGCTCGGCCGCCGCGAGGAGCAGGCGGCGATCACGACGCTGCGCCAGCTGACGAACGTCGCCGAAGGGGCCGCCGCGCGGCACCAGATCCCCCTGATCGAGGCGCGCGCCGGCGCCTGGCGCCGGACGTACGCCGAGCCGACGATCGCGGCCGTGCGTCGCGGCGGACCCGGCGCGCGAGCCGACATCGGCGTCGACGCCGGCAGACAGCTGTTCGACCAGATCCGCGTTCCGCTCGACCGGCAGGTCGCGCTGCTGGCGCAGGCACGGGCGGCGGCGAAGGCGCGCCTCGACCGCGCCTCGAACCAGCTGACGGTCGTCTTCGCCGTGATCATCGTGCTGCTCGCGCTCGGCATCGGTGGCGTCGTCGTCGCCCTGCGGCGGACCGTCAGCGTTCCGCTGCGGCGCGTCGCGCGGCAGGTGCGGCGGACCGCGCAGGGCGAGTACGACGAGCGGATCGGCGGCGACGGCCCGCGCGACGTCGCCGAGTTGAGCGCGGACATCGACGCGATGCGCCGGCAGATCGTGCAGGAGCTGCAGAGCCTGCAGGAGACGCACGGGAAGCTCGACGCGCAGACGCGCGAGCTGCAGCGCTCGAACGCCGAGCTGGAGCAGTTCGCCTACGTCGCCTCGCACGACCTGCAGGAGCCGCTGCGCAAGGTCGCCAGCTTCTGCCAGCTGATCGAGAAGCGCTACGCCGGGCAGTTGGACGAGCGCGGCGAGCAGTACATCGCGTTCGCCGTCGACGGCGCGAAGCGGATGCAGCAGCTGATCAACGATCTGCTGGCGTTCTCGCGCGTCGGCCGTGCGGCGACCGAGCACACGATCGTCGAGCTCGACGAGGTGGCGCAGCAGGCGCTCACGAGCCTCGCCGCCGCGATCGAGGAGACCGGGGCGGAGATCGTCATCGGCGAGCTGCCCCAGGTGCGGGGCGAGGCGTCGCTGCTGGCCGGCGTCTTCCAGAACCTGATCGGCAACGCGCTCAAGTTCCGCGGCGAGGAGCGGCCGCGGGTCGTGGTCTCGGCCGAGCGCGACGGCGACTCCTGGCGGTTCGCCGTCACCGACGACGGGATCGGGATCGAGCCCGGGTACGCCGAGCGGATCTTCATGATCTTCCAGCGCCTGCACGCGAAGGACCGCTACCCCGGCACCGGCATCGGTCTCGCGATGGTGCGGAAGGTCGTCGAGTACCACGGCGGGACGATCTGGCTCGACACCGCGACGACGAGCGGCACGACGTTCCGGTTCATCCTTCCAGCACTTCCAGCCGATCAGGAGAGCGAATGAGCACACCGCAGATCATGAATCCGATCGACGTCCTGCTGGTCGAGGACGACGCCGGCGACACGTTGATGATCCGCGAGGCGTTCGACCACAACAAGGTCCACAACAACCTCGCGACGGTCACCGACGGCGTCGAGGCGATGCGGTACCTGCGCAATGAGGGTGAGTACGGCGACGCGCCGCGGCCCGACCTGATCCTGCTCGACCTCAACCTGCCGCGCATGGACGGCAGGGAGGTGCTCGCCGAGATCAAGCAGGACGAGTCGCTGTCGCTGATCCCGGTCGTGGTCCTGACGACCTCGGCCGCGGAGGAGGACGTGCTGCGGAGCTACAAGCTGCACGCGAACGCCTACGTCACGAAGCCCGTCGACTTCGAGCGCTTCATCGACGTCGTGCGACAGATCGACGACTTCTTCGTGACGGTCGTGAAGCTGCCGCAGGTGTAATCGGGGCCGTTCGGGGCGGGAACGGTGGCACGGAGGCGTCCGGATCGGCATGATGCCTCCCACATGGCTGGTGGATATCCCCACAAGCAGCTTGCAGAGATCGGCGGGCGCGAGTACGCGGCGATCGACGGCGGCTCCTCGCGCCTGCCCGCGGACGCGCTGCGCATCGAGCTGACGGGCCTGTTGCAGGAGTTCGTCTCCGGCGTCGACGTCGAGTACGCCGTGGAGACGCTGGTGGCCGCGCTCGACCCCGCCCTGTTCCACCGCCTCCGCGAGGAGGAGGGCTGGCCGCTCGAACGGCTCGAGGCCGGCTGGCGCAAGCTGGTCGAGGCCTGGATCTCGCTCGAGGGGTAGGGCTCCGTGCTGCCGCGCGGCGCCATCGGTCGCTACGCTTGACGTGATGTCGCCCTCCTGGATCTGGATGCAGGCCGCCGTCGTGGTGTTCGTCCTGATCGGCGCGATCATCGCGATCTTCAGACTCGCCTGAGCGGGCATCGGCGCCTGAGCGCCGGCGCGCCGTCCACGCGCCGCAGACCGGCTCGAACCGACGTGTGCCGAGGCTATGATCGGGCCGCTCCGTAAGCGGCTGAGGGAGAAGGCGCGTGTTCGGCTCGATCGTCGTGGGAACCGATGGCTCGGAAACGGCTCGTGAGGCCGTCCGTCAGGCAATCGAGCTGGCCAGGCTCGCCGGCGCCACGCTCGAGGTCGTGAGCGCGTATGAGCCCGTCTCCGGCCAGCGGCTGCGGGAGGAGGCGGCGGAGGCGCCGCGCGACCTGCAGTGGTCGATCAGCCCGCGCGAGGACGTCGACGCGACGCTCGCAGAGGTCGCGTCGAAGGCACGTCAGTCCGGCGTCGAGATGGTGCGCACGTTCGCGCGCCAGGGCGATCCGGCAGATGCGATCCTCGACGTTGCCGAGGAGCAGGACAGCGACCTGATCGTCGTCGGCAACAAGGGCATGACCGGCGCGAGACGCTTCCTGCTCGGCTCGGTGCCGAACAAGGTCTCCCACCACGCCCCCTGCTCGGTGCTGATCATCCGGACGACCTGAGGGGAGCGTTCCAAGAGTTCCGTTGCCGCTTCCAGCGTCAGAGAGCAGGACGCGGAGGTCGAACGCGTTGTCGTGATGAGGCCGCCGTTGAGGCTGATGAGTCAGCATAGGACAGCGATGGGTCCGCCAAAGTCGCGGACCCATCGTTCAGCGAATTGTTCGCGTTTGTCAAGCAGTGCCGCTATAGCTGAATAGGCTGCTGCTTGAGCCTCCCACGACATAGCTGGTCGCGGATATCGACGCGTTGCCGTCGCAGATGCCGCTGACCGGGGTCAAGCTACCACCTAGTAGATTGGCATTGCTCGTTCCATTGCCAAACGACAAGGCGAGGTTGCCGCTGAATAGGCAACTGCCGAATGGTGATCTCCATTCCAACTGGATTCCAGAGATGGTCGCTAGAAGCGTCGTTGTAGTAGCGAAGTTAACAGTAACCGGTGGCCTGTTTAGTACAGTGACCTGAGAGCCGGTGGTGCAGGTGAATGTGGCACTGGGTCCTAGCAGCATCGCTATCGTGTCGCCTCTTGAGAACGGTCCGGCGCTCGCCACATCGAACACGAGGCTCTGGGCGCAGCTGAAGGTCACAGTGCCAAACGGCGTCGGTGCAGCAAACGTCTGGTTCGAGGTTGTCGTCGCCGTATACGCTCCCGTAGGTAGGGTTCCAACGGGGCTAGTCACGGATATTGCTGCCGAAGCGCTCGTGGTGGCGACGCTGAAAGCGAAGACGGCCAAGCCGCCAACGAGGTATGAGCGACATTTTTGCGACATGTGCTGCTCCTAAGCTATTGGGTACATCTTAAGCCGGGTTATCGCGAGTCAACGACCCGCGGTTCCTGGGCGCAGTAGCACGCCGCAGATAGTTGCTGTATCGAGTGCCAAAGCCGATTGCTGGCGGCGATCCCCCTTCGATGCGCCTCGAACTCGCTGCGGGCCACAGCGATGATCTCATCCAGAGAGTATTGAGGAGCCGCGTATTGTGTCAACCGCGCAACCGCCCGTCCGACCAGATTTCAAGCGAGCTAGGTTTGGACCGTGCTCAAGCTGAAGACTCCGAGGACGAGCTGCGTGACCGTCGCTGGGGACAGCGTGTGCCCGGGCGTAGATGCCCTCACCCCACCCGCTCGGCCAGCCCCGGATAGCGCACGACGAGCCCGTCGCTATCGAGCTCGAGGTCGCTCCGGAAGCCCTCCGGCGTGCTGAAGCGGACGACGGCGCCGCCGTCGTCGGCGCGACGCAGATGCTCGTAGCGCTGCGTCGAGACCTCCAGGGCAAGATCCGGCACGGACACCCACGCGACCGCGAAGTCGAGCGCGACGGGCCGCTCGTGCAGCGCGTGGCGACGGACCGGCATCAGGTTGGTGAGCGGCGAGTAGCCGAGGTCGCAGTCGCGCGCCGCGTCGAGGCCGCCGACCTCGCCGCCGGGATCCGGCAGCGCCACCGCGCCCTCCGCCTCGGCCGCGCAGCGCCAGGCGCCGTGGAACTCGCGCCGCAGGTCGAGACGCCGCAGCCAGCCGTCCCCGACGACCTCGACGCGCAGGCTGCGTGTGACGAAGTCGGCACTCGCGTCGAGCACGTAGTCGAGCCGGTAGGGCAGCGGCGTCGCGCCGAGTTGCGTGCCGGCGGCGCGCAGGCCGTGGCGCGTCAGCTCGACCTCGGCGGATTCTGCTCGCCACGTGTCGGTGCCGCGCCAGAGGGCGTGCCGTCGCATCACCGGAGTATTCCGGACGCGACGGGAGCGTGGATCAGGGCTTCGCGTTCGGCGCCGCGCACTGCGGCGTCGGAACGGCCGGCGAGGTCGCCGCGCCGGCGTCGACGAGGCCGTAGCCGTAGACGCGGTTGGGGCCCGGCAGGCCGAGCTGGCGAGCGGTGCCCTTGAGCCGGCACTCGACCTGGTTGGGCGTCGGGTTCGGCCCGAGCAGCTTGCTTCCGATCACCAGCGCGGCCGTGGCGGAGACGTGCGGCGCGGCCATCGAAGTGCCGTCGAAGTCCGACGGCAGCCCGAACGCGCTGAAGGGCTTCGTGTACGTCTCCTGGTAGATGTGGCGGCCGATGTGGCCCGCTCTGCAGTTGAGATCGCGCGGGAGGTTGGCGTCGTTGCCGCCGCCCGGCGCGACGATGTCGAGGCCGACGCCGTCGTTGGAGAAGCTGGCGAGGCACGAGTCGTCGGTGGTCGCGCCGACGGAGATCGCGAGGCCGGTGCGGGCCGGGTAGGCGACGCGCGCCTCGCCCTCGTTGCCGGAGCTCGCGACGACGACCGCGCCCTTGCTGTGGGCGTAGGAGATCGCGCCGATGATGTCGGGGATCTCCGTCGACTTCACGCTGGTCGAGAACTCGAGGCTCATGTTGATGACCTTCGCGCCGTGGATCGCCGCGTAGCGGATGCCCTTCGCGATCGTCGCGGCGTCGCCGTAGCCGCCGGAGTCGAGCACGCGCACGGGCATGATCGTCGCGCCGTAGGCGAGGCCGCTGACGCCGATGCCGTTGTTCGTCGCCTCGGCGATCGTGCCGGCGACGTGCGTGCCATGACCGGCCTTGCTGGCGTCGAGGGGGAAGCGCGTGTTGGCGACGAAGTCGTAGGGCGCGATGAATCTCGTGCCGCCGAAGTCGGGCGACTTCTTGTACTTGCCGTAGTCGCGGTACGCGACGCCGGTATCGATCACGGCGATGCGGACGCCCCAGCCGGGTGCGCGGCCAGGCGTGAGCGTCTGGAGGTTCGTCCACGCCTGCAGCGCGTTCACGCCGCCGGTGTCGTAGAAGTTCCACTGGTTCGCCGCGAGGCCGCCGGGGAAGCTCTTCACGCCCGGGTCGTTCGGCAGCGTGGCGATGCTCGCGTGCGCGATCGGGTTGGGGGCGGCGTAGGCGACGGCCGGCTGGCGGCGGAGCTTCGCGATCGTCGCGCGGACCTGGCCGGTTCTGACGTGGAGGACCCGCACGCGCGGGCCGGGCGTGTCGCCGAGCCGGGCGCCGACGGCGCTGGCCGCGGCGGCCTGGACGGCGGCGTCGATGTTCGCCTTGTAGCCGACGACCACTTGGCCCGGAGCGTAGGTCGGCGGGGTGGCCGCGACGGCGGTCGTGGCGGCGGCCGCGAGCACGGCGACGCACGCGAGCAGGGTCGCGAGCACGGCGAGGAAGGGAAGGCGGGGAGGCGTCGGCGGCATTCAGGGGGAGGGCGAGCGGCGGCCACACGCCGCCCTTGCCGAACATAAGACATCATCGGCAGCGGAAAGTTTCTCCGATCCACCTAAACGCACGATACGCGGACATCATGGCTGCCCACTTCTTCCCTCGTGACGAGTACTACATGCGGCTGGCGCTGCGCGAGGCGGAACGCGCGCTCGAGCACGACGACGTGCCGGTCGGCGCCATCGTGGTGCGGGATGGCGAGGTGATCGGGGCCGGCCACAACGAGCGCGAGCTGCGCGAGGATCCGACCGCCCACGCCGAGACGATCGCCCTGCGCGAGGCGTCGCGAGCGCTGGGAAGCTGGCGCGTGCTCGAGTCGGTCCTCTACGTCACGCTCGAGCCGTGCACGATGTGCGCGGGCGCGATCGTCCTCGCGCGCGTCCCGCGCGTGGTGTTCGGCACGTGGGACCCGAAGGCCGGCGCGGCCGGCTCGGTGCTCGATGTGTTGGCGGAGCCGCGCCTGAACCACCGGCCGGAGGTCGCCGGCGGCCTGCTGGCAGAGGAGTGCGCCGACCAGCTGCGGGCGTTCTTCGCGGGGCGGCGGGGCTGAGGCGTGGGCGCCGCGATGGTGCGCGGCGTGGGCGTCGGCACGGCCCGAGCGCCTCGCGCGCGCGGAACTCGCTAGATTCTGCGGTCCACCCTGGAGGGGTGGCAGAGCGGTTGAATGCGGCGGTCTCGAAAACCGTTATAGGCCTTACAGGTCTATCGAGGGTTCGAATCCCTCCCCCTCCGT
>JAOPZA010000225.1 GCA_025964325.1 Conexibacter sp.
CGTCCCGCCGCCGCAGCCGCCGAGCGCGACGGCGAGGACGGCGGCGGCCGGCGCCAGCAGCGCGATCGCGACGCGGTACGGCTGCCTGGCGCTCGGGCGCCGCATCGCTCCGCGCCGCCTCAGGCGCTCGCGCGCGTGCCGCCGCCGGCGGCGTCGGCCTCGTCCAGCAGCCGCGCGAGTCGCGTGCGCGCCGGCGTCAGGCCGAGCCGTCTCAGCAGCACGTCCGCGACGCGCAGGTAGTCGACGCCGAGGTCCGGGCGGTACTCGACGATCGACAGCGCCCGCTCGGCCGACTCGGCATACGCGATCGAGGCGCGGATCGTGTGCTCGACGAGCTTCTCGCCGAAGTGCTCGCGCAGCGAGTCGTACGCCTCGCGCGAGTGCCGCGTGCGCATGTCGGAGATGTTCAGCACGACCCCGAGCCACTCGAGCTCCGGGTTGAGGTTGTCGCGCGCCAGCTCGATCACCTCGAGCGCCTGCTCGACGCCCTGCATCGCGAAGTACTGCGCCTCTGCCGAGAGCAGCGCGTAGTCGGCCGCGACGAGGGCGTTGACGGTCAGCAGCCCGAGCGCCGGCGGGCAGTCGATCAGGACGACGTCGTAGTCGTCGACGACCTCGCGCAGGGCGCGCTTCAGCACCAGCTCGCGGCCCATCTTGCCGCCGAGCGCGAGCTCGGCTTCCGCCAGCCCGAGGTTCGCGGGCATGATGCCGTCGTGGATCGCCTCCGCGGCGGCGGCGCGGCCGGCGAGCACGTCGCCGACCGTGGGCGAGACCTCGGGGTCGACGTCGAGGTAGTCGGACAGGTTGCCCTGCGGATCGAGGTCGACCGCGAGCGTCGTCAAGCCGACCTGGCGGAACACGTCGGTGAGCGTCCGCACCATCGTCGTCTTGCCGGTGCCCCCCTTCTGCGAGAGGACTGCGATCGTCGCTGCCATGGCGCCGCGGACTATACGACCGCGGCGCCCACTGTCCTACCGCTTAGTGGGCAAGCGGCTCCGCGACGATCTCCGAGCGCATGCCGGAGACGGCGGGGTTGTCGATGAAGTGGAGGTGATGGCGTCCGACGACGAGCTGGTCGCCGTCGCGCAGCGCCCGCCATTCGACGCGCTCGCCGTTGACGAAGACGCCGTTGAGGCTGCGGTCGTCGAGCACCCGCACGCCGTCGGGCTGGCGCACGACGAGCGCGTGGCGACGTGAGACGGTCGGGTCGTCGAAGCGGATGTCGGCGGCGAGGCTGCGCCCGACGCGGGTCCATTCGCGCGCGAGCTGGTGGACGACCGGAGCGCCGTCCTCCTCGTAGGCGAGGTACTGCCCGGGCTCGTCGAGCGCCGCGCGGACCTCCGCCACCCAGGCGGCGTCCTCGACGTCCAGCGCGTCGGGCAGCTCGTCGGCCTGGGATTGCTGCTCGGTGAACAGCGACGCGCGCACGAACTCCGCCCCGCCGCAGCTCGGGCAGGACGGGAGGGCATCGGCGGCGGCGAGCGTCATGACGTAGTCGCATGCGGTGCAGCGGAACGTCCCTGTGCCAGCGAGCGTCCCTGACGTATGTGACTCCATGTCCTCGAACCTCCTACAGCCAACAGCGCGGCGAACAGCCGTCACGTGGCGATTCATGACAAGCGCGCCGCTGTCCGGCGCGCTCCGTTGTGCGGGGGGAATTGACTGCAGGTCAGAAATACCCACCGGGAAAATGCACGAAACTTTGGACACACCGTTTATACAGGGATCCAGGCTTTTGCCAAAGTGGCGAGGTCAGACGGAGGAGCAGGGTCTCGCGGGGCGACGGCGAAAACGAGCTGCATGCTCGACGAGACCGTCCACCACGCCCCAGACCTCGAGCGCCAGCTGCTGCGTCGCAGCGTGCTCGCGCTCGCCGCGAGCCGCGACGCCTGCCGCGGCTGTCATCGCACGCCGCTCGTCGGCGAGCGCGTCCATCTCTACGACGACGGTCGCATGCTCTGCGAGCTGTGCCGCCGCGAGCGCAAGGAGACGCCGATCCGCTCCGAGCCGGTCCGCGGCAACGAGCACGGCAACGCCGTGCGGATGACCGACCAGCGCCCGGGCGGCGCTCGCCGCCGCGTCGCGTAGCGCAGGGCGCCGGCGCGACGCCCGCGGCGGCTCCGTCCGGGGCGGCGGTTCATTACACTCCGCCGCGCCGTGGAACCCGTCACCTCATCCGTGTCGATCGCCCGCCCGCGCGAGGAGATCTTCGAGTATCTCGCCGACGTGGCGAACCACGCCGAGTTCACCGACCACTTCCTCGTCGACTGGCACCTCCTGCGGGAGGACAGCTACGGCGAGGGCGCCGGTGCGCGCTATCGCGTCAAGCGCGGCAACCGCTTCGACTTCGGCGACTTCACGCTGGCCGAGGTCGATCCGCCCTATCGCATCCTCGAACGCGGTCGCAGCGGCAAGTTCAACCGCGTCCGCACCGTCGGGGTGTGGACGCTTCAGGACGGGCCGGCGGGCACGACGCGCGTCGACTACAGCTTCGAGACCCAGCCGGTGATGCTGAGCGACCACCTGATCGACCTGCTCGGGCGCGGCAAGCGCGCGCGCAAGCAGGCGAAGTCGCTCCGTCGCCTGCAGGCGATCCTCGAGGAGAACCGCGACCGTGGCCGGCGAATGACGATCGCCGGCAGCTAGAGGAATAGACTCCGCGCCGCTCATGACCAGAATCCGTACATCGCTCATCCTGATCACGCTGTCGATCGCCGCCTTTGCGCTCTCCGCCTGCGGCTCGAACAAGCCGGTGACGCACGGCGACAGCGAGGGCATCTACGTCAACGCCGGTCCGCTCTACTACCAGGTGCAGCTCTCCCGCGAGCTGAACCCGCAGAGCGTCGAGGACCGCGAGTACCTCGCCGATCTGCCCGCCGGGACGACGCCGCCGGCCGCCGACGAGGAGTGGTTCGGCGTCTGGATGCGCGTCGAGAACGACAGCGATCGCGCGCACCTCGCCGCCAGCCGGTTCGAGATCGTCGACGCGCAGGGCAACAGATACCAGCCGATCCAGTTGCCCCAGACGAACCCCTTCGCCTACCAGGCGGTCAGCGTGCAGGGCAAGTCGGGCAACGGGCAGCCGGTCCTCCCCGATCCCGACAGCGCCGCCGGCACCGGCCCCGTGCAGGGCTCGCTGCTGCTGTTCAAGCTGAGAACGTCGGTCTACAGCAACCGGCCGCTGGATCTCGAGATTACGCCGCCCGAGGGCGGCAGCCCCTCGAGCGTCGAGCTCGACCTCTAGCGTTTACTCCGCGGTTTTACTCCGCGCCGGGAGTTCGCCGCCAGGCGAACTCCCAAGCGCCCGCCGCTGGCGAGCGCCCGCCGTAGGCGAGCGCCCGCCGCTATCTGTGCTGCAGCCCCGCCGCGAGGATCTCGCGCGCGGCCGGGGCGGCGACGTCGCCGCCGGCGCCGGCCTCGGTGAACAGCACGCCGACGGCGATCCGTGGGCGGTTCTGGGGCGCGAAGGCGACGAACCAGGCGTCCGTGTTCGGCGTCGTGTCCGGCGGCGTCGTCTGGCCGGCGCTGTTCGGGTCCGGCTGGACGGTGTTGCGCAGTTCGGCGGTGCCGGTCTTGCCGGCGACGTCCGCGCCGTCGATCCCGGCCGCCGTGCCGGTGCCGTACTGGACCACGGCGCGCATCATCTGCGAGACCTGGCGCGCGACGCGCGGGCTCGTGACGCGCGTCAGCCGCGGGCGGGCGCCGAGCCGCAGCGTCGGCTCCGCGCGGCGCCCGCCGGTCGCGATCGTCGCCGCCGCGGTCGTCATCTCGAGCGTCGTCGCCTGGACCTGACCCTGGCCGATCGCCGAGGAGCCGATCTCGAGCGCGTCGCCGATCGAGGCGGCCGGCGGGATCGTGCTCTCCGCCGCGCCCTCGATCGCGGGCGGGTGGTTGAAGCCGAAGCGCTCGGCGACGTCGACGAGCCCCGCCCCGCCGAGTCTCGCCCCGAGCGGCGCGAAGACGGAGTTGCACGAGTTGGCGAACGACTGGACGAGCGTGCCGCCGCACGACTCGCCGTTGGCGTTCTGCAGCGGGACGCCCTCGAGCGTCGCGTGCGTCTCGACCGGGTACGCGGTCTCGGGCTTCGCGATCCCCGCCTCGAGCGCGCCGGTCGCGGTGATGATCTTGAAGGTCGAGCCGGGGGGCTGGAGCGCCGAGTAGGCGACGCCCGCGAGCGCCAGCACCTCGCCGGTCGCGGGCGCGAGGGCGACGGCGCCGCCGTAGCGCGAGCCGAGCGCGCTGATCGCGGCGCGCTCGATCGCGGGATCGATCGTCGAGCGGACCGCGCTGCCGGCGCGGGGAGCGGTGCGGCCAAGCGTGCGCGAGCCGGCCATCAGCGTGCCGCCGGGGAGGCCGGCGAGCTCGGTCTGGAAGACCCGCTCGAGCCCGGAGATGCCGACGAGCACGTTGTCGGGGTAGCCCTCCGCCTGCAGCTCGGCTTGCTGCTCGGCGGGCGCCGGACCGAGTCTGCCGACGACGGGGCTGGCGATGTCCGGCGCCTTCGACGTGCGCTCGGGGCCCTCCGCGAGGACCGTCCCGTCGCGCGCCTCGAGCGTCGCGCGGGGCGCGAGCTGGGTCGCGCGCGTGAGCTGCTCGCCGGCGCGCAGGCCAGGGAAGACGAGCCGGCGGGCCCAGGCGACCCGGCGCTTCGATCCGTCGCCGCTGAGCGGCACCACGAGGACGCCGCGGAGCGTCCCGAAGACGCGCGTGCGGACCGTCACGACGACGGGATAGCCGTCGCTCGTTGGTCGCTGCACTGGGCCCACCTGCACTGAGCGGATCGTCGCGGTGCGGCTGGCCGTGCGGTAGGCGTCGGTGAAGGCGGCGCGCGTGACGGTGCGACGCGCGGCGTCGTCGATCAGGTCGTACATGCGTGCGTAGTCGCCGCTCGCCCAGAGCGTCGCGAACTGCTGCGCGGTGCGGCGCTGGTCGCCGTCGGAGCCGCCGAGCACGACGATCCCCACACCCAGCGCGGCGACGGCGAGGACCGCGACCGGAACCGCGCGGCGCAGCAGCAGCCGGCGCCGACGTGCGACATCGTCACGCGTGTATCGCCGGATGCCGTCAGCGCCTGTGCGCCCAGTTTCCCCCATGCTGGCCGGGAGCGTAGTACAGCGTTCGCCGCAACGTGAGGACGCGCTCATCTGTCTGGGCGCCGTGGCGGGCGGACGGACTGGCGGGTCGTCATCCTGTGGGGTTGCACCATGACGACCCTCGACTGGGCCATCGTCGCCTTCACGTGCCTCCTCGCCGTCCTCGGCTGGTTGCGGGGCTTCATCGTCGGCGCGTTCGCGCTGGCCGGCTTCGCCGCCGGCGCGCTGCTGGGAGCGCGGATCGCCCCGCTGCTGCTCCCGGCCGGCTCGAGCTCGCCCTACGCGCCGCTGTTCGGCCTGGCCGGCGCGCTGCTCGTCGGCGGGCTGCTCGCGAGCGGGCTCGAGACGCTCGGCGTCCGCCTGCGCAACGGCGTGCGGCTGCAGGCGCTCGGCGTCCTCGACGGCGCGCTCGGCGCCGCGCTGACGGCCGCGGTCGCGCTCGGGATCGTCTGGCTCGCCGGCGCGGTCGCGCTGCAGACGCCGGGCGCCGGCAACCTGCGCCGTGAGATCCAGCGCTCGGCGGTGCTGCAGCGGCTGAACGCCGCGCTGCCGCCGTCCGGCCCGCTGCTCAACGCGCTCGCCCGCTTCGATCCGCTGCCGTCGGTCCCCGGGCCGGACGCGAACGTGCCGCCGCCGGCCGGCAGCGTGCTGCGCCAGCCCGGCGTCCGGCAGGCCACGACGAGCGTCGTGAAGGTGCTGGGGACCGCCTGCGGGCTGGGGATCGAGGGCAGCGGCTGGATCGCTCCGGGCGGCTTCGTGGTGACGAACGCCCACGTCGTCGCGGGCGAGCACGACACCGGCGTGGAGGTCGGCGGATCCGGCGCCGCGCGCGCCGCCCGGGTCGTCCACTTCGATCCGCGCAACGACGTCGCGGTGCTGTCGGCCGGCGACCTCGGCGTGACGGCGCTCAGGCTCGCGCCCTCGCCGCACGCGGGCACCTCGGGCGCGATCCTCGGCTATCCCAACAACGCGCCGCGGATCGACGCCGAACCGGCGCGGATCGGCGCGACGCGGACCGTCCTCTCCGACGACGCCTACGGCAGCGGCCCAATCCAGCGATCCGTCACGACGCTCCGCGGGCTCGTGCGCAGCGGCAACTCCGGCGGCCCCGTCGTCGACACGCATGGACGCGTGCTGGCGACCGTCTTCGCGGCGACGACGAGCGGTCCGCCGGGCGGCTTCGGCGTGCCGAACGCGATCGTCGGCGGCGCGCTCGCGGCCGCGCGGAGCGCGTCGGCGGTCTCGACCGGCCCCTGCGCGCGCTGACGCTGCGCGGCCTCGGCGCGCGCCATGCGCGCGACGGTGCCGTATTGCCCGCGCCCGGGATGTCGCGGCCCGGTTGCACGCCGAGGACGCTACGCTCCACGACCCATGGCCAGAACCCTTGTCATCGCCGAGAAGCCGTCCGTCGGGCGCGACCTCGCCCGCGTCCTGCCCGGCCCGTTCCAGAGACAGGAGGGCTACCTCGAGGGCCCCGACCACGTCATCACGTGGGCGGTCGGCCACCTCGTGCAGCTCGCCGAGCCGGACGAGTACGACGACAAGTTCAGAAGATGGCGGATGGCGGATCTGCCGATCGTTCCGGACAAGTTCAGGCTCGTCGTGCGCGACGAACGCTCCAGAAGACAGATGAACGTCGTCAAGCGCCAGCTCGGCCGCGACGACGTCGACCTGGTCGTGAACGCCTGCGACGCCGGCCGCGAGGGCGAGCTGATCTTCGCCTACCTGTTCGAGAAGGCCGGCTCGAAGCTCCCCGTCAAGCGGCTGTGGCTCTCGTCGATGACGCAGACCGCGATCAGAGACGCGTTCTCCCGCCTGCGCGACGGCTCCGAGCTGGCCTCGCTCGAGGCCGCCGCTCGCTCGCGCAGCGAGGCCGACTGGATCGTCGGCATGAACGCCACGCGCGCGGCGACGATCCGGCTGCGCTCGTCCTTCGACGGCGCCGTCTCGCTCGGGCGCGTCCAGACGCCGACGCTGGCGATCCTCGCGCGCCGCGAGGAGGAGATCCGCGCCTTCAGACCCGAGCCGTACTGGACCGTCGACGCGCGCTTCGAGGTGCTCGCCGGTGCGCCGGGCCGCAGATACGAGGGCCGCTTTCACGCCGCCGCCGGCACCGACGTCGGCAGAGGCCCGCGGATCGCGACGGCCGAGCACGCGCAGGCGATCGTCGACGCCGCCCGGGACGCCGATGGCACGATCGTCAAGCTCGAGAAGAGAGAGCGCAGAGAGCGCGTCCCGCTGCTCTACGACCTGACCTCGCTCCAGCGCGAGGCGAACTCGCGCTTCGGCTTCTCCGCCAGACGCACCCTCGGGGCGGCGCAGCGGCTGTACGAGGAGCACAAGGCACTCACCTACCCGCGTACGAGCTCGCGCTTCCTGCCGGCCGACATGATCCCCGAGATCAAGCCGACCGCGGCGATCGTCGGCGAGCGGCCCGAGTACGCCGCCGCGGCGAAGTACGTGACCGGCCTCGACATGCTGCCGCTCGCCCGCGTGATCAACGACGAGAGAGTCACGGACCACCACGCGATCATCCCGACGAACGCGACGCATCCGGTCGACAGAATGGGCGACGACGACCGCCGCATCTACGACATGGTCACGCGGCGGTTCCTCGCGGTCTTCCATCCCGACGCCGTCTTCGAGAACACGAGCGTCGAGACGGAGGTCGCCGGTCACATCTTCCGCACCCGCGGCAAGGTCATGCTCGTGCCCGGCTGGCGTGGCGTCTACGGCGAGGAGGCCGACGCCGAGCCGAGAGAGGGCGAGGACGACGACGGCCGCGAGCAGCAGCTGCCGAAGCTGGAGCAGGACGAGCCGGTCGCGACGCGCGAGATCGCGCTCGAGGAGAAGGAGACGAGACCGCCGCGGCGCTACTCCGAGGGCTCGCTGCTGGCAGCGATGGAGACCGCCGGCAGACTCGTCGACGAGGAGGAGCTGCGCGAGGCGATGAAGGACTCGGGCATCGGCACGCCGGCGACCCGCGCGGCGATCATCGAGCGCCTGCTGTCGGTCGGCTACATCGAGCGCGACGGCCGCGCGCTGGCCGTCACCGAGAAGGGCCTCAACGTCGTGCGGCTGCTCGACGGGCATCCTTTGACGTCGCCGAGCCTGACGGGCGACTGGGAGCACCGCCTCGGCAAGATCGAGATGGGCACCGACTCGCGCAAGGCGTTCATGGGCGACATCGTCAAGTTCGCCGAGAGCACGATCGCCGAGCTCGACGCGAAGCTGAGAGACGTGCGGATCCCGCGCGCGAACCTCGGCCCGTGCCCGGTCTGCGGCCACGACATCATCGAGAACCGCAAGGGCTACTCCTGCTGGTCGCGTGAGGATCCGGGCTGCGGCTTCGTGATCTGGAAGGCGAAGGCCGGCAAGCAGCTCGGTGGCGCGGTCGCGAGAGAGCTGATCAAGACCGGCCGCACCGAGAGAGCGGTCACCGGCTTCAGAGGCAGAAGCGGCCGCTCCTTCCGCGCGCGCCTCGCGCTGCAGCAGACGCCCGAGGGCAGATGGCGCGTCGAGTTCGACGAGCCGTGGGCGAGAGAGGGCGCGAAGCTCCCGGACGCCGAGACCGACGCGGCGGCGGAGACGGCGGCGCAGCCCGTTGCCGCCGACGCCGCGGCGGCGACACAGCCGGCCGCCGCGTAGCGCCTGCGTCGATCCGCCACACTCTGCGCGCCCCCTGCGCGCATGGCGCTGCGAGCATCGGACGTGTGTCCGAGGCCAGACGAGGCGAGCGTCGACTCCCGGTCGCTCTACGACCAGAACGGCGGGCCTTCCAGCGGGACCGGACGCAGGCGGCGCTGCTCCAAAGCCGGGGCTCCGCCGTGCTGCGCTACACGCACGCCGACGTGATGCACCGGCCCCTCCGCGTCGCGGACGAGCCGCGACGACTCCTCGAGCCGTCGGGGGCGCCCGGCACCATGTCGGATCCATGTCCCTGACGCTCGTCATCGGGCCCGCCAACTCGGCCAAGGCCGGCGCTGTCCTCGGCGCCTTCCGCACCCGCCTGCGCCACGACCCCTGGCTCGTCGTCCCGACGGCCGCGGACGTCGCCTACTACGAGCGCGAGCTGGCCGGCGACGGCGCGCGCGCGGCCGGCCGCGTCGCGACCTTCGGCGGCTTCGTGCGCGAGGTCGCGCAGCGGGCGGGCTACGGCGCCCGCACGATCGGATCGCTCGGGCGTGAGCGGCTGGTGGCGGATGCGATCGCCGCGACGCCGCTCGACACGCTCGCTCCCGCAGCCGCCTCGCGCGGCTTCCTGCACGCGGCGGGAGCCTTCCTGGCCGAGCTGGAGCGGACGCTCGTCACGCCGCAGCGGCTGATCGTCGCGCTGCGCGCCTGGCCGCAGGCGCCGGCCGCGGCGCATGAGATCGCCGCCGTCTACGCCGCCTACACGCGCTCGCTCGAACGGCTCGGCCGCGTCGACCGCGACCTCTTCGCCTGGCGGGCGCTCGATGCGCTGCGCGCCGCGCCGGGCGCCTGGGGGACGACGCCCGTCTTCCTCTACGGCTTCGACGACCTCACCCCGCTCGAGCGCGACGCGGTCGAGACGCTGGCGCGCGTCGCCGGGGCCGACGTGACCGTCTCGCTCACCTACGAGCGCGGCCGCTCGGCGTTCGCCGGTCGCGCCGGCACTGCGGAGGATCTGCGGCAGATCGCCGACGACGTCGTCGAGCTGCCGCCGCTCGCCGAGCACTACGACCCTCCCGCGCGGGCGGCGCTCCACGCGCTCGAGCGCGGGCTGTTCGAACCGAGCGAGGGCGCCGACGCGGCCGGCGAGCCGGCTGGCGACGCCGTCCGGCTGCTGGTCGCAGGCGGCGAGCGGGCCGAGATCGAGCTGATCGGCGCGGAGCTGCTGCGGTTGCTGACCGATCCGCACGCGCCGGTCCCCGGCGACCAGATCGCCGTCGTGCTGCGCTCGCCGGCCCGCGCCGCCGCGCTGATCGAGCAGGTCTTCGGCGCCTACGGGATCCCGTACGCGCTCGATCGCCGCGTGCCGCTCGCGCACACGGCGCTCGGCCGCGGCCTGCTCGCACTCGCGCGCTGCGCGCTGCTGCCCGAGCGAGCGACCGCGCAGGACCTGATCGTCTATCTCCGCACCCCCGGCCGGCTCGAGCGGCTGGAGCTGGCGGACCGCCTCGAGCTGGCCGTCCGGCGCGGGGCGATCGCCGACGTCGCGGGCGCCCGCGACGCGTGGGAGTCGGCGCCCGGCGGCTGGCCGCTGCGCGAGCTCGACCGCCTGCGCG
>JAOPZA010000247.1 GCA_025964325.1 Conexibacter sp.
TGTGGGAGATCAGGACGACGGAGATGCCGCGGTCGCGGACGCGGCGGATCAGGTCGAGCACGGCGCGCGTCTGGATCACGCCGAGCGCGGCGGTCGGCTCGTCCATGAAGACGACCTTGCTCGCCCATGCGACGGCGCGGGCGACGGCGACGCCCTGGCGCTGGCCGCCGGACATCGTCGCGACCTGCGCGGAGACGTCCTGCAGCTTCACGCCGAGCGTCGAGAACGACTCGGCGCTGCCTCTGCGCATCGCCGCGCGGTCGAGGAAGCCGAGCTTGCCGAGCAGGCCGCCGCGCGTGATCTCGCGGCCGAGGTAGAGGTTCGCGGCCGAGTCGAGCTCGGGCGCGAGCGCGAGGTCCTGGTAGACGACCTCGAGCCCGAGCCGCCGCGCGGCGATCGGCGAGTGCAGCGTGACCGGCAGGCCGTCGAAGAGGATCTCGCCGTCGTCGGGGGAGAACACGCCCGCGAGCGTCTTCACGAGCGTGCTCTTGCCGGCGCCGTTGTCGCCGACGAGGGCGACGACCTCGCCGGGATAGATGTGGAAGTCCGCGCCGCGCAGCGCCCGGACGCGTCCGAAGCTCTTCTCGATCGCGCGCGCTTCGAGCAGCGGCGCCGCTTGCGTGCTCATCTCACCCTTCCGTCGTTGACGTTCGTTACCGCGGCGGGGTCGGGCGGGCGGCACACGAGCAGGTCGATCGCGCCGTCGAGCCGGAGCGGGCCCGCCGCGTGCGGCACGACGACGGTGTCGCCGCGTCCGAGCGCGAACGCCTCGGCTGCCGGGCCGCTCAGCGTCCCGCCGCCGTCCAGCACCACCAGGACGGCGAAGCCGGCGATCGTCGTGTCGATCTCCGCTCCCGCTCGCGGATCGGCCGCCGCGGTCGCACGCAACCGCTCCGCGCGGAAGAAGCCGTCGGCCGCCGCCGGCAGCAGGTTGGCGCGCTCGCTCGCGGGCGCGTCGGCCGCTGCACCGTGGACCGCTCCGCGCGCGAGCCACGCGGCCGGATCCGCGGCCGCCGTCCCGACCGCCCGCAGCGCCAGCTCCCAGCCGAGGCCGAGCGTCGCGTCGTGCTCGGCGACGCCCTGCGGCTCCCACTCGAGGAGCACCGACATGTCGCTCGGCTCCTGCAGCTCGGCGATCAGCAGACCGGCGCCGATCGCGTGCGGCACGCCGGCCGGGACGAACAGCGCGTCTCCCGCGCGGACCTCGACCTCGTGCAGCGCCGCCAGCATCGCGGCGACGTCCTGGTCGGCGACCCAGCGCGCCAGCTTCGCGGGCGCCACGTCCTCGCGCCAGCCGGCCGCGACGACACCGGAGCCGCCGACGACGATCCATGCCTCCGTCTTGCCGAAGCGGCTGCCCAGATGCGCGCCGGCGTACGCGGCGTCCGGGTGCGCGTGGACGGGCAGGCGCTCGCCGGCGTCGAGTAGCTTGACGAGCAGCGCGGGCGAGTCGCCGAAGCGGGCGTGGTGGTCGGCGCCGAGCCACGCGACCGGGTCGGCGGCGATCGCGTCGCGCAGGAGCCGGCCGTCGGGCAGCCGGCTGAGGCCGAGGCCCGGTTCCTCGAGCACTTCGCTCGTCGAGGCGATCCAGTCCTCCGGCACGCGCGTGCCGGGCGCCGGCGCCGGGTCCCCGCGGAGCGCGGCGATCGCCGGCCCGCCGAGGTAGAAGCGCGGCACGCCGTTGGCCGGCAACGCGATCGGTCTCATGGTGCGATCTCCCCTGATCCGCGGATGACGAGCTCGCAGGGCAACACGCGGTGGCTCGGCGGGCCGTCCTCGCCGTCGAGGCGAGCGTAGGCGATCTCGGCGGCGACGCGGCCCATCTCGGCCGCGGACTGACGTACGACCGTGACGGGCGTCCGCAGCAGGTCGGCCAGCTCGAAGTCGTCGAAGCCGACGAGCGCGGTCTGCGCGCCGGCCGCGTGGCGCGCGTGCAGCGCGCCGACCGTGATGCGGTTGTTGCCGGTGAAGAGGGCGGTCGGACGCTCGTCCTGCGGCAGCGCCAGCAGCTCCGCGACGGCCGCCTGGGCCTCGTCGGCGGTCGCGGCCGTGCGCTCGATGCGGTCGCCCTCGCCGAGGCCCGCGGCGCCGAGCGCCTCGCGGTAGCCGGCGATCCGCTCCTGCCAGGTCCAGACGCTCGGACGGTCGGCGACCACGGCGATGCGGCGGTGCCCGTGTGCGAGCAGGTGGTCGACGGCCGCGCGCGCGCCGCCGCGGTTGTCGGAGACGATCGTGTCGAGCTCGATGCCGCTCGCGAAGCGGTCGAGGCTGACGAGCGGGACGCCGGCGCCCGACTCGGACAGCAGGTAGCTGTGGTCGCCGCCCGCCGGGACCAGCAGCAGCGCGTCGACGGCCCGCCGCAGGAAGCGCACGACGAGCTCGCGCTCGCGCGCCGCGTCCTCGCCACAGCTGCCGATCAGCAGGAGGTGGCCGTGCTCGTCGGCGACCTGCTCGACGGCGCTCGCGAGCCCGGAGTAGAAGGGGTTGGCGAGGTCCTCGATCACGAGCCCGATCGCGCCGGCGCGGCCGCGGCGCAGGCTGCTCGCGAGCTCGTTGGGGGCGAAGGCGAGTCGCTCGATCGCGTCGCGGACCCGCTGCGCCGTCTCCTCGCGGACCGACGGCTCGTCGTTCACGACCCGTGAGACCGTCTTCAGGCTGACGCCCGCGGTCGCGGCGACGTCGCGCATGGTCGCTCGACCTCGCACGTAGGCTCGCTCTCCTCCTAACGGTGTTGACAACGCTGTCATCACCTCCCGGAGCGGACCGTAGCCGAGCCGTGACACCGTTGTCAAGGTCGAAGCCGAGCCGCGGACGAGAACGGCCCCGCCGGTGGGGCGAGGCCGTTCTTCGTCGTCGTCGCGAGGCCGCTCCGCCGCCGCGCGCCGCGGCTGCGAGGCGGCTCCGGCCGCCGCGCGTGCCTCCGCTAGGCCGTCACCTCGTAGAGCGTGCCGCCGCTCACCGTCAACGTCGTGACCACCGTGCCGTGGCCCTTGAACCACGTCGCGAGGTCGCGCGGGATCCGGCCCGGTCCGGCCGCGCACGAGCGACCGCAGCAGCGCGCCGGGCGACCGGCGGTCGCGGTCGGGCGCGACGCCGCGCCCGGGGTCGCGCCGCGGGAGGGTGGGGGAGGAGAGGGACAACGCGGCGCCCCTAGCTCGGCTGAGCGCTGCTCTGGGCGGCGCTGCCGTTCGGGGTCGTCGAGCTGCCGCCGGAGGCGCCCGGCGAGCCGCTCGGCGGCGTGGAGCGTGCGCCGTTCGGCGGCGTGGCGCCCGCTCCGCGCCCGCTGCCCATGACCGATCTCAGCGCCGCCTGCACCTTCGCGGTGGAGAGTCCGAGCTGCTGTGCCGCTCTGCCGCCGGCGCGCCCTGCCGCCGCGCCCCGGGGCCCTACGCGGCGACCCCCACCAGCGCGGCCGAGCGCTCCCACAGGCCGCGCGCGAGCTCGGCGTCGTCGGCCTGCTTCGACATCCTGCCGTGCGGCTTGAAGCGATCGAAGTAGACGCCGTCGAGCGCGGCGGCGTCGGGCTGGGTCGCGAGTCCGACGAGCGCCGCCGCACCCTCCTCGGGCGTGATCAGGAAGACCCGTCTCAGCGGCGTGCGGTAGATCAGCCCGGAGCTGAACGAGTCGCGCCCGAACTCGGTCGCGACGTTGCCGGGGTGGAACGCGGTCGCCGCGATGCCGTCGCCGGTCCAGCGCCGTGCGATCTCGCGCGCCATCAGGATGTTCTCCAGCTTCGCCGTGCCGTAGGCGCGCAGCGAGACGTAGGGCCCGCGCCGGCGGTCGAGGTCGTCGAGCTTCACGTTTCCGAGGTTGTTGCCGACGCTGCTCGTCATCAGCACCCGCGACCCCGGCGTCGCCGCCAGCCGCTCGTGCAGCAGGGTGGTCAGGAGGAACGGCGCGAGGTGGTTGACCTGGAACGTGAGCTCATGGCCGTCGACCGTCTCGACGCGTCGCGGGAAGATCCCGCCGGCGTTGTTCGCGAGCACGTCGATTTGCTCGCAGCGCTCGAGCAGCGCGTCGGCCAGCCGCCGTACGTCGTCGAGTCTGGCGAAGTCCGCCACGAGCGGCTCGACGCCGATCGTCCGCGCGACCGCCGCCGTCTTCTCCGGCGAGCGTCCGACCGGCACGACGGTCGCGCCCCGCTCGGCGAGCCGCTGGGCGGCGACTGCACCGAGGCCCGCGCTCGCGCCGGTGATCACCACCGTCCTGCCCTGCATGTCCTGCGTCGCCATCATCGCTGCTCCAACGTTCGCCGGTCGGGATCCTGGCACGTGCTGATCTTCGGCGCGCAGGCAGTACGCCGTGACGCTCGCCCTCGAGCGGCGGCGGCGGGCGAGCTTCCGCACGCGACCCGCGCGCCGCATAACGTTCGGTCGCATGGACTTCCGCCACTCGCTCCGCGCGCAGGACCTGGTCGCGCGCCTGACCGCGTTCGTCGAGCAGGAGGTCGCTCCGCGCGAGGAGGCCTACCACCGCGAGCTGCTCGCCCGCCAGGACCCGTGGGTCGTCCTGCCGCTGGTCGAGCAGCTGAAGGCGGCGGCGCGCGACGCCGGGCTGTGGAACCTGTTCCTGCCCGAAGGGAGCACGGACCGATCCGCCCCCGGGCTCTCGAACGTCGAGTACGCGCCGCTGGCGGAGGCGATGGGCCGCTCGCTGATCGCCAGCGAGGTCTGCAACTGCAACGCGCCGGACAGCGGCAACATGGAGCTGCTGCTGCACTTCGGCAGCGACGAGCAGAAGCGCACGTGGCTCGAGCCGCTGCTCGCCGGCGAGATCCGCTCGGCCTTCTGCATGACGGAGCCGGACGTCGCCTCCTCGGACGCGACGAACATGCAGGCGACCGCCGTCCTCGACGGCGACGAGGTCGTCCTCGACGGACGCAAGTGGTGGAGCAGCGGCGTCGGGCACCCGCACTGCCGCGTGCTGATCTTCATGGGGCTGACCGACCCGCACGCCGAGCGCTACCGCCAGCACTCGATGGTGCTCGTGCCGCTCGACACGCCCGGCGTGACGGTCGAGCGGATGCTGCCGGCGATGGGCTTCCACGACGCGCCCGGCGGGCACGGCGAGGTCTCCTTCGACGGCGTGCGGCTGCCGGCGAGCGCGATCGTCGGCGGCCCGGGGCAGGCGTTCGGGATCGCCCAGGCGCGCCTCGGTCCCGGCCGCGTCCACCACTGCATGCGGCTGATCGGCCTGGCCGAGATGGCGCTCGAGCTGGCCTGCCGCCGCGCGATCGACCGCGTCGCCTTCGGCAAGCCGCTCGCCAACCTCGGCGGCAACCGCGAGCGGATCGCCGACGCGCGGATCGCGATCGACCAGGCGCGGCTGCTCGTGCTGCACGCCGCCTGGCTGCTCGACGAGGGCGACGCCGCGGCGCTCGGCGCCGTCTCGAAGATCAAGGTCGCAGTGCCGAACATGGCGCAGGGCGTCGTCGACATGGCGATGCAGCTGCACGGCGGCGCCGGCCTCTCCGACGACGTCCCGCTCGCGGCCGCCTGGACGACGGCGCGCGCCCTGCGGCTCGCCGACGGCCCCGACGAGGTGCACCGCGGCGTGATCGCGCGGCTCGAGCTGGCGCGCTACGGCGCCGGCAGATGGGGCGGCGGTTGACCGCGCGACCGCTCGGCCTGCGGCCTCGGGTTGCGTCGGAAGATCTCGCCCAGAGGGCTCGTTCTTCCTGGCGGGAGCGTGCCTCATGAGCTCGGCTGCGGTCGACGGCGCCGGCGCGGTCCGCGACGAGGACGCCTTCGACGTCGCCGCGCTCGACGGCTGGCTGCGGGCGCAGGTCCCCGCCGCGTTCGGCGCGCTCGGCGCCGGCCTGCCGCAGGTGCGCCAGTTCTCCGGCGGCGCCTCGAATCTCACCTATCTGCTGCGCTATCCCGAGCGCGACCTGATCCTGCGCCGCCCGCCGGCCGGCGGGAAGGCGGCCTCGGCGCACGACATGGCGCGCGAGTTCCACGTGCAGCAGGCGCTGCGCCCGGTCTTCCCGTACGTGCCGCGCGTGCTGGCGCTCCATCAGCACGACGATCGCGCCAGCGGTTCGCTGGACGGCGACTTCTACGTGATGGAGCGGATCGCCGGCACGATCCTGCGCGCGCACGTCCCACCCGAGCTCCGGCTCGACGCGGCCGCGACGCGCCGGCTCTGCGAAGCGGTCGTCGACCGGCTCGTCGAGCTGCACGCCGTCGACGCGGCCGCCGCCGGCCTCGCCGACCTCGGCCGCGGCGCGGGCTACGTCCGCCGCCAGGTGGAGGGCTGGTCGGCTCGCTACCGCGCCGCCCGCACGCCGCGCGCGCCGCGCTTCGAACGCGTCATGCGGTGGCTCGAGGAACGCCAGCCCGACGACGTCGCGACCTGCGTGATCCACAACGACTACCGCTTCGACAACGTCGTGCTCGACCCCGAGGACCCCCAGCGGATCGTCGGCATCCTCGACTGGGAGATGGCGACGCTCGGCGATCCGCTGATGGACCTCGGCGGCGCGCTCGCCTACTGGGTCCAGGCCGACGACGATCGCGTGATGCAGACGTTGCGCCGCCAGCCGACGCACCGGGCCGGAATGCTCACGCGCAGCGAGGTGATCGTGCACTACGCACAGCGCACCGGGCGGCCGGTCGACGACTGGGCCTTCTACGAGGTCTTCGGCCTCTTCCGGCTCGCCGTCATCGCGCAGCAGATCTACCGCCGCTACCACGTGCGCGAGACGCGCAACCCCGCCTTCCGCAACTACTGGATCGCCGTGCGCTACCTCGACTGGCGCTGTCGCCGCGCGATCCGCGGGCGTCGCACCGCGCGGCCGGCGTCGGCCGTCTGACGCCGACTACGGGAACGCCAGCCGGTGTCGCGAGCAGAGCGACGCGAGGCGCTCCATCGCCGTGTCGGGCCGCACGCGCAGGTCCTCGAAGGCCCCGGCCGCCTCGCGCAGGTCCTCCAGGCCGGCGCTGCGCACCTCGAGCGCGAAGCGGCCGATCCAGCGCACGACCGCGCGCTCGTAGGTCGCGTCCTCTGACTGGTCGCGCATCACGAGGCAGATCCGCAGCGCGTCGTCGAGGCGGACCGACGGCAGCTCCGCCGCCTCCGCGCGGATCGCGGCCAGATCGCCGCGGTCGAGCGCGGCCTTGAACCAGGTGTAGGGGCGACCTTTGACACTCATGCGAACACATGTTCGCATCGAGCTCAAGCGTCGGCCACCACCTCGGAGTGGAGTCCGGCCGCGGTCTCAGCGCGCGTCGAGCCGCCGCGCCAGCGCCAGCGCGAGCCGCCCGGCGGCGGCGGGATCCTCGCCGAAGTAGAGCACGGGATCGACCAGCTCGAGCTCGATCAACCATGGCGCGTCGACGTCCTCCTCGAGCAGGTCGACGCGGGCGTAGAGCGGCGTGCCGTCGAGCTGCGCGAGCGCCTGCGCGGCGACCCCGCGCGCCGCCGGCCCGGCCCGCGCCGGCTCGATCGTCCCGCCCCAGCCGGCCTGCACGCGGAAGTCGCCGTCGCTCGGCCGCTTCCGGATCGCGTGGCTGAGGACGCCCTCGAAGAAGATCAGCGACAGCTCGCCGCGCTCCAGCACCGAGGGCGCGAACGGCTGCACCAGCACGTCGTCCTGCGCCAGTAACGCGTCGAGCGCCGTCTGGGCGGCGACGGCGCCCCTCGGCACGCTGATCGCGCCGCCGCCGGAGACGATCGCGCCGCCCGCGACGACGCCGCCGTCGCGCACGCGGGAGATGCCGGAGGAGCCGATCCCGACGGCCGGCTTCACGATCGCCTCCTCCCAGCCGTGGTCCGCCAGCAGCGCGGCGAGGTCGAGCGACGCGCCGCGCGCGGCCCACGCGGTCGGCACGACCGGGACGCCGGCGGCTGCGAAGTCGCGCAGATAGCGCTTGTCGGTGTTCCACGCGATCACGTCGGGTCCGTTCCACAACGGGATCGCCGCCGCCACCTCGCGCGACCAGGTGGTGAACGCGTCGCGGCGCAGGTGGTAGTCCCAGGCGGAGCGGACGAGGCAGCCGTCGAACGTCTCCCATTCGACGGCGGGGTCGTCCCAGACGCAGGGCACCGCCTCGATCCCGTGGGCGCGCGCCGCGTCCCCGAGCAGGAGGTCGTCGGCGACGAGCGCCGGCAGCGTGGCGCAGGTGACGAAGGCGACGCGGGCGGCGCGAGGGCGGGCGGCGGTGCTCATGCGCGGCGCCAGGATAACGACCGTGGCCGCGCCGCTCGCGGCCGCCGCCGTGGCCCGACCCGCCGCTCAGCCGCCCGCCCGGACCGTGACATGGTCGCGCACGCGCGCGAGCGAGCCGGCGCCGCGACCGCGCTCCAGCTCGCTCGCGGTCAGCTGCGCCATCCGCGCGCAGGCATGCCGCGCGAAGCGCTGCTGCTCGGTGCGGCCGAAGATCAGGAAGCCGAGCCGGACGAGCGGGTTGCCGCCCGCGGCCGCGCGCGAGACGACGTGGATGCGGAACTCGACCGCGCCGCTGTCGAGCCACTTCCAGACCTCGTAGTCCATCTGGCCCATCTCGAGGTGACCCTGCAATGTGCGGTAGTTCCAGCCCCAGACGCGCACCGCGCGACCGTCGACCATGCGCGTCTCGTCGTGGACGCCGCCGACGCGGACGCCGAAGTGGAAGCGCAGGCCGTGGAAGCGGGCCTCCAGCAGCATGTCGCGGCGCTCGAGCGGCTGGTCGCGCGAGTAGACGGCGCGGACGATCTTCGGATCGGCGAACTCGTAGTCGCGCATCAGCCGCCGCGCGACCTCCCAGCTGCCGTCGGGCAGCGGCTCGCCGGGCTGCTCGGACGGCAGCGGCTCGCAGTAGCGGTCGACGTGCCAGCCGTTCGCGGGCGTGTGCTGGCCGCGCCGGTCGGCGTCGAAGTTCGTCGTGCGCTCGTGCAGCCGGTCGAGCGCTCGGCGGGCGCGCGCGTCGCGCAGCAGCGCCGGCCCGCCGTCGTCTTCGACGCGTCGCGTGTGGATCTCGACCGCGCTCGCGCGGCGCCCGCCCGCAAGCTGCACGATCCGCTCCAGCAGGGAGGTCCACATGTGCAGCTGGATCTCCTTCGACATGCGAAGCCGGTCGTAGAGCAGCTCCGAGAGGCGCGAGCCGTTGCGCGCCCACGACTCCAGCTCGAAGACGAGCTCGCCGTCGCGATACGCGCGGAACTCGATCTGGCCCGCCTCGAGATGGCCTTCGAGCGTGAGGAAGCGGAATGACGTCGGCGTCACCTCGATCGCCCGGACCGGCCCGTCCCAGGGCCCCGGCATGCGCACGAGGTACTCGTCGCCGACCTGCATCCGACCCTCCGCGCCGCGCACCTTGTGGAAGACCGCCAGCTCGGTCGGAGCGACCGCGTTGAGGTCCGCCTGCACCCGCGCCATCAGCTGCTCCGGTGTCTCGCGGCTGCGGGTGATGCGGACGCGATAGCGGCGGTGGAAGAGGGCGCCGACGCCGTCCTCGGCGCGCTGCTGCTCCTCGCGGTCGACGCCGTCGGGAAGCTCCGGCGGCGCGTCCGCGGGGAACGCGCCGGGCTCTTCGCTGCGGCGCATCGGCGTCGTGCGCCAGAGGTAGTGCCATCCGGTGAGCGCCAGCCCGAGCGGCCAGCGCGTCGCCGTCGTGACGCGGCGCAGGGGAGTGAGGCGGCGGGGCATCGGCACACGGCATACCCCGATGGCGCCACGCCACACGGCGTGCACGCGACGGCTGGCGCGGGTACGAATCCGCGCATGGTCCCCAGTCGCCTCCATGCCGTCGGCCTGCGCGGCTGGCATCTCCACATCGGCTCGTTCGCCGCGATCTGGCTCTGCATCGGCCTCTGGATGCGGGCCAAGACCGTCGACCAGGACGAGCGCGGCAACGCCGAGCGCCGTGCGCTCTTCGTCGGTCTGTGGCCGCCGTCGCTGTGGCTCGTCGGCGACGCGCTCGAGCGCTACGAGCTCCGGCGCCGGGGCCGGCTTCCCTGGCGCCGCTGAGGGTCGCCGGCTACGCGGTCACGTCGCGGCGCCGCAGGACCGCGATCCCGGCGACGACGAAGATCGCCGCGTAGGCCGCGAGCAGCAGCCCGGCCGGCACCTGATCGAGCCGGTTGCGGCCGCTGTCGCTGGCGGTGAGCGAGCTGGCGAGTCCGCTGAGGCCGAACTTCTGCACCGGCTCGTCGAGCCCGGGAATGATCCCGATCAGGCTCTCGACCACGAAGATCCAGCCGAGCGCTCCCACGATCGCGCCGACCTGGTTGCGCAGCAGCGCGCCGAGGCCGACGCCGAGGATCGCGTAGAGCGTGGCGGCGAGCGTGCCGCCGACGACGATCTTCGCGACCTCGCTGACGGCGGCGCCGTTGTCGATCGCGCGCGCCGAGAGGATCGCCGAGACGATCGCGGCGCTCAGCGCGAACGCGATCAGGCCGAGCACGAGGCCGGCGATCCCGTAGGCGACCACCTTGCCCGCCACGAGCCGCGCCCGGCTCGGCACCGCCAGCAGGCTCGGCGTGATCGTGCCGTGGCGGAACTCGGTCGAGACGGCGAGGATGCCGAGGACGAGCGCGAACAGCTGCGCCAGGCTGCCGATGCCGAGCAGATCGCGCAGCGGGCGCTCGCCGGCGTGGTACGTGCCGGCGGCGGCGCCGGCGATCGAGATCAGCAGCACGAGCGCGAGCGCGGACAGCGTGATCCCGAGGAACGTGCGCGTCGTGCGGAGCTTGAACGCCTCGCTGCGGACGATCTGCATCACGAGGGACCGCCCTCCCCGCCGCCGGTCAGCTCGAAGTAGACCTCTTCGAGCGACTGGCCGCTCGGCGCGAGCTCGGAGATCACGATGCCGTTGGCCGCGATCACGCGGCCGATCTGCTCGCCGCTGCGGTCGGTCACGACGATCGAGCCGTGCTCGCCCGGCCGCACGTCGGCGCCGTCGGCGCGCAGCAGCTCGGCGAGCCGGCTCGCGTCGGGCCCGGCGACGCGCGCGCCGCCGCCGCGCCGCGCCATCAGCTCCTGCAGCGGCGCCTGCACGATCGAGCGGCCGTGGTTGATCACGACGACGTCGTCGGCGGTCTGGGCGACCTCGGCCAGCACGTGGCTGGAGACGAGCACGGCGCGGCCCTCGGCCGCGAGCGAGCGGAGGAAGTCGCGCAGCCAGCGGATCCCCTGCGGGTCGAGCCCGTTGGCCGGCTCGTCGAGCACGAGCACGCGCGGGTCGCCGAGCAGCGCAGCAGCGAGGCCGAGCCGCTGGCGCATGCCGAGCGAGTAGCCGCCGGCGCGGCGGTCGGCGGCGCCGCGCAGCTCGACCAGGTCGAGCAGCTCGTCGGCGCGCGCGGGTGGGATCGCGGCGGCGAGCGCGATCGCGCGCAGGTGGTTGCGGCCGCTGCGCCCGGGGTGGAAGAGGCCGCCGTCGAGCAGCGCGCCGACGGTTGCGGCGGGCTGCTCGAGCGCTCCGTAGGCCTGGCCCTCGATCGTCGCGCGCCCGGCCGTCGGCGCGATCAGGCCGAGCAGCGCGCGCAGCGTCGTCGTCTTGCCGGCCCCGTTGGGCCCGAGGAAGCCGACGATCCGCCCGGCCCCGGCCGAGAACGAGAGGCCGTCGACGGCGAGCGTCGCGCCGAACCGCTTGGTCAGGCCCGCGACCTCGATTGCCTGTGGATGCGCCATCCCGGTCGGCACCCTAACCGCTGGGGCGGGCGTGGTCTTCCGCTCGCTCGACCGCGCGTCCATACTGCGCGGCCATGCTGAGGCATCCCGTCCTGCACGCCGGCTCGGCCGGGCTCGTCGCGATCGCGATCGCGATCGCCGGCTGCGGCGGCGGCTCGTCGAGCAGCAATACCGGGACGAGCGCCGCGACCTCGAGCACCCCGGCGACGACGCCGACCGCGCCCGCGACGACGCCACCGAGAACGACGCCGAGAACGACGAGAACGACGCCCAACAGCGCGGGCGCGGGCCTCGCCGCCGGCAGAGCGGTGTTCGTCGCCAATTGCGGGAGCTGCCACACGCTCAGAGACGCCGGCACGACCGGCAACGTCGGGCCCAACCTCGACAACCTGAAGCCGAGCAGAGCTCGGGTCGCGAGACAGGTCACGAACGGCGGCCCCGCGATGCCGGCCTTCAGAGGCCAGCTCTCGCCGGCGCAGATCGCCTCGGTCTCGCTGTACGTCTCGTCGGTCGCCGGCAGAGGCTAGCCTGGCGGTCAGCGACCGTCCGGCTCGAGCGCCTCGAGCTGGCGCTCGATCTCGAGCGTCAGCTCGGACAGCGAGATCTCGAGTCCGCGCGCGAGGCGCAGCTGCACGCGCAGCGTCGGGCAGGTCTCGCCGCGCTCGAGCGCCCCGACGTAGTTGCGATGGCTGTCGCAGCGGCGGGCGAAGCGCTCCTGGGTCAGACCGCGCTGGCGCCGCAGCGCGCGGAGCGCGCGACCGAAGGCGATCGTGACGGAATCGGAGGCGGAGGCCATTGCGCAGCGGGGCAAAAAACGGCAGCCGGCGGGGCCGGCCCCCGCCTTAGGAGGGATTTTCCCGCTTTTCGGTGGTGGACTGCAAGCCGCAACCCGTGTGAGCTACCGGCCGGTGTCTGCGACCGACGACGCGATCGACCGTTCCTGCCTGGGCGACGCGATCCGCGAGCTGCGCGCACGGCGTCACGTGACGCAGGAGCGACTGTCCTACGACGCGGGCCTCGGCCGCCATTTCGTCGGCGCGCTCGAGCGGGGCGAGAGATCGCCGCGCTTCACCGCGCTGCTCGCCCTCGCCCGCGCGCTCGAGGTTCCGCTCTCCGAGCTCGTCGAGCTGTTCGAACGGCGCCGTCGCGAGGCGAGCGAGCGCCTGCGGCGTTCCTAGGCATCGCCGCGGATGCCGGCGAGGCCGCGCCGCCAGACCACTTCGACGTCGGCGTAGACCGGGAAGCGCCCGTCGATCTCGAGCATCACCATGCCGTGGGCGAACGCCCAGAGCGTGATGCCGAGCGCGCGGTCGCCGTGCAGCGCCTCGCGCAGCGCCGCGCCGGCGTACTCCTCCGCGCCGGGCACGAGGCCGCCTTGGTCGAGCGGCCGCCCGGTGATCAGGCGATAGAGGTGCGGGTGCTCGACGGCGAAGCGCCGGAACGCCATCGCGATCGCCAGCACCGGGTCCTCCGCATCGCGCACCGCCTCGCGCGTGATGTCGCCCTGCTCGAACAGCCCGTCGGAGATCATCGCGTTCTCGAGCGCGCGCTTGTCGGCGATGTGCTTGTAGAGCGAGGACGCGCGGATCCCCAGCTCGGCCGCGATCCGGCGCATCGAGACGCCGTCGGGGCCGTCCTCGTCGAGCAGCCGGCGCGCGACGGCGACGATCTCACGCGCGCGAGGCGACAGGTGATCCGGGGGACGCGCCATCTCGTGGCGACGACCCTACCGTCGCGGCGCGAGCCCGGCCGGCGCCACGGGCGCCCTGGACGAACGGACGACGCTTCGGCTAACGCTGTTCGCGTGTGGTGCCGATAGCTGCGGGACCGGTGCGTTGCTCCGGGAACATCATCGAAAGGACTCATCTCGTGCACACGTCGCGCATCGCAGCCCTCGGTCTGCTGGCCGTGCCCGCCCTCGCCCTCGGGGCATGCGGCAGCAGCGGCTCGTCCGACAAGGACAAGGTCACCAGCATCATCACGAGCGTTGCGAAGGATCCCTCGAAGTACTGCGGCAACCTCTCGAAGGCGTCGCTCGCGAAGGCCGGTGGCACGGCCAGATGTGCCGCGGCGATGAACACGAGCGGCCCCGGGGATCCGAACCCGAAGATCCATTCGGTGGACGTCAGCGGCGACAAGGCGAGCGTCAAGCTGACCGACAAGGACGGCAACCAGACCATTCAGTTCGTCAAGGAAGACGGCAACTGGAAGGTCCTCGCGCAGTAAGTCCTCGCGCAGCAGCGACGCGGCAGCGACGCGGCGTGCTCGACCGGCTACGGCCGCTCGAGCACGCGGTCGAGGTAGGGGCCCAGCAGCGTCACGACCGAGGCGGCCGTCATGTTCGCGGGCCCCTTGGGCAGCATCGCGTAGCTGATCGCCAGCCGCACGAGCGACTCGGCGAGCAGCTCGACGTCGGCGCGCGCCGCTTGGGGCCAGCCGTCGTGCATGACGGCGGCGAGCCGTTCGGCGGCGGCCGCGACGAGCGGCTGGCTCTGCGTCGTGACGAGCGGCAGCAGGCCGCCGGTGCCGTCGTCGCGCAGCACCATCCGCACGAGCGGATCCTCCGCGGCCGCCGTCAGGAAGACGTCGAAGGCGGCGCCCAGTGCGGTGTGTGGGTCGTCGAGGTGGGCGCGCACCGCCTGCTCGACGGCGTCGAGGAAGCGCGTCCCTTCGCGCACGACGAACGCCTGCCCGAACTCGTCGCGCGTGCCGAACTCCTTGTAGAGCGTCTGCCGGCTGACGCCCGCGTCGCGCGCGACGTCGGCCATCGTCACCTCCGCCCAGCTGCGCTCGGCGAGCGCGTCGCGCATCGCGTCGAGCAGCGTGTCGCGCAGCAGTCGGCGCGCGGCGACGGGATAGGGCGTGCGATCGGGGACGTTCGCCATCGCCCCAATGGTGCCAGCGACGGCGGTGGGCACGTCAGCCGCCCGCGCCGGCGCCGTGGCGCGCCCGCATCCGCTGCCGGCTGCGCGGCGCGACGTTCACGCGCGCGAGGTCGCCGCCGTAGTGCGCGAGCAGGCGCCGATCCATCACCCTCCGCCACAGCGGCGGCACGAGCGCGGCGACGATCATCCCCGCGTAGCCGGTCGGCAGCTGCGGCGCCTCGTCGAAGTGACGCAGTGCCTGGTAGCGGCGCATCGGGTTGGCGTGATGATCGCTGTGGCGCTGCAGGTGGTAGAGCAGCACGTTGGAGGCGACGTTGTTGCTGTTCCAGCTGTGCTCGGGACGCGTGCGCTCGTAGCGCCCGTCCTCACGCCGCTGTCGCAGCAGGCCGTAGTGCTCGAGGTAGTTGACGACCTCCAGCAGGGCGAAGCCGAGCACCGCCTGGAGCAGCAGGTAGGGGAGGACGACGACGCCGAAGACGGCGACCAGCGCGCCGAACAGCACGAGCGTCATCGCCCACGCGTTGAGGATGTCGTTGCGGTGGTCGAGCGGTCGCCGCCCGTCGCGCCCGAGCCGCTCCGCCTCGAGCTCCCATGCGGAGCGCAGGCTGCCGAGGACGGTGCGGGGGAGGAAGGCGTAGAAGCTCTCGCCGAGCCGCGAGCTGGCGGGATCCTCCGGCGTCGCGACGCGCACGTGGTGCCCGCGGTTGTGCTCGATGAAGAAGTGCCCGTAGCCGCTCTGCGCGAGCGCGACCTTCGACAGCCAGCGCTCGAGGCTCGCGCGCTTGTGGCCCAGCTCGTGGGCCGTGTTGATCGCGATCCCGCTGACCATCGCCATCGTCAGCGCCAGTCCGACTGAGTCGACGGTCGAGAGCTCGCCCTTGCTCCACAGCCAGCACGCGAAGGCGAGTCCGGCGTACTGGATCGGGATGTAGAGGTAGGTGCACCAGCGGTAGTAGCGGTCCTGCTCGAGCCACTTGATGACGCTGTCGGGCGGGTTCGTCGCGTCCATCCCGACGAGCAGGTCGAGCAGCGGGAAGATCCCGAAGACCAGCAGCGGTCCGAAGTACCAGAGGACGCCGAGACCGGTCGCGTGCACGAGGCCGTAGGCGAGGAACGGCAGCGTCGGGATCAGCAGGCCGAGCAGCCACGCGTAGCGCTTCGGGTCGCGCCAGGTGGCGGGTGTGAGCTCCTCGCCTGCGGCGCCCGCGGCGCCCCGCGCGTGCGCTGCGTGGCTGTCGGCGGCATCGGGAACAGTGGACATCGCGCGCGTCTCCTCCTGGTCGTTCCTGCGATTGATGCACGCGAGATTGACAGCTATGGCGAATAGTGTCAACCAAGGGTACGCCTACGCTCCGCATGTCGGCGGGCGATCGCCGCCGTGGCGCTAGCGTCGGCGGCATGAGTGGCGCGTGCTACGACGCGGTCGTCGTCGGCGGCGGACCGAACGGGCTCGCGGCGGCGATCGAGCTGGCCGCGCACGACCGCTCCGTGCTGCTGGTCGAGGCGCAGGGGCGCCTCGGCGGCGCCGTCGCGACGGAGCAGCTGACGCTGCCCGGCTTCCACCACGACGTCTTCTCCTCCGTCTACCCGGCCGCGATCGCCTCGCCCGTCTTCTCCGCCCTCGGGCTCGAGCGGCACGGGCTGCGCTGGATCCAGCCGGCGCTGGCGATGGCCCACCCGCTCGAGGGCGGGCGCGCGGCCGTGCTGGCGCGCGACCTCGAGGAGACGGTCGCGAGCCTCGATGCGCTGGCGCCCGGCGACGGCGCGCGCTGGGGCGAGCTCGTCGCCCCCTACCTGCGGCGCTTCCCGGCCGTGCGCGACACGATGCTCGGCGGCTTCCCGCCGCTCGCCGGCGTCGCTCGGCTGCTGGCCGGCCTGCGCCTCACCGGCACGCTGGAGTTCGCGCGGCTGCTGCTGGCGTCGGCGGAGGGCCTCGCGGCCGAGCTGTTCCGCGGCGACGGCGCGGCGTGGCTGTTCGGCGCCGCGCTGCACGGCGACGTGCCGCTCGACGGGGCCGGCAGCGCGATCTCCGGCTTCTACCTCAACCTGCTCGGACACGCGGTCGGCTGGCCGAGCCCGGAGGGCGGGGCGGGACGGCTGGCGGACGCGCTCGCCGCGCAGCTCGCCGCGCTCGGCGGCGCGGTGCGGTGCGGCGTCGCGGCGACAGCGCTGGAGGCGTCCGGCGGCCGCGTCGGCGGCGTCCGGCTGGGCGATGGATCGCGCGTCGAGACGCGCATCGTCGTCTGCGACACGACGCCGCACGCGCTCGTGCGGCTCGCCGGCGACGCGCTGCCCGCTGCCTACGTGCGCGCGCTCGCGCGCTTCCGCTACGGGCCGGCGACGCTGAAGCTCGACTGGGCGCTCGACGGCCCGATCCCGTGGGAGGCCGCCGCCGCGCGCCGCGCCGGCACCGTGCACGTCGGCGGGACGGCGGAGGAGATCCGCGCGGCGCAGCGCGCGCTCGCCGCGGGCCTGCTGCCGCGGGCGCCGCTGCTGCTGCTGGGCCAGCAGTCGCTCGCGGACCCGACGCGCGCACCGGCCGGCAAGCACACCGCCTGGGCGTACACGCACGTGCCGGCCGAGCTCGACGCGGCGGCCGGCGTCGAGGCGGTCGAGGCGCAGGTCGAGCGCTTCGCGCCCGGCTTCCGCGACCGCATCCTCGCGCGCCACGTGCTCGTCCCGTCCGAGCTCGAGCGGCGCGACGCGAACCTCGTGCGCGGCGACGTCGGCGGCGGCTCCTACGCCCTCGACCAGCTGATCTTCCGCCCGCTGCCGTCGCTGCGCCCGTACGCGACGCCGCTGCGCGGCCTCTTCATCGGCAGCGCCTCGGCCTTCCCGGGCGGCGGCGTCCACGGCGTCGCGGGCAACGCCGCGGCGCGCGCCGCGCTGCGGGCCGAGCGGGCCGAGCGCGTGGGGCGGGTGCTGCGGCCGCGGCGCCGCGCCTCGTGTCCCGATTCCGAAGTTCGGTGACGGCTTCCGGGCGGGCGTGGCCCTAATCCGCCGCTTCGGGCGCTGCGACGAGCTCCGCCGCGAGCCGGTCGAGCATCGCCTCGGGGTCGTCGCACAGCCCGGTGTGGACCGGGCCGGCCTGCACCAGGCCGCTCGAGGGCGCGACGAGCCAGCCGAACCGCTCGGAGCGGTCGAGCGCGGCGAGCGCCCCGGCGGCCGGATCGCCGGCGGCGATCTTCACGATGCCGTCGAGGTGGCGGGTGAGCGCGTCGAGGTCGAGGCCGGGATCGAGCGCCAGCAGCCGCGCGCGGTCGACGTGCACGCGCGCCGCCAGGAACCGACGACGGCGGCAGTGCAGCACGACGCCGACGTTCAGCGCCTCGCCGCGCGGAAGCGACGGCACGACGCGCAGGATCGCGTACTGGAAGATCTCACGCTCGCCGGGCATGCTCGGCCTCCTCGACCCACGGGCGCGGTGCGGCGAGCCGCGCGCTCAGGTAGTCGACGTAGCGCTGCGCCGGGACGTCGCCGAGCCAGGCGGCCGGCACGAGGGCCAAGACGTCCTGCAGGAGCTGGGTGGTCACGAGCGGCGCGAGGCGCGCGTCGGCCTCCTCGATCGACCCCGCCGCCGGCAGCAGCACGTGCTCGCGGATCGCCGGGAAGCGGCCGGCCGCCGCCTCCGGGTCGAGGCCCGCGTGCTGGCGATAGAGGGCGGCGCCATGGTCGATCAGCCAGATGCGGTCGTGCCACCACAGCAGGTTCGGGTTGCGCGGCGTGCGGTCGACGTTCTCGACGAACGCGTCCAGCCAGACGAGGTCGGCGGCGAGCCGCGGGTCGGCCGGCTGCGGCTCGGCGCCGGCGACGTAGGGCAGCGAGCGCGGGAGGAAGTCGAGTCCGACGTTGCAGCCCGAGCTGGCGGCCAGCAGCTCCTGGATCTCGGGGTCGGGCTCGGCGTCCGGCAGGTGGGGGTCGAGGTCGACGAGCACCAGCTCGGGGATCGGCAGCCCGAGCGCGCGCGCCAGCTCGCCGGCGACGATCTCGGCGACGAGCGCCTTCGGGCCCTGGCCGGCGCCGCGCAGCTTGACGACGTAGAGGCCGTCGTCGTCGGCCTCCACGAGCGCCGGCAGCGAGCCGCCCTCGCGCAGCGGCGTGACGTAACGGATCGCGGTGACCGTGCGCAGCACGCGCCGCAGGCTACCGGCCGGCCTCCCGCGACCCGCGCTCAATGGCGCAGCCGCGGCGTCGGCGCCGCGGGCTGCGGCACGGCGACCCGGATCCGCGCGTCGACGACGACGGCGCCGTGCTCGTGGACGACCACGGGGTTGCAGTCGAGCTCGACGATCTCCGGGTGCGCGGCGACGAGCGCGCCGACCCGCTGGACGACCTGCTCGAGCGCGGCGACGTCGAGCGGCGCCGCGCCGCGGTGGCCGTCGAGCAGCGGGAAGGTCCCGAGCTGGCGCACCATCTCGTGCGCGTCACGGTCCGTCACGGGCGTCAGCCGCACCGCGACGTCGCGCAGCAGCTCGACCGCGCGGCCGCCGGCGCCGACGGCGACGACCGGGCCGAACTGCGGATCGGCGGTCGCGCCGACCAGCATCTCGATCCCCGGCGGCGCCATCGCCTGCACGACGAAGGCCTCGACGGCGAAGCCCGCGGGCGCGAGCCGCTCGCGCATTGCCTGCGCCGCCCGGCGCACGGCGGTCGGGCCCCGCAGGTCGAGCGCGACCCCCCCGACGTCGCTCTTGTGCTCCAACCCGGGCGCGACCGCCTTCAGCGCGACCGGGCCGCCCAGCTCGGCGGCCGCCCGCGCGGCCGCCGTCGGGCTGCGCACGATCCGCTGGCGAGGCAGCGGCAGGCCGTGGCACGCGAGCAGGTCGTGCACCTGCACCGGGTCGAGCCAGCCGCCCCCGGGTCGCTCGCCGGCGGCGCGCTCGCGGTCGCCGGCGCCCTCGTCGCCGTCGGCCGCGAGGGCCCGCGCGACGATCGCCGC
>JAOPZA010000006.1 GCA_025964325.1 Conexibacter sp.
GCGCGGGGGCGAGCGGGGGCGCGCGCTGGGGCGGAGCGCGCGACGCGCGCGCGCCGAACACCACGTCAACACATGACAGGGGGCTCCGCGACGGATATTCTCGTGGGCGTGGTCAGGAATCGGACCGCCGGATGCGGCTCTTGGGGAAATCGCCACCCGGCACTAAAGGTCTCCAGGAATTTGTCGAGGAAGTCATAAAGCACGACGTTCGCTCTGTCATGGACGCCCGCCCTCGGTCTGCAACCCACCTCGTTTCGAACGCGCTGCTGCGTCGTTCGCTCCGGGCTGCCCTGATCGCCCTCGTGCTGCTGCTGACGGCGGCCACCGCGACCGCGCTCGCCGACGACACGCTCGCCACGCCTCCGCCCGTCAGCGCCACCACCATGGGGGACGTCCACGCCGCCGCCGGCACGACGCCGCGGGCGGCCGATCCGCGCGGCGCGGGTCAGACGATCGCCCCGCCGTCCGACCAGAGCGCGATCACGCCGACCGTCACGACCACCGTGCCCGCGGCGTCGAGCGCCCCGGCCGCATCGACCGACTCGAACCCCGGCACCACCACGACGCCGGGCACGACCGACTCGAACCCCGGCACCACCACGACGCCGGGCACGACCGACTCGAACCCCGGCACCACCACGACGCCGGGCACGACGGACCCCGGTTCGGGCACGACGACGCCGGGCACGACGGACCCCGGTTCGGGCACGACGACGCCGGGCACGACCGATCCGGGTCCGGGCACGACGACGCCGGGCACGACGACGCCGGGGACGACCGATCCAGGTCCGCCGCCCGCGCCGACCGATCCCGGCAAGACCGCCGACGGGACGACCGCCACGCCGATCGATCCGGCCACGGTGCCGAAGACCGAGACGGACACGACGAGAGCGCCGGACGACCCCTCCTTGCATCCGAAGAGCTCGGCTGACACCCACGCGACCGATCTGGGCGCCGCGACCACGCCATCGATCTCGACCTCGATGTCGGCCGCCTCGGATCCGAGCTCCAGCGCATCGTTCTCGGCGCCGGCCGCGGTGTCCGTGCCGGCGACGACCACTGCCGACGGGCTGGGCTCCGCCGGGGTGACGAGCGCCGCGCACGCGAACCGCGACGCGAAGGCGACCGACCCGGCGCAGACCATGAGAGCCGGCTTCGCGGTCGCGCCCCTCGCCCCGACCAGCTCCGCGCGGAGCGTGATCGGCGGCACCCTCGAGCGCCTCGGCATCCACCAGGCCGGCCTTGCCGACGGCGGCTCGGCTGCGGCGATCGCGAAGGCCTGCTTCACCGTCCCCGCGTTCGACGCGGCCGCGGAGCCGAGCGACGTGACGCTGCCGGTCCCGGCCCAGCGCAATGCCGCCAGCAAGCGCCGTCAGGCCGAGGCGCCCGCCGCGATCCGCGGTCCGCCCGCACCGGTCAACCCGCCGACCTCGCCGGTCTCCGCCGGTGCGGCAGCCGGCGCTCCCGCCAGCGGCACGGGTGGCACCACCTTCTTCGCCGTCCTCGTCACCGCGGTCACCGCGCCGCTGGCCGCGACCGCGATCGCTCTGCCGGACGACTGCAACGAGCACGCCGGCACGCAGACCTCGAGCGATTCCGCTCGCGCTCCTCCCGCTGTCTGAGTCACCCAGAGTGAGCCCCCGCCGCCGCGCACAGCGGCCGCCGGCTCTTCCGTGATTCCCCACAGTGGAAAAGGAGACCCACCATGGTCGCCACCAACGACCGCATCAACCGCATCACCACCGCCCGTAGGGACCGCATCACGCGCTCTTCGCGCGTGCGGCTGCTCCAGAAGCAGGTCCAGTCGGGCGAGTACCAGGTCGACGTCGACCGCCTCGCGGAGTGCCTGATCGAGCGGGCGGAGTTCCACCGCAACGTCAAGGCCGACCTGCTGACGGACACCTCGGCGCGTACCGAGGCGTGAGCCGGGCCGCCGCTCGCCGGCCGCGGTGCGGTGCGATCGCGCCGCCTGGCACGGGCGTGCACGGGCGGGGCGGTCGCTGCCGCTCAGGCGACGCGCGAGGGCGCCGGTGCGAGATCCCCGCCGGCACCGGCACGACGCGCCGGCGCTCCTCCATCTGAGAGGGGCGTCCGGCGCGCCGCGCGTCCGCGTGCGGCGTCGGACGAACGCGACGCCGCCGCACGCTCGCCGCAGCAGCGGCGCGTCGCGCCGTCAGGCAGGCAGCAGCTCGTAGTGGCGGCGGATGCCGTAGAGCGTGGTGCGCTCCGCCGCCGGCCGGCCCGCCTCGTGCGCCGCGGCCGCAAGCTGATGCGGGTCGAGCTTGGTGCCGTGGTAGCTGCCGGCGAGGCGGCTGATCGACTCCTCCATGAGCGTGCCGCCGAGGTCGTTCACGCCCCAGCGCAGCGCCTCCGTCGCGGCCTCCAGGCCCATCTTCACCCAGCTCGCCTGGACGTTGGGAATCGTCCGGCCGAGCGCGAGCCGGAAGACCGCCGTGTGCTTGAGGTTCTCCTCGCGGCTGATCTCCTCGACGCCGTGCGTGCGGCCGAGCAGCGTCTGGAAGGGGATGAAGGAGAGCGGGACGAACTCGGTGATGCCGCCGGTCCGGTCCTGGAGCTCGCGCACGACGCGCATGTGCTCGGCCAGCTCCCACGGCTCCTCGATGTGCCCGAACATGACGGTCGACGTGGACCGCAGGCCAGCACGATGCGAGGCCTCGATGATCTCGACCCAGCGCGCGACCGGCAGCTTGTTCGGGCTGATGCGCTCGCGCACCCCGTCGTGCAGGACCTCGGCGGCGGTTCCGGGCGTCGAGCCGAGGCCGGCGTCCTTCAGCTGAGCGAAGACCTCGCTCGGCGCCAGCTCGGAGATGTCGCACATGTGGGCGATCTCCATCGGGCTGTAGGCGTGCAGGTGCAGCTGTGGCGCGGTCGCCTTCGCCAGCCGCAGCCAGCCGAGGTAGTCCTCGAGCGACCAGTCGGGATGGATGCCGGACTGGATGCAGAGCTCGGTCGCGCCGTAGTCGACGGCGTCGTGGATCCGCGCGACGAAGTCGTCGGCGTCGTGCTGGTAGGCGTCGGGTGAGCGCTTGCCCTGGCCGAAGCCGCAGAACGCGCAGCCGACGATGCAGACGTTCGAGATGTTGATGTTGCGGTTGACGACGAACGTGACGAGCTCACCGGCCAGCTCCGCGCGCAGCTCGTCGGCCGCCTGGCGCAGATCCTCGATCGCCTCGGGGCGCGTCTCGGCGAACAGCGCCGTCAGCTCGTCGGGACTCAAGCGCACTCCGTCGCGGCCCTTTGCGATCGCGCCGGGCACGAGGTCGCGCTGGATCGGCCGCTCCTCGCGCCGGCCTGAGCCGCGCCGGGGGATGAACGACCAGTACTTCAGCTTGATCGTGTCGAGCACCCCCTGCGCGACCCAGTCGGCGTCGATGTACTGCGGGTAGACGCACAGCCGCTCGGTCAGCGCGATGCCCTCGGCCTGCAGCCGCTTGCGGACCTGGTGGGGCGATGGGAAGGGGTGCTCGGGGGAGATGTGGTCGCCGTTGGCGGAGAGGCCGCCGAGGTCTGTGGCGCCGGCGGCGACGAGCTCGTCCCACCAGTCGGCGAGGTTCGGCGGGACCTGGATCCCGACGTCGGGCATCAGCCGCCGCGTCTCGGCGATCAGCCGCTTCATGTCGTCGATCGAGACCGGTCCGCCGCCCTCCAGCGCCCATCTCGGCAGCGGCAGGTCGGGGCGGCCGTCATCGACGCCCGTGCGCCAGTACTCGGCCGCCGCCTCCTCGGCGATCTCGGCCGGCTCCTGCCCGTAGTAGCGCTGGTGGGGCACGAAGTTCTGCAGGATGATCTCCTGCAGGTGGCCGTGCTCGGCGTGGACCTCGGCGAGCGCGGCGAGCGACGCGAAGCGCTCCTGCTCGGTCTCGCCGATGCCGACGAGGATGCCGGAGGTGAAGGGGATCTTGAGCTCGCCGGCCGCGCGGATCGTCTCCAGCCGCCGCGCCGGGTGCTTCGTCGGCGAACCGGCGTGGACGGTCTCCATCAGCCGCTCGGAGACCGATTCGAGCATCAGCCCCTGCGAGGCCGTCACCTCCCGCAGGCGGCCGAGGTCCGCCTTCGAGAGGACGCCGAGGTTGGTGTGCGGCAGGATGCCGCGCTCGAGCGCCTGCTCGCACGCCCACACGACGTAGGAGGTGAAGTCGCGGTGGCCGTACTCGGCCAGCCGCTCGGCGACGGTCGCGTTGACCTCGGGCTTCTCGCCCGTCAGCACGAGCAGCTCCTTGACGTTGCGACGCGCCGCCCCGTCGATGATCTCGACCACCTCCTCGGGCGAGTAGAGATGCGCGCGGTGCGTCGCGAACGCGCAGTACTTGCAGAAGCACTGGCACGTGCGGGAGAGCGACAGCGTCAGGTTGCGGCTGAAGGTGACGCGGCGACGGGTGGGGGCTTCGGGCATGCTCACAACCTAGAGGGCGGCGACCGGACCGCACACGTTACGCCGTCCGCTTCGCGGTAGGAAGTTCGACTGGCGCCGAACTACCGCGCCGTCCGCCAGGGTGCTAGTAGCGCTCCCGCCGCACGGTCGCCTTCTTGCCTCTGATCTTCGTCCCGCGCAGCGCCTTGATGACGTCCTCGGCCATCACCTCCGGGACCTCGACGAGGGAGAATCTGTCGGAGATCTCGATCGCGCCGATCTGGCGCCCGCTGAGGCTCGACTCGCCGGTGATGGCGCCGACGAGGTCCTGAGGCCGGACCCCGGCCGCGCGCCCCGCGCCGACGAACAGCCGCGTCATCGCGCCGTCCGCGCCGTCCGCGCCCGCCGGTCCGCCGGCCGGGCTGCGGCGCTTCGGCCCCGAGCCGCCGCGGCCGCCCTGGCTGCCGCGCTCGGCCTTCGGCGGCGCGACCTGTGGGATCTCCTCGTCGTCGTCGGCTCCGCCGGTCGCGGTCGCCTCGTGCGCGAGCTTGACCGCCGCGAGCGCGACCTCCATCACGTCGAACTCGTCGGCCAGCGTCTCGACGACGACGCGGAAGCGGTCGAGCTCGTCCTCGAGCAGGCTCTCGTGCAGCGCCGCGCGGGTCATCTCCAGCTGCCGCGCGTGCAGGTCCGCGACGGTCGGCACCTTCTCGACCGCGATCCGCTGCTTCGTCGTCCGCTCGATCGCCTTCAGCATCCGGTGCTCTCGCGGCTCCGCCAGCGTGATCGCGACGCCCTCGCGTCCCGCTCGCCCGACCCGTCCGATGCGGTGGACGTAGGACTCGGGCGAGGAGGGCACGTCGTAGTTGATGACGTGCGTCAGCTGCTCGACGTCGAGGCCGCGCGCGGCCACGTCGGTCGCCACCAGCAGCTCCGCCGTTCCCGCCCGCAGCCGGCCCATCACGCGGTCGCGCTGCTCCTGGTTCATGCCGCCGTGCAGCGCCTCGGCGCGGTAGCCGCGGCCGTTGAGCGTCTCGGTCAGCTGATCGACCTCGTCGCGCGTGCGGCAGAAGACGATCGCCGCCGTCGGCGCCTCGACGTCGAGCACGCGCCCGAGCGCCGCCGGCTTGTGCGCCCGCGCGACGACGTACGCGCTCTGGCGCACGAGCGGCACGTTGCCGGGCGCCGCCTCCCGGCCCATCTGGATCCGCACCGGATCGCGCAGGTGTCTGCGGGCGATGCGGTCGATGCGGGGCGGCATCGTGGCCGAGAACAGGACCGTCTGGCCCGCCTCGGGCGTGTCGTGCAGGATCGCCTCGATGTCCTCCGCGAATCCCATGTCGAGCATCTCGTCGGCCTCGTCGAGCACGACCAGCTCGAGCTTGTCGAGGCGCAGCGTCCCGCGGCCGATGTGGTCGAGCGCGCGGCCCGGCGTCGCGACGACGACGTCGACGCCGCGCTCGAGCGCCCGCAGCTGCGAGCGGATCGGCTGGCCGCCGTAGATCGGCAGCACCCGCGCGCCGACGCCGCGGCCGTATCTGTGCACCGCCTCGCAGACCTGCACCGCCAGCTCGCGCGTCGGCACGAGCACGAGCGCGAGCGGCTCTCTGCCGCCGCCGCCGAGCGGCACCCGCTGCAGGATCGGCAGCGCGAAGGCCGCCGTCTTGCCCGTCCCCGTCGCCGCCTGTCCCAGCAGGTCGCGGCCCGCCAGCAGCGGCGGGATCGCCTCCCGCTGGATCGGCGTCGGCTCCTCGTAGCCGAGGCCGGTGAGCGCCTCGAGCAGTTCGGGGCGCAACGCCAGGTCGGCGAAGGTGGTCGTCTCGGTGGCGGGAGGGGTGGACATCGGGATCGGATCCTCGTTCTGGGGCGGGAGCGGGCGCAGCGCGACACCCCAGAGTGACACCTCGTGGCGCGGCGCGAGGACTCGGGACGCCCGCAGCCGCTGCTACGGTCGCGCCAGGTCATGGTCCGACACGGCTTCACGCTCTTCGACACGGCGATCGGTCGCTGCGGCGTCGCGTGGGGGCCGGACGGGCTGCTCGCCGTGCAGCTGCCCGAGGCGAGCGAGCCGGCGACGCGCGCCCGGCTCGCGCAGGGGGTGCCGGACGCGCGCGAGGTCGCGCCGCCGCCGGCCGACGTCCAGGCCGCGATCGACGCGATCGCGGCGCTCGTCGGCGGCGAGGCGCGCGACCTCGCCGCGATCGCACTCGACCTGGCGGACATCCGGCCGTTCCACCGGCGCGTCTACGAGCTGACGCGCGCGATCGCGCCGGGCGCGACGCGCTCCTACGGCGAGCTCGCGACGGATCTCGGCGAGCCGGGCGCCGCGCAGGCGGTCGCACAGGCGCTCGGGCGCAACCCGCTCCCGCTCGTCGTGCCGTGCCATCGCGTGCTCGCGGCCGGTGGCGCGGTCGGCGGCTTCTCGGGCGCCGGCGGGACCGCGACGAAGCGGCGGCTGCTCGCGATCGAGGGTGCGCCCGGCTACGGCGACCCGACGCTCTTCTGAGCGCCGGGCTGACGCTCAGCCGGCGGCGCTCGCCGTGGCGATCTCGCGCGCTCTGGCGGCGAGGGCGCGCAGCGCGCCGTCGAAGGCGTCGGCCTCAACAGGGTGCTGCTCGCCGATCAGCGTCCGCGTGGCGCGCAGGATGATGTCGCTGCCGCCGTGGCTGCCCCGCACGACCGCGAGGCGCAGCGGGATGTCGACGGCGGCCGCGAGGTCGCGCGCCAGCAGTCGCGCGCCAGCGGCGGGGTTGCCGAAGATCAGCGTCCAGGCCTCGAAGCCGGGCGCGCCCGCGTCGCGCATGTCGTGGCCGTGGTCGACGACCGCGTACTCGTACATACCGCGCGCCTTGATCGCCTGGCGCACCGCCGCGACGACCTCGCGCGGAGGCGCCGCGACCGGCATGCGCTCGTACGCGCTCATCCGGTCCGCAGCCTATGCGCCGGCTGAGCCGGCGGCCGGCGCGGTGACGCCGTGGCGCCGCAGGTACTCGAGGTAGAACGGCCGCAGCAGGTCGGCGACCTCGCCTCTGCCCGATTCGGTCACGTCGTCGACGTGCGCGACGAGGCTCTGCAGGTCGGCATCGGCCTCGTCCAGCTCACCGGCCGCCGCCTCCGCGGCGGGCAGCACCTTCATCAGATCCCAGAAGAAGCGCACGTCGAGATGCCGTCTCGCGCGCTGGACCGCGAGGTCGTGGAGCTGCTCCGAGGAGAGCTGTTCGAGTCCGTCGTCGGCGGTCATCGCCGGACGGACATTACCTCGCGCGGAGGTCGGAGGCACTCACGCCGCTGTGCCGACGCGGCGAGCGACGCGGGCGCCGAGCCGACTCCGCCGGGCGCTAGGCTCCGCGGCGTGCTCCGCTTCGACCGCACCGTCAGCAGCGAAGTCCCGGCAGCGCCGTCGCGCTGCATCGAGGTGCTGGCCGACATCGAGTCCTATCCCGACTGGTCGTCGCTGGTCGGCGGGATCGAGGTGCTCGAGCGCGGCGCGGACGGCCAGCCGCAGAAGATCCTCATGCGCACCGAGCTGCTCGGCCTCTCCCTGACGATGACCTGCCTGCTCGAGCTGGGCGACGACCGCGCCGCGCTGCGACGGCTGCCGCACGACGGCGCCGGCGACGAGGAGCGCTTCGACGCGGCCTGGACCGTTCGTCCGTCGGGCGCCGGCTCGACCGTCGCGCTGCACGTCGCCGCCGCGCTCGACGCGCCGAGCGCGATCGGGCTGCTCGGCGGCCGCGTCGCGAAGAAGCTCGTCGACGACCTGCTGGGCGACTTCCGCCGCGCGATCTGAGCGCCGGCGGCGGCGACGGCCAGAGCCGGCGCGCTGCGGCCGGCGCGCGCTACGCGCGACCGGCGTCGACCGCGGCCTGCTCGGCGGCGGCGAGCTGCTCGTCGACGAGCGCGAGGCCGGCGTCCCAGAAACCGGGGTCGGCGAGGTCGATCCCGACGAGCTGGCCGAGCTCCTGCGGCGGCAGCGAGCCGCCGGCCGACAGCAGTCTGAGGTAGTCGGGCACGAACGACGGACCCTCCTCGGTGTAGCGCCGGTAAACCGACAGCGCCAGCAGCTGCCCGTAGGCGTACGCGTAGACGTAGCCGGGCGTGTTGATGAAGTGGGGGATGTAGGACCACCACGAGCGGTAGCCCTCGGTCACCTCGACCGCGTCGCCGAAGAGCTCCTCCTGCGTCTCGGCCCAGAGGTCGCCGAAGCGCTCGAGGCCGATCTCGCCCTCCTCGCGCCGCGCTGTGTGAACGAGGTCCTCGAAGTGGAACATCGCGGTCTGGCGGAACACGGTCGCGATCGCGCCCTCGATCGACTCGGCCAGCAGCGAGAGCCGTGAGGCCGGCGTCGAGGCCGCCTCCAGCAGGCGACCGAAGACGAGCGTCTCGCCGAACACCGACGCCGTCTCCGCGAGCGTCAGCGGCGTGCCCTGGTGGAAGACGCCCTGCGGCCGCGCCAGCGCCGCGTGCGCGCCGTGGCCCAGCTCGTGGGCGAGCGTCAGCACGTCGCGGCGGCGCGCGGTGTAGTTGAGCATCACGTACGGGTGCTGCGAGGGAACGGTGTAGGAGCAGAACGCGCCGCCGCGCTTGCCCGGCCGCACCGGGGCGTCGATCCAGCGCTCGTCGAAGAAGCGTCTCGCCAGCGACCCCAGCTCCGGCGCGAAGCTGTCGTAGGCGTCGAGCACGAGCTCGCGCGCGTCGGCCCAGGCGAAGCGCTCGTCGGTGTCGGCGACGGTCGCCGCGCGGTCGTAGTCGGCCAGCCGGTCGACGCCGAGCAGTCTCGCCTTCAGCCGGTACCAGCGCTGCGGCACGTCGTAGCGCGCGCGCACGGCGCTCACGAGCGCCTGCACCGACTCGTCGCTGGCCTCGTTGGAGAGGTTGCGCGAGGTGACCCAGCTCGGATAGCCGCGCAGCCGGTCGTCGACCGCCTTGTCGTGGATCAGGGTGTTGAAGATGTAGCCGCGGGTGCGCAGACCCGGCGCGAGCGTTCTCGTGACCGCCTCGGCGGTCGTGCGGCGCTCGTCGCGGTTCGGCCCCGCGAGGCGCGCGAGCGCCTGCTCGAGCGCGACCGGCTCGGGCGCGTCGGGCAGCTCGACGCGCAGCGAGGAGGCCAGCTCGGCGAACAGCCGCGACCAGGCGCTGCGGCCGGAGACGCCCTTCTCGTTGAGGATCCGCTCCTCCGGCTCGCTCAGCAGGAAGGGGCGGTAGCGGCGCTCGCTGCGCAGGTAGTGCGCGAACGACTCGGTGCCGGGAGCGCCCAGCAGCTCCTCCGCGCGCTCGTCGTCGAGCGCCGCCCACTCGAGCTCGAAGAAGAGCAGCGACGTGCCGATCGCCGTCGAGCGCTCCTGCACGTGCTGGAGCAGCGCACCGCGCGTCTCGTCGGCGGTGTCGGTGGCGAAGCGCAGCGAGGCGTAGGAGCCGGCGCGGCCGACCAGCTCGTGGATCGCGGCCAGCTCCGCCATCGCGGCGCGCAGGCCGGCGGCGTCGAGCTCGGCGACCTTGCCGGCGTGCTCGGCGGCGAACGCCTCGGCCCGCTCGGAGGCCTCCGTCAGCTGCGCGCGGACGCCCTCCTCGCCGCGTCCTTCGACGAGCGACTCGAGGTCCCAGGCGACCTTCTCGACCTCGTCGTCGCGCGGCTCCTGAGTCGTGGCGGGGGCGCTGGACATCTCCCATCAGCTTACGCATCGCGCGGGGCCTGCCGCCGTGTGGGCGCACGCTCATACCCGCGTCGTCGCGTCCGATCTGATTTCCTTTCGCGCACAGACAGACGCATCAATGCCGAATCTCCGCCGCCCAGCGCGGGGGAGAGCGGGGGACCCAACCGGGCCGTGATCCAGCGGCCCACGGGGCGAATCGCCACCGGCCACTCCGCCATCGGAGGGCTCTTGGAGGCGTAGCGCACTTTCAGCGCGAGCCCGTCAGCTCACCTCGCAGGCACCGAAAGAGCAAACGGAGGACCCATGCCTGCTGCCTGTCCCGACCTTGCCCGGTCCGAACCCTGGCGTCGCTCGCTCGAGCGCTCGCTGACCCGCCGCGCCCGCGCACTGCGTCGCCGTCGCCGTCTCCGCGGCGGGCGCAGCATGGTGACCGTGCTGATCCTCGCGCTGACGCTCGGCGCCGGCGGCGCCCTCGCGGCCTCGACCGGCGGCGGCAGCTCGCTCAAGAACGGCAGCAGCGGGCCGGCGGTCGTGCAGCTGCAGAAGAAGCTGCACGTCACCGCCGACGGCGCGTTCGGCCCCGCGACGGAGAAGGCGGTGCGCGGCTACCAGCGCGGGCACGGGCTGACGATCGACGGCGTCGTCGGACCGCAGACCGCCGGCGCGCTCGGACTGAGCCTTGCGGTCGGCGACACTGCCGCCGCTCGCAATCCGCACGCCACTCGGTCGGTCGGCACGCCACCGATCCTCGACCGGATCGCCCGCTGCGAGTCGGGCGGCAATCCGACGGCCGTCGACCCGAGCGGCACCTACCGCGGGAAGTACCAGTTCGACCGTGGCACGTGGGCGGCGATGGGCGGCTCCGGCGACCCGGCGAAGGCCTCCGAGGCCGAGCAGGACCGCCGCGCGCTGAAGCTCTACCAGGCCCGCGGCACGTCCCCGTGGCCGGTTTGCGGCGCGCGCTGACGGTCCCAGTCGGGTAGGCCCGGAGGTCGGCCGCCAGGCCGACCCCGATCGCCGGCGCGAGCCGGCCACGCTGGGCTCGAGAGCGACTGCGGGTTTCGCCCCTGGGCGAAACCCGCAGAACGAGCGCGCAGCGCCAGGCTCAGCCGGCCGCGCGTAAGCCGTCTTCGGCCGGCGGGTCGCCGTGCAGCACCCAGGCGCCGTCTTCGCGGCGCGCGATCACGCCGCGCCGCGAGAGGTCCGACAGCGCCGTCGTGACCGACGGACGTTGGGCGCCGATCAGCCGCCCGAGCACCTGGTGCGTGAGCGGCAGGTCGAGCACGACGCCGTCGGGGCCGACGCGGCCCCAGCGGTCGGCGAGCGACCAGAAGAGCAGCTCGAGACGCGCGTCGACGCGCGTCAGGTGGCTCGTCGCCTGGTTGACGGCGAGCTCGAAGGAGCGGCGCACCGCACGCCCGGCGACCGCGCTGACGAGCTCCGGCCAGCGGCCGAGGATCGCCGTCACGCGGCGGTCGAGCACCGCCAGGCGCACCGGCTGCAGCGCCGTCCACGTCAGCTGCGGGCGGACCGTCAGCACCTCGCGCTCCCAGTCCCACGGGCGCAGCAGGTCGCCGCGGCCGATGATCTCGGTGCAGGCACCGCGCGCCACCGTCACGTCGCGCATCAGCACGCCGTCGAGCACCAGCAGCCCGAGGTGTCCGGCGCCGCCGTCCGCGGGCGCCTTCGGCTCCCAGATCCCGAGCGGGATCGACTCCACCGCCGCGATCGCGTGGCGGCTGGCGAGCTGCAGGCTGGTCGCATCCAGACCGGCTGCGAGCTCGGGGTCCTCTTCGAGGACGCGTACGAAGGCACTTCCCGTCGACATCTCCAACAGCGTAGTCAGGATGCGAACCGGAGGGTGAGAAAAACGCGAAATGGGTGTGGCTCAGGGCGATGCGCGCTGACGCGGCTGCGCGTCGCCCTGCCGCGGCGATGCGCGAGCTCAGGCGGTGCGTTCGCCGAGGCGCGCGCGAAGCAGCTCGCCCTCGTCGGCCGGCTCGACCGTCAGGTCATCGGCGAGCCGCTCGAGCAGGCGGCCGAGGCCGGGCAGCTCGGTGTCGCGGATCAGGCTCTCGGCGCCACCGCGGACGAGCGGCCCGATCACCAGCTCGAAGCCGCCGTCGCGCTCCTCGATGCCGACGCGCAGATAGCCGTCGAGCGTGTGGTTCACGGCTGCGCCGGCGATCGCGTCGCTGACGATCTGCGCGTCGGAGAGGCGGTCGATCGAGAAGTCGGCGCGGGCGGCGACGAGCGAGACGACGCGGCCGAGGACGGAAGCGGCCTGGCCGCCGGGCGTCAGCGCCAGCACGACCTCGTCGGCGGCCGGCGCTTCGCCGGGGGAGAGCTGGACGACGAGCGGCGGCGCGTCGTCGACGCCGTCGAGCGAGAACGCGATCCGCACCTCGGTGCCGTGGTGGCTGCCGGCGATGCCGAACTCGTCCGACAGCGAGGCGATCAGGGCGAGCCCGAAGCCGAGCGGCGGTCCCTCGCTCTCGGACGGCAGTGGACGCAGGCCGTGCCCGCGGTCGCGGACCGTCAGCACGAGCCGCCCGTGATCGACGCCCATCGTCACCTCGAGCGGTCCGTCGCCGTCCCCGTAGGCATGGACGACGGCGTTCGTGCACGCCTCCGTGAGGGCGATCTTCATGTCGGCCGCGCGGGCCGGGTCGACGCCCAGTTCGTCGGCGAAGCCGGCGAGCGCCTGCCGTACGAGCGCGACGTTGGCAGGGACGGCGGGGAGCGTGAAGCGGACGTCCGGCACGTCGACCAGCGCCCGCTGATGCGCGGGCTCCGACCCTCCGTCGGGCGGCGTCGAGGTGCTGGTACCGTCGTTCACGTCATCTCCCGTATGGGCGCTGGCGCGCATTGCCAAACCTGCTGTTGCGGGCCGCACGCGATCCGTCGCCACGGAAGGTCGCTGTCCCGCGTCGCGGGCCGTCGGCGGCGCAGTCTAGCCCGCTGACCGTCGGCGTCGCCGAGCCGGCCGCCGCGTGGCCGCGCCGGGACGGAGCCGTGACGCCGTGCCGGTAGCATCGCGCGCCGTGGAGCTCGCCGGCCCGACCCTGACCCTTCGCTACGCGACGGTCGCCGACGCGCCGGCACTGTTCGAGCTCGGCAGCGACCCGGAGGTGACCCGCTTCTTCTCCTGGGGCCCGTACACGAGCGTCGAGCAGCCGCGCGCCTACATCCGGACGCTCGCCGGTCAGCGCCGCCGCGGCGAGCAGCTCGACCTGCTGATCGTTCACCGTGACAGCGGTCCGATCGGGGTCACCGGGCTCGTCGAGCTGGGCCGCCGCGACCGCCGCGCCGTGATCGGCACCTGGCTGGGCCGGCGCTGGTGGGGCAGCGGCGCGAACGAGGAGTCGAAGGCGCTCGTCGCGCACCTCGCGTTCGAGCAGCTCGGGCTGGAGCGGATCGGCGCCTACGCCGACGTCGTCAACGGCCGCTCGCAGGCGGCGCTCGCGAAGCTCGGGTTCGTGCGCGAGGGCGTGCTGCGACGCTGGCACCGCCACGGCGACGCGGTGCACGACGTCGTGCTGTTCAGCCTGCTGCGCGACGACTGGGAGCGCTCGCCGCTGGCGGCGGTCCCCGCCGAGCTGCGCGGGGAGCCCCCCGAGGCGTTCGTCGTCGGTCAGCCGGCGAGCGGCGGTGCCGGCGGCGACGACGCCATCGCGGGCTCGCCCTCGTCGACGGAGAACGGCGGGTAGGTCTCGGTCACGAGCAGGAGGTAGGCGCCCGCGCGCGCCTCGTACACGAGCGCGAACTTCATCACGTCGAAGAGGCCGCGCGGATGGCGTCCCGTGATGACGATCACGAGCCACGACAGGATGCCGATCGCGCGGTTGAGCAGGTCGAGCAGGTAGAGCACGATCATGATCGGGATCAGCAGGATGAAGCGCAGCGCCGTCTTCCAGCGGCTGTACTGCGGAAGCGGCGGCGCGACCCGGAGTCGCACCGGATACTCCGGGTGCTCGCCGCCGTCGAACGGCGGGAACTCGTCGGTCAGCAGGTACGTGAAGGCGTTGACGCGCGCGGAATAGCGCATCGCCTGCACGACGACGTCGTAGAGCCCTTCGGGATAGCGGCCCGTGAACACGATCGCGAACCACGCGATCACGCTGCACACGAGCGCGGCGACTCCCCAGAAGATTGCGACGATGAACCACGGGATCGCCAGGATGGGTCGGAAGAACGTCGTCAGGCGATTGCGTTGCTCGACGAAATCGGCCTCATAGGCCACGGGGTACATGGCGTGGAGCACCTCCTCAGGCGCGGTCGATGGACCTCTCCTTGGAACATCGAACCAGGTCCCGGGGCGGAATGCGAGGGGTGGCCGGCTGAGCCGAGCGCCCCGGCGAGGCTCAGCTCCGGCGCTGCTCCCAGCTGAAGCCCCGCACCGCGAGGAACATGCCCATCACGGTCCAGGCGACGATCACGCCGAGGCCCGAGAGGTGGTCGCTCAGACCGGTGCCCTTCACCATCGCGCCGGAGAGGCCGTCGATCAGGTGCACGAGCGGGAGCGCCTGGGCGATCCCGTTGAGGAAGCGCGGCGCGTGGTTGGCGTCGTAGAAGACGCCGGAGATGATGATCACCGGCAGGAAGATCGCGTTCACGTAGGCGGAGGCCGACTCGTAGTTCGGGATCACGTGCGAGAGCGCGACGCCGAGCGAGGCGAAGCAGAGCACCCCGAGCACGACGAAGACCAGCAGCTCGCCGACGTCCTTTGGCCAGTCGACGCCGAAGAACACCTTGCCCGCGCACGTGATCAGGACGATCTGCAGCGCGGTGTTCGTGATCGCGTTGCCGGCGATCCCGAGCAGGTAGGCGCCGCTCGGCATCGGCGTGCCGCGCATGCGCTTCAGGATCCCCTGCTCGCGCATGAAGGTCATGTTGTAGGCCAGCGCGCTGAACGTCGTCGACAGCACGCTCATGCCGGCGATCCCCGGCACGATCACGTCGAGGTTCTTCTGGTTCGAGCTGAAGATCGCGCCGAACAGCGCGAGGAACAGCAGCGGGAGCGCGAAGTTGAAGAACGCCGAGCTGGGGTTGCGCCAGAACATCTTGCGCTCGAGCCGGTATTGGCGCCAGGCGAGCGAGGCGAAGCTGGGGGAGCCGAGGCTGCGCGACTCAGGCATCGGCGGTCAACTGCAGGTAGACGTCTTCGAGCGTCGGGCGCGTGACGCTGAGGCTCTCGAGCACCTGGCCGCGCGCCAGCGCATCGCTCGTCAGCTCGTGCAGCAGCCTCGTCGGGTCGTCGGTCTCGCGCTGGTTCAGCAGCCCGTCGCCGTTGCGCCAGGAGACGCGGTAGTAGGCGGCCCCGGTGCCGGCGCCCAACTCGCTCGGCGCGCCCTCGACGAGGATGCGGCCGTCCTTGATGATCGCGACGCGATCGGCGAGCGCCTGCGCCTCGTCGAGGTAGTGCGTCGTCAGGACGACCGTCTTGCCGAGCGCCTTCAGCGAGCGGACGGTGTCCCAGGCGCCGCGGCGGGCCGCGGGGTCGAAGCCGGTCGTCGGCTCGTCGAGGAAGATCAGCTCGGGGTCGCCGACGAGCGCGAGCGCGAAGTCGAGGCGCCGCAGCTGCCCGCCGGAGAGCGTGCGCGTGCGCGCGTCCTCCTTGCCGCCGAGCCCGGTCAGCTCCATCACCTCGTCGACGTCGCGGGGGTGCGGGTAGAGGCCGGCGAAGTGCGCGAGCACCTCGCGCACCGTGACATGGCGGTAGATGCCCGTGCTCTGCAGGACGATGCCGACGCGTTCGCGCAGGTCGCGCGAGCGCTGCTGCGGATCGTGGCCGAGCACGCGGACCTCGCCGTCGCTGCGATCGCGGTAGCCCTCGAGGATCTCGACGGTCGTCGTCTTGCCCGCTCCGTTGGGTCCGAGCAGCCCGAAGATCTCGCCGCGACGGACGGAGAAGTCGATCGCGCGGACGGCCTCCAGGTCGCCGTAGCTCTTGCGGAGCCCGCGGACTTCGATCGCCTTCTCTGTACTCACGAGCGACCATGATGCCTCAAACGGGCGCGCGAGCCGTTCGTGCCTCCACTCGCCCGGCTCCGCGACGGCGGCCGGTAGCCTCCGCGGGACGTGCGCTGGGGATGCATCGACATCGGGTCCAACACGACGCGGCTGCTCGTCGTCGAGCAGTCCGCGGGCGCCTTCACCCCACTGTTGCAGGTGCGCGCGTTCACGCGCCTCGGGCGCGTCTGCGCCGCCGGCGGGCGGATCCCGGAGGCGACGGTGCTCGCGCTGGCGGAGGTCGTCGCCGCCCAGGCGGCGACCGCGCGCGCCAACGGCGTCGGCGCCGGCGCGCTGCGCGTCGTC
>JAOPZA010000013.1 GCA_025964325.1 Conexibacter sp.
CGCCGCGGCGCGTCGGCGCCGGCGCGCCGCTGCGCCTGTCCGCGCGCCAGCCGCGTGCCGGCGACGCCGACGCGGCTATTGTCTTCGCGCGAGTGAAGGACACGGCTTGAGGATCACCGTGCTGGGCAAGTCGCCGGCCTGGCAGGACGCGGACGGCGCGTGCAGCGGCTACCTGGTCGAGGAGGGCGACCGCTGCCTGCTCGTCGACTGCGGCAACGGCGTCTTCTCGAAGCTGCGCGCCGCGCGCGACTACTCGACCGTCGACTCGGTCGTGATCTCGCACCTGCACGCCGACCACTTCATCGACCTGATCCCGTACGCCTACGCGCTCGCCTACTCGCCGCATCCGTGTGCGCAGGCGGGGCGCCGGCCGGCGCTCTACGCACCGCCCGGAGGCCGCGAGACGTTCCGCCGCGTGACCGGCGCGTGGGACGCGCCGAGCCTGATCGAGGATGCCTTCGAGGTGCGCGAGTACGACCCCGCCACGACGCTTCGGCTCGGCCCGCTGCGGCTCGCCTTCCACGAGGTCCCGCACTTCATCCGCACGCACGCGATCCGCGTCGGCAGCGAGGGGGGCAGCTTCACCTTCAGCGCCGACTGCGGGCCCAACGCGGCGCTGACGGAGCTCGCGCGCGACACCGACCTGCTGCTGATCGAAGCGGCGCTCGAGCTGCCGGAGCTGTCGGCCCGGCGCGGGCACCTGACGCCCTCGGAGGCCGGCGAGCACGGACGCCTGGCGAACGCGCGGCGGCTCGTGCTGACGCACATCTCGGCCGACATCGATCCGGCGTGGGCACAGGCCGAGGCCGAGCGCAGTTTCGGCGCGCCGGTCGAGATCGCGCACGAGGGCGCGGTCTACAGCGTCTGAGGCCATCGGGTGCGCGGATGGCGCGCGGATGGGTAGGTACATTGCGCTGATGTCTCGGGAACGTGACCTCTTCGCAAACTTCGAGCGGATGCGCCGCGAGATGGACGAGCTCTTCGGCGACGTCTTCCAGCGCTCCGGCATCGCGCCGCGCAGGCGCGCCGGCTTCTCGCCCGCCGTCGACGTCTACTACACGGACGAGCCGCCGCGGGCCGTCGTGACGGCCGAGCTCGCCGGGATCGACGCCGACCAGCTCGAGCTGGAGATCCAGGGACGCGAGCTGGTGCTGGCCGGTCACCGCCGCTCGGCCGACGCGGAGGGCCGCATCTACCAGCAGGTCGAGATCGAGCACGGGGCGTTCCGGCGCGTCGTGCAGCTCGGCACCGAGGTTCGCGCGGACGAGGCGAAGGCCGTCTACGAGGACGGGCTGCTGCGCGTCGAGCTGCCGCTCGCCGAGCGGGAGACGAGCCGGCGCAGCGTGCCGATCGAGGTGCCGCGCACCGAGCCCGGCGGCGACGAGTCGCGATGATCGAGGTCGGCACTCCCGGCGAGGCGCGCCAGATCGAGGTGCCGACGCAGCGCGAGCTGCCCGAGGCGCTGCCGCTCCTGCCGCTGCGCGACACCGTCTGCTTCCCCGAGACGCTCGTGCCGCTCGCGGTCGGCCAGGACCGCAGCATGGCGCTCGTCAACGACGTGCTCGGCGGCGACCGCATGATCGCGTTGGTCGCCAGCCGCAACCCCGAGGTGGAGGCGCCCGGGCCCGAGGACCTCTACGACGTCGGCGTCGCCGGTGTCGTCGCGCGGATGCTGAGGGTGCCCGACGGCACGCTGCGGATTCTCGTGCAGACGACGCAGCGCGTCCGCATCACGGGCTGGGCCAGCACGGACCCCTACCTCGTCGCGAACGTCGAGGAGCTGCCCGACACGGGCACGGCCCAGACGCCGGAGGTGCTCGCGCTGATGCGCAACGTGCAGGCGACCTTCGCGAACATCGTGGAGGCGGTCCCCTACCTGCCCGAGGAGCTGCTGACCGCGATCGCCAACCTCGACGACCCGAGCGCGCTCAGCCACCTGATCGCGAGCGCGCTGCGGATCAAGACCGAGGAGAAGCAGGAGCTGCTGGAGGAGACCGACGTCGCGAAGCGGCTGCGGCGCCTCTCGGAGATCCTCGCGCGGGAGCTCGAGGTCGTCGCGCTCGGCTCGAGGATCCAGTCGCAGGTTCAGTCCGAGCTCGACCGCGGCCAGCGCGAGTTCGTGCTGCGTCAGCAGCTCAGAGCGATCCAGGACGAGCTCGGCGAGGGCGACGAGATGGCGGCCGAGGCGGAGGAGCTGCGCCAGCAGCTCGCGGCGCTCGAGCTGCCCGAGGAGGCCCGCCGTCAGGCCGACCGCGAGCTGGCGCGGCTCGAGCGGCTGCCGCCGGCCGCCGCCGAGCACGGCGTGATCCGCTCCTACTTGGAGTGGATCGTCTCGCTGCCATGGAACACCCGCACCGAGGACAACCTCGACCTCGGCCACGCGCGCGCGGTGCTCGACGAGGACCACTACGACATCGAGCAGGTGAAGGACCGGATCCTCGAGTTCCTCGCGGTGCGCAAGCTGAAGGACGGCCAGCGCAGAGCCGACGACGACGACGGCCACGGCGGCTCGATCCTCTGCCTCGTCGGGCCGCCGGGCGTCGGCAAGACGTCGCTCGGGCGCTCGATCGCGAGAGCGCTCGGGCGCAGATTCGAGCGCATCAGCGTCGGCGGCGTGCGCGACGAGGCCGAGATCCGCGGTCACCGCCGCACCTACATCGGCGCGATGCCGGGCGTGATCATCCGCGCGCTGCGGGACGCCGGCTCGCGGAATCCGCTCTTCATGATCGACGAGATCGACAAGATGGGCGCGGACTACCGCGGCGACCCGGCCAGCGCGATGCTCGAGGTGCTCGACCCCGAGCAGAACGCGTCCTTCCGCGACCACTACCTCGACCTGCCGTTCGACCTCTCCGAGGTGATGTTCGTGACGACCGCGAACACGCTCGACACGATCCCGGGCCCGCTGCTCGACCGCATGGAGATCATCCAGCTGACGGGCTACACCGAGGAGGAGAAGCTCGAGATCGCGAAGCGCTACCTCGTGCCGCGCCAGATCCGGCGCAACGGCCTGACGCGCGGCCGGATCTCCTTCAGCGACGCCGCGCTGCGCGTCGTGATCGCCGACTACACGCGCGAGGCGGGCGTCCGCGGGCTTGAGCGCCAGATCGGCACTGTCTGCCGCAGAGTCGCGCGCCAGGCGGCCGAGGGGACGCTCACCAGACGCGTCGCGATCAGCGCGCCGAGAGTGCGCGAGCTGCTCGGCAGACGCCGCTACTTCTCCGAGACGCGCCGTCGTACGGCGGAGCCCGGGGTCGCGACCGGGCTCGCCTGGACGCCGGTCGGCGGCGACGTGCTGTTCGTCGAGGCGAGCGCGATGCCGGGCTCCGGCAAGCTGACGATCACCGGCCAGCTCGGTGACGTCATGCGCGAGTCGGCGCAGGCGGCGCTCTCCTACGTCCGCAGCCACCCGCCGGAGGGCCTCGAGACGGATTGGTTCGCCGACCACGACCTGCACGTCCACGTGCCGGCGGGCGCGATCCCGAAGGACGGCCCGAGCGCGGGCATCACGATCGCGACGGCGCTCTCCTCGCTGCTGCGCGACCAGCCGGTGCGGGCCGACGTCGCGATGACGGGCGAGATCACGCTGACCGGCCAGGTGCTTCCGATCGGCGGCCTGAAGGAGAAGGTGCTCGCGGCTCAGCGGGCCGGCATCGTCTGCGTGATCGCGCCGGAGCTGAACGCCGCCGACGTCGAGGAGATCCCCGCGCACCTGGTAGCGGAGCTGGACTTCCGCTTCGTCGAGCGGATCGAGGAGGTGCTCGAGGCGGCGCTCGTGCCGCGCCCGGCGCTGGCGGGCAGACGTCGCGGCTGAAGGGAGTGTCGCGCGCCAGGCAGGGGGTATGCTCGCTTCGCATACTGAGCAAGCGAGCGCAAGGGAGCATCGGCATGGCAGCACGCGGCAAGCAGGCGAAGAAGGCGGCGGGCAGTGCCGCTGCGACCACCACTCCCTGGGTGCAGCGCTTCGTCGAGGACGACGAGCTGCGCGACAACTTCCGCGTCGCCTTCGAGGCGGCCAAGGACGCCTTCGACCGCGTCTCCGAAGGCAAGGGCCCGCGCGCGCTGGTCGAGGACAAGAAGGTGCAGAAGGATCTCAAGCAGGCCGCGGACGCGCTCAAGGAGGCCGGCAGCTCGCTGAAGGACGGCCCCACCAAGCGCAAGCCGAGGCGGCGCCACCTCGGACGCCGGCTGATCCTCCTGATCGTCGGCGCCGGCATCGCGCTCGCCGTCAGCGAGGACCTGCGCACGAAGCTGCTCGACGCGCTGTTCGGCAAGGAGGAGGAGTTCGAGTACAGCTCCACCACGACGCCGAGCTCGCCGGCCGGGGGCGCGGTCTAGCGCGAAGCGCCGGCCCGCCGCGCGCGCTGCGCGCCGCATCGTTCGCAAGCGGGCGCCCCCGGGGGCGCCCGCTTGCCGTCCACGAGCGCGCCCGGCGGGCTACCATCGAGCCCACGATGTCGACGACCGCTCCCCGCCCGCTCGAGAGCGACAAAGCCAAACGGATCGTCGAGGCGATGCGCGCGAGCGTCGCGACGCGCGGCGCGGCCGGTTCGACCTTCGACCACGTCGCGCGCGAGGCAGGCGTCTCGCGCGGTCTCCTGCACTACTACTTCGGGACGAAGGAGCGGCTGCTCGTCGAGGTCGTGCGGCGCGACTGCGACATTCGCATGTCGGTGCTCGCGGGCGCGCTCGAGGACGCGCGCACCGCCGACGACTTCATCGACGTGCTGGTGCGCAACCTCGAGGCCGTGATCGAGCGCGACCCCGCCGTGCTCGTGCTGCTCTACGAGCTCTTCACGCTCTCGCGCCGCAACGAGGAGATCGCCGTCGAGCTGGCCGAGCTGTGCCGCCAGATGCGCGAGCAGGTCGCGACCTCGCTGCAGGCGAAGCGCGACGAGGGCGTGCTGCGGCTCGGCGCCGAGCCGGAGGCGGTCGGCGGCGTGCTGTTCGCGCTCGCCGACGGGCTCGCGCTGCGCTTCCTGATCGAGCCGCACCGCGATCCGCGCCCGACGCTCGCGGCCGCCGTCGTCGCGGCGCGGGCCCTGATCGCCGACCCTGTCTGAAACTGCGCGCTGCGCGTGTGAAACCGCGCGCTGCGCGCTTGTTTCACATTGCAGGATTTCGCTGGCGCGAAACCTGCGGGTGAGGCTAGGCCGTCGCGTCGGTGGCGAGCTTGGGGCTCGTCCAGGGGGCGCGCAGACGGCGCTCGAGCTCGGGGCCGAGCTCGTCGATCGCGATCCGCACCTGCTCGAGCGAGTCGCGGTCGCGCAGCGTGACGGTGCGGTCCTCGACCGTCTGGTGGTCGACCGTGACGCCCCACGGCGTCCCGATCTCGTCCTGGCGGCGGTAGCGCTTGCCGATCGAGCCGCCCTCGTCGTACTCGGCCTGCATCCGCTCGCGCAGGTCGCGGTAGATCTCGCGCGCGAGCTCCGGCTGGCCGTCCTTCTTGACGAGCGGCAGGACGGCGACCTTGACAGGGGCGATCCGCGGGTGGAAGCGCAGCACGGTGCGCGTCTCGCCCTCGACCTCCTCCTCGTCGTAGGCGTCGACGAGGAAGGCGAGCGTCGCGCGGTCGGCGCCGGCGGCCGGCTCGATCACGTGGGGGACGTAGCGGCGGTTGCCGTTGGCGGGGTCGAGGTACTCGAGCTTCTCGCCCGAGGCGGCGGCGTGCGCCTTGAGGTCGTAGTCGCCGCGGTTGGCGATCCCCTCGAGCTCGCTCCAGCCGATCGGGAAGAGGTACTCGACGTCGCTGGTGCCGGAAGAGTAGTGCGACAGCTCGTCGGACTCGTGCGCCCGCAGCCGCAGGTGGTCGGGGCGGATGCCGAGCTTCGTGTACCACGACGCGCGCTGCTCGAGCCAGTGCTCGAACCATCTCGGCGCGTCCTCGGGCGGGACGAAGAACTCCATCTCCATCTGCTCGAACTCGCGGGTGCGGAAGATGAAATTGCCCGGCGTGATCTCGTTACGGAACGACTTCCCGATCTGCCCGATGCCGAACGGCGGCTTCTTGCGGGCCGCGCCCATGACATTGGCGAAGTTCACGAAGATGCCCTGGGCGGTCTCCGGGCGCAGGTAGTGCAGCCCCGACTCGTCCTCGACCGGGCCGAGGTAGG
>JAOPZA010000022.1 GCA_025964325.1 Conexibacter sp.
GCGCACCGCCGAGCTCGGCGCGACCGGCCTGGCCCTGCCGCGCTCGCGCCGCGGCGCCGCGGGCCCCGTGCTCGCCGTGCTCGCGTTGCCGGCCGCCTACCTGCTGCTGATGCCGGGGCTTAGCGGCCACGGCGCGAGCCAGAGCCCGGTCGCCGTGCTGCTGCCCGCCAATGTCGTGCACGTCACCGCGATGAGCGTCTGGGTCGGCGGTCTCGCCGTGCTCTTGCTGGGAGTGCCGGCGGCGACCCGCCGGCTCGAGCCCGCCGAGCGCGGCCGGCTGCTCGCCGCCGTCCTCGTGCGCTTCTCGCCGCTCGCGCTCGGCGCCGTGATCGCGATCCTGCTCACCGGACTGGTCCAGAGCTACGTGCTCGTGCGCACGCCCGCGCACCTGCTCGACACCGCCTTCGGCCGCGCGGCGCTGATCAAGTTCCTGCTGCTGCTGGCGCTGATCGGGCTGGGCGCCTACCAGCGCCGGCGCTCGCTCCCGCGCCTGCGGCGGATCGCTGCGGAGGGCGCGAGCCTCGGCGCGAGCGGCGTGCTGCTGCGGCGCGCGCTGCGCGGCGAGCTGGCGCTGATCGTCGTCGTCCTCGGCGTGACGGCCGCGCTGACCGGCTACGCCCCCTCGATCGCCGCGCAGCGCGGCCCGTTCTCGACCACGACGACGGTCGGGCCCGCGCAGCTGCAGCTGACGCTCGACCCCGTGCGGGTCGGCTCGAACGAGCTCCACCTCTACCTGCTGAACCCGCGGGACGGCAGCCAGTTCACGGGCGCGAGAGAGGTCGACGTCGCCGAGACGCAGCCGCAGCGCTCGATCGGGCCGCTGCAGCAGCAGGCGAACGTCGCCGGGCCCGGCCACTACGTGATCCCGGCCGCGACCTTCGGCGTGCCGGGGACGTGGCAGCTGCAGGTGACGGTCCGCGTCTCGGACTTCGACGAGTACACGCGCAAACTGGAGGTGAAGATCCGATGACCCGATCTGGCTTCGGGGGAAGACGGCGCCGCGCCGCGCGTCTCCGCCCGACGGCGGCCTCGCTGGCCGCCGTGCTCGTCGCCGGCGCGGGCTTGCCCGCCGCCGCCGACGCGCACGGGTTGGTCGGCGGGACGACGCTGCCGATCCCGCAGTGGCTGTTCGCGTGGGCGGCGGCGATCGTCCTGATCGCTTCCTTCTTCGCCCTCGCGCTGCTGTGGCCGCGGCCGCGGCTCCAGCAGCCCCGCCTGCGCAGGGTCGCGACGATCCCCCGCGGGATCGCCCCGATCTGCGAGCTGATCGGCGTCGCCGTCTTCGCGATCGTCGTCTACTGCGCCTTCGCCGGCACCTCGGTGCCGCTCGCGAACCTCGCGCCGACGGTCGTCTACGTCGCCTTCTGGGTCGGCGTGCCGGTGCTGAGCGTGCTGCTCGGCGACGTCTTCCGTCCCTTCAACCCGTGGCGCGCGATCGCGCGCTGGTTCTCGCTGCTCGGGCGGCTGCTGCCAGGGCTCGCGTCGGAGCCGATGCGCTACCCGGAGCGGCTCGGGCGCTGGCCGGCGACGGCGGGGATCGTCGCCTTTGCGTGGGTCGAGCTGGTCTACGTCGACCGCGACGACCCCGCGACGCTCGGCGTGCTGATGCTCGCCTTCGCCTTCGTGCAGGTGATCGGCATCAGCCTCTACGGCGACGAGCGCTGGAGCGATCGCGCCGACCCGTTCGGCGTCTGGTTCGGCCTCTGCGCGCGGATCTCGGTGTGGGAGACGCGCGGCCGCGAGCTGTGCCTGCGGGCGCCGCTCTCGGGGCTCCCGCGCCTCGAGGTCGTGCCCGGGACGGTCGCGCTGCTGTGCGTCCTGATCGGCACGACGACGTTCGACGGCGCCTCCAACGGCGTGCTGTGGGTCGATGTCGCGCCGAAGCTGCAGGACTTCTTCGGCAATCTCGGGCTGGGCGCGACGGCGGCCGGCGAGGTCGCCTTCTCGATCGGCCTTGCGCTCGCGATCGCCTTCGTCTCGCTCCTCTACTGGGCCGGCGTGCGCGGCATGCGGACGGTCGAGGCGCGCCACAGCACGCCCGAGCTGGCGCGGCGCTTCGTCCACACGCTCGTGCCGATCGCCTTCGCCTACGCGCTCGCGCACTACTTCTCGCTGCTGATCTTCCAGGGGCAGGCGCTCGGCTACCTCGTCTCCGATCCGCTCGGGCACGGGTCCGACCTGTTCGGCACCGCCGACGGCCAGGTCGACTATGGGCTGATCTCGGCCACGGCGATCTGGTACGTCCAGGTCGCGGCGCTCGTCGCCGGCCACGTCGGCGGCCTCGTGCTCGCGCACGACCGCGCGCTCGCCGTCTACCGCGACGACGCGCAGGCGGCGACCCGCTCGCAGTACTGGATGCTGACGGTGATGGTCGGGTTCACCTGCCTCGGCCTGTGGCTGCTCTCGGCGGTCAACACATGAGCTCGATCAACAAGAGATAGGAGTCCCATGCAACGACGATCGATCGCTGGCGTCACGGCGGCGCTCGCGCTCGGCCTGCCGGCCGCCGCGCAGGCGCACGTGACCCTGCAACCGAACAGCGCCGCGGCCGGCTCGTTCACCGTGCTCGACGTCCGCGTCCCGACGGAGCGCGACGACGCCTCGACCGTGAAGGTCGACCTGAGACTGCCGCCGGGCTTCGCCTCGGTGGCGGTCGAGCAGCAGCCGGGCTGGACCGTGAAGGTGATCAAGACGAAGCTGGCGAAGCCGATCCAGACCGACGACGGGCCGGTCATCGAGGCCGTCTCGGAGCTGATCTGGAGCGGCAGCGGCAGAGGCCTGGGCGCAATCCCGCCGGGTGCGTTCAAGGACTTCCCGATCTCCGTGCAGATCCCCGGGAAGGCCGGCCCGAGACTGACGTTCAAGGCGCTGCAGACGTACTCGAACGGCGCGGTCGTGCGGTGGATCGGCGCGCCGGACAGCGCGCAGCCGGCGCCGCAGGTGGCGCTCACACCTGCCGCTCCGGCCAGCGGCGCAGCGGCCCCCGCGACGACGACTGCCACGCCGGCCCCGGCGGCGGCCGCGACCGGCAACGCGCCGGTCGCGGCCCAGCACGGCGACGTCGCCAGCAAGGGCCTCGGCGTCGCCGCGCTGATCGCGGGCCTGCTCGGCCTCCTGCTGGGCGCGACGGCGACGTTCCTCGCCACGCGCCGCAACGCTGGTGGTCGCACCGGCTAAGACTCGGGTTGCACATCCAGATGCACCGGTTAGTGTTGCGACGGTGAAACGACTGATCCCGGTCGTCCTGCTACTGATGACGCTGGCGCTGGCCGCATCGCCGAACGCGCTGGCGGCCGGTCCGGCACCGCCGACGCCGCCGGCGACCGAGGTCGCCCAGCAGGCGACGTTGTCGCAGGCCGCCGCGGCGGGCATCGTCAACCTCACGCCGAAGGGCGGAATCGGCGGCGACAGCGTCGCCGTCGACCTGCAGGGCGCGCGCGTTCGCGGCCTGCCGGTGACGGCGACCGTGCGGATCGAGTTCCTCGGCGCCCAGAAGGACGGCACGCCCTGGCCGCAGAGCAAGGCCGACGCGATCGCCGCTGCGATCGAGCAGCGCCTCTCCGGCCTGAAGGCCTCCGACGGCTCGCCGTTCCGCGTCACCGTCGATGCGAAGGTCCGCGCCGGCGCCGATCCGCTTGCAGGCGGGACGCCCGGCTTCCACCAGATCGTGCTCGGGGATCGCCCGGCGGCGTCGGACGCGAGCATGGTCTCCGGCAGCGCGTTCGGACCGAACGGCGAGAAGTCCGGCGACTGGGGGTCGAACGAGACCTCGACGACGTGGGCGCACGAGACGGGGCACCTGCTGGGGCTGCCGGACCGCTACTCGGCGCGCAGGCCCGACTGGACCGCGGCCGACGGGACGCGCCACTCGCTGCCTCCCTACACCGGCAAGTCCGGCGACCTGAAGGCGATGGACGCCTGGTGGCAGCAGGTCCTGAAGCGGGACGCCGAGCTGGAGGCGAGATACGGCAGAGGCGAGATCCAGCCGTCGACGCCGGTCGGCAGCGAGGACGACATCATGGCCGACGGCACCGGCAAGCAGAACGGCAAGCCGATCATCCCGAAGGACATCGACGGCCTGATCGCGCGCGCCGGCGTGCGCCTGCACGCCAGCCCCGGCGACGTCCTCCTGAACAAGGACCCGACGCAGCAGAACATGGTCGTCGGCGCCGCGCTCGACATGTTCGCGCCGAGCGGCGGCCGCGCGCACCGTGACGGGCTCTACGGCTACTGCATCGACCTCACGCGCCACATCCCGGCGGTGACGAGCCGCTTCGACGTGCTCGGCCGCGCCGCCGACCAGGGCTTTCCGCAGTACGTGGCGCTGCAGAAGGTCGCCGAGGAGCTCGGCCGCCGTCAGCTCGACCCGGCCAACGGCGCGAACGCGCCCGCGAGCGCCAACCAGGCGATCTGGGCGGTCACCGACGGGCTGACGCCGGAATTCGACCCCGCGACGGCGTCCCTGCTCGCCGCCGCCGGCGTGACCTACGACGCGGCCGCCTTCTCCGCCTCCCCGCACTTCAACGACCCCAACGCCGGCGGCCCCTCGACCGCGGCGGTCACCCCCACCGGCGTGCTGCCGGCGACCCCGGCCGACCGCAGCCGCCGCCTGGCTGTCGGCGACCCGTACGCGCTGGCGCCGCCGAAGCTGCGCTACCTCGCGCTCGGCCCGCGGACGGTGCGGGCCGGCCGTCGCACGACGGTGACGCTGCGCTCATGGCAGGAGGGCTCCGCGACGCGCGTCTCGCTCGCCCTGGTGGTCCGGCGCGGGAAGCGGACGAAGCCGGCAGGCTCGTTCGGCAGCGTCACGATCGCGACCGGACCCGACCTCCACGTGATCCGTCTTCCGCGCCTGCACGCGGGCCGCTACACGCTGCTGCTGACCGGCGCGCGCAAGACTGCGGTGCGCCGGCTCGGGCTGACGGTCGTCCAGGTCAAGCGGGCGAAGCGCCCGAAGCGCGTCGCCACCCGCCGCTGAGCGAGGCTGGAGAGCGATTCCCGCGCTGCGCGGCGCGACGCAGCGCCGCGTTGCACCGCCCGGCGCCGGCGCCGGGTCGCACCTCGCCGGCCCCCGCGACCGGACACTCCGAGTATG
>JAOPZA010000066.1 GCA_025964325.1 Conexibacter sp.
TACCTGCGCAGTCCGTCCCGGGCCGGCGTGGCGCGCCATATACTCGCTCCGGACGGGGCGTAGCGCAGCTTGGTAGCGCGCCTGCTTTGGGAGCAGGAGGTCCCGGGTTCAAATCCCGGCGCCCCGATGGTGGAAGTGGCTGCAAATCAGTCGTTTTCTTCCTCTGGTTGCACCACTGAATTCGCGCGATCGGGCCCGGGAACAAGCAGGGAACAAGCAGCCGCGTCGATCGCGGGCGGTGAGCGGGTCGTGATCGGCGACGACCTGACGCGCAAACTCGGCGACGCCGGCGTCGACCTCGGCGCGATGGGCATCCAATGGGGCAAGCGTCCCGACGAGCTGCCGGCCTGCTCCGTCACCGCGCGCGACCTCCGGCTGCTGCGGTTCCTGCACGACTTCGGCTACGCGACGACGAGTACCCTGGCGGCGTTCTTCTGGGGCCGGTACGGGAGCGCGGTGCGCGAGCGGTTGAAGCTGCTCCACGACATCGGCCTGGTCGACAAACTGCGCCCGCGGGTGGGGAGGACCGAGGGCGCGCCGGAGTGGGTCTATCGGCTGACGGAGCGCGGCTGGCGGATGCTGCGCGAGTGGGGCGAGCCGGCGGACCGCGAGGCGTTCAGACCGGCGAAGCTGACCTCGATCGCCTACGTCGAGCACGACGTGCAGGTGTTCGCCCTGATGGCGTCGATCGCGGCGCGCGCGGCCGCGTTCGTGGGCAGGAGCGGTCCGCTGATCGACGCGGCGCCGTTCACGCTGCTCGGGCCGCGGGCAGGCACCGTGGACCCGCGCGTCGAGCAGCGCGCCGCCGATGCCTCGGCGGCGTCCGAGCTCGGCGACCGGCGGGTGCAGCTTGGCATCGCGCACCCGGGCGTTCGACCGCATGCGGCGGCCGTCGAAGCAGTTGGAGCGGCTGCGGCGCTACGACTGGTTCCTGGCGTCCGGCTGGCGCGAGAGCCGCTACGCGAGTCTCGACATCGAGCCGGCGGCGTTAATCGTCTGCGACGAGGAACGGCAGGTCGAAGCGTTCGTGAGCGCTGCCGATGGGCACCTGAGCGCGGTGGTCGCCGGCCCAGGCAGGGTCGACTTCGTCGGTCGCGAGCAGGTGGGCTTCACGAGCTGGGCACGGGTGCTCGAGGCAGACGACAGAGTCGACCAGGTGCGGGCTCGGCCTTCCGACATGATGCGCCGCAGCCCCCAGGAACGAGCCCGCCTCAAGGCACTCGTCAACGGCACCCAGCGCGACGACGGCGACGAACAGATCGCGGCCTGAGTCGTCAGCCACGGGCCAGCCCTGAAATCGCAAGCAGTGGCGCTTAGGTGCCTGGCGTTCTAGGTCTCTCGAAGCGGCCGAGCGTTGTCGCGATCTGGTCGAGCTTCGCGATGACATCCGGGTGCACTTCATCCGGCCGCATTTGGGCGGCGACGAGAAAGAAGTCTCTCTTGGCCAGATCCCGACCGCCAGCATGAAGCAGATCCGGAAGAAACTGCTCGCTCGCCTTCAATCTCGCGAGCCCGGCCACTTCGTCATCGAAGAGATCCGTTCCCGGGGGAACCTGGCGATGAAAGACACGGTTCACGGCCTCGATCATCAACGTGTCGTCCCCCCAGCCGGCCAGGGCTGCGATGGCTCGCGGCACGAGCAGGTAGTTCTCAATCTCGTAGCGCTTCCACCGAATCACCCTCAACCCGTCTGATACTTCTTCGTCCTCTGGTAGATCTCGACCGTCGCCGTCGAGGATGACGAGGCCCGACACGGGCTCCATGACCGAGCGGAATGCGAAGAAGTGGGCCCTCGCGTCAGCGACCTGGTTCCCCAGAAGTCGATGCACGAACGGCCGATCCAAGAAGACTCGCGCGGGATGTTCGAGAACCTCGGCCCAAGCGCTCAGAATACGCTCGTCGGATTGATCTTCCAAGTAGATGATCGCTCCGGTTTCCTCTGCCAGCAGAAGCTCAGTAGTGGTAAGTCGCTTCATGGCCTCGCGGAGCGCGCTTCGCTCGGATTTGTCGGCGAGACGGCGCGGATGTGACCTCACAAACGAGATCACCCGATCAGGAGACGTTGCGTCGAGGAGAATCTCGGAGTGGGTGGCGATCAGGAGCTGCGAGCGACGGTCAGCCGCTACTCGGCGCAGCACGTCGTGCATCTCCTTTTGGAGGATCACATGGAGATGGGCGTCCGGCTCGTCCATCAACAGGACAGATCCGGGTCGAGCGTAAAAGAACGCGAAGAGGAGGAGGACCTGAAGGAATCCGCTCCCCGCGTTCGCGATGTCGAGCGGTCGCGCCGCCGCCTCAGGCCGGTACTCGCAGACGATGTGGGGGTCGGAGGCGTCGTAGGCGGGCTCAAGCAGTTTGAAGCCGAACAGCGCTGTGATGTGCCTACTGAGGCTGTTCCAGTCCTCTCTCTGCTGACTGACCTCATACAGGAGGTTCCGCAGCACCTCGCCAGGTCGTCCTTGGCCTACGAGAAGGTCCTGGTACCCACGATCGTGGCGTGGCTCCTCGCGGCTGATACCGGACATCGGGGGAATGTGGACGACCTGGACTTCGAGAGCCTGTCTCGGCGGCCAATCGGAGATATCCGCGCCATCGAGCGATCCGAGAGGCCGGACGTTGACCGTCTCGCGACCTTGGTACTCGATCTCGATGCCACACTCCCATCCGCCGTCGTCATCGCCCCTGAGGACGATCTCGATGCGCCGTTTGCGACCGAGGGGCGCCTCCATTCCGGAGGTCTGACGACCCTGCCAAAGGAGATTCATCTCACGCACCGGGATGGCGGTGAACTGTTGCCGCGTCATCACGACGCCGGAGCGGGCCTTCGCAGTCGTGGCGCCGGGCTTTCGCTTCGTCAACCAATGGCTGAGTGCGAGCTGCCAAGTGGCGATGGCCTGCAAGAGGGTCGTCTTGCCGGAGTTGTTCGGGCCTGCCAGCACGACCGCTTCGTCCAGCTCGATGGTCTCGTCAGCAAAACTCTTGAACCGCCTGACGGTGACCGAGGAGATCATCTTGCTCGGGAGCGTACGCCGTCGATCGGACACGGCAGGACCTGCCGTTCTGATCCCCGGCCAATCGCCGCAGCGTGAGGGTCACATTCGAGAAGATCTTGATCGTGGCTCTCTCGGTCGTCTCCCTCGTCATCGCGTTGTTCGCGTTGCTCGTGAACATGTCGGGCATCGTCCGGCGTCCGCGCATCGCTGCCCAGTGGGGCCCGGTGCAGGACGAGCCAAGCCCTTCCGAAGGGCTAGCCATCGTTGTCACGGCCAGGCGCCGACCTATCGAGGTCGATGAGATCGGTATCGTGTTCCTACCTGGTAGAGCGCGTTGGATGCGGCAGAGCGAGTGGATGCATGAGGATGTCCCATTTCGACTTTCACTGAATGTCGATGGTCTACCCAAGCGCCTTGAGGACGGCCAGTCAGCGCGAGCATTCATCGAGCTTGACTACGCCATCGACCGAGCAGAGGGACGGAGCGGAGTCTCCTATCCGTACGTCCTCGCGAGTGGCACCGTCTACCTGGCTCGCGACACAAAGTTACGAGATCGACTTCGCCGTCAGTCGTCGTGATCTTCTGCGATTAATCAGTGCCGTTCAATAGGGCGACGCCGCTCCCCGTCAGTGCTGTCGATAGTCTAGGATTTACTCGGTGTCGAGCCAGGATGAGCTTCGAATCGCTGCCGAAGCAGCAGGCGCAGAGCGGCCAGAACGTCCCCGAAACTTCTCTACTGGCTATCTGACTCAGGCTCTAGACGCACTGCATGCGCTTGGGGATTCGCGAACGCTGTATGCGTCGCTGGCTCCAGTCTCGGAGGACCCGAGGCTCCGCGCTCCTGTTGTGCTAATCGCACGCGACCGTCGTCGCGTGCATGCGCAGAATGTCATTCTCTTTGCGGCGTTCTCTGCTGAGGCGTACATCAACGAGTTCTTGGCGGTTCATCTCAGAGGAAAGGATCTGAAAGCCGTAGAGCGTATGTCCACCGTAAATAAGTACGCGGTCGGGACGAGGATCGCTTACGGGGAAAACCTGTTCCCACGCGACCGCGAGTCGATGCCGATCATAGAAGAGCTGTTCGCAGTGCGGAATAAGCTGGTCCATCCCAAACCAGGTTTCGGACCTCCTGGGTTTGCATCAACGGATCCGGAATTCGATTCGCTGTTTGCATCGAAAAGACTCGCCGAATACGTGATCATGGTCGCGGGGGGCGCGGTGATCCTGGTCCGTCGTGCTTACGGCTTCGACAGAGTCGATGTGCCCGCTAACCCGATCTGGTTCGGCCGCGATGTGCTTCGGGATTACGCAAGTCGCCACGTCGGCTTGCCGAGCCCGGAGGCTCGCGCGGAGCCGAGATTACTCTTGCAGTTGTCCGCATGGATGCGAGGGCAGGCCGAGCAGCGTCCCAAGCGATGACGCGTCACGCCCTAATGCGACGAGCGTGGGCTATCGGCCTACCGGGCGGGCTGCCGTGAAGGGGCTCCAGGGAGGAAGCTCGCCCGGGCCGTCTCTGGAGGACGTCGACCGGGGAGGTCGGGGGAGGCTTGACTACCCCTGGTTGCGCGGCTGATGTTCGATGATCCAGATCAGAACGGCAACAAGGATGCAGAGCGTCCTAATTGCGCTGTTGTAGCCGTCCGGCAGTCGGCCGGTGCCAGTGACGTTCGCCAGGAAGCCGTCGAACTCGTTGATGAGTTCCAGCAGATAGATACACAGCTTCGCCTGCTCGGTGTCCGGAAGGAGCCAGAACCATCCACCCGAGTCCTTGTCTGTCTCCTCAGCGGCTCGGAGGGCATCTTCGACCTGCTCGATACTTGTGTCCGGCAGGATCGGGAAGGCCTGGAGGCCACCGAGGAACTCTCGGACGTCGACCGGTGCCCACATCGGGCGGATGTCGATCGGTCTCCATGTGGGGGCTATGTCGATCGGTCTCCACGTGGAGGCGATGTCGACAGGTCTCCACGTGGAGGCGATGTCGATCGGTCTCCACATGGAAGCAATGTCGACGGGTCTCCACGGATCGAAGCTCACGCTCTGATCGTAGCTGCCCGCCCCGATCGATCTCGCTCTATGCGGTCGCCCCCAAGCTGGCTGCGACGGGTCGTGTTCTAACCCGCACCTCCAACGGTCCCGAGAGGTCGCACGAGGCGACGAGAACGTGGTGGATCAGGATGTCCGCCGCAGTAGAACGGCTCCTCTCGTTCTGGCACTAGCCGCCTTAAGTGCCAGAATCGCCGGATATCGACCCAAATCGGCGGCAATCCCCGATTGCGCTACAGGCGATTCGCCTCAAGAAGTACCTGCAAATCACCTGCTTCTGCAACCGTGGCTAGCGATTTTGGGAGCAGGAGGTCCCGGGTTCAAAGCCCGGCGCCCCGATGCAGCAGATAGCTGCAGCATGCAGCTTGTCGAGGAACGGCTCGGACCAGACCGAGCGCGTGGGGGGCTGGTCAGGCGGCTCTGTCGGTGCGGACGAGCCGAACGTCGAGGCCGAGTGCGCGAGTGAGCGCGCCGAGCGTTGCGGTCGTCGGGTTCGACTGGCCGCGCTCGATGCGGCTGATCTCGGCTTGACCGATGCCGGACCGCTCGGCGAGCTGCTTCTGCGTCAGGTGCTGTGCGCGGCGCTGCTCACCGAACTGGCGCGCGAGCGAGAAGTGGAGCCGGAACGCTTCGAGCTCGGCGACCGCCTCGGGTCCCTCGGCTCGGTCCTCCGCCTCGATTTCGGCGATGAAGTCGTCAAACGCTGGCATGGCGACGCCGATCGCTCGCCGCTGCGTGGGTGCCAGGTCCTGACGCAGCCAGCGCAGGACCGGGCTGTCGCCATGCTCGTCCTCGTAGAACTCGAGTTGGAAGCGCGGCACGCCCGCACCGTAGGAGGCCGGTCGGCGTGCGATGGTGGCCGACGCCAGGACCGCGACGGTCTCGTCAAACTACCATCCCGACCGAGATTATGGGGTTTACACGCGAAAGGAGCGGGCACTAGCGCCCCATGGAGGAGATCCTCCCGGGGTTCCACCACTGGTCCGTCTTCGACGAGCGGCTCGCCCGCCGCGTCCACTCGTTCTACGTCGAGCCGGCCGGGGCGTTGATCGATCCGACCGTGCCGGAGGAGGGGCTCGGCGTCTTCGACGGCTTCGGCGTGAGACCGCAGCAGGCGCTGCTGACCAACCACACGCACTACCGCGACGCCGACCGCTACCGCGACGCCTTCGACGTCCTGATCCGCGTGCCCGCGCTCGGCCTCGCGCACCTCGCGGACCAGGCCGGCGCGATGAAGTACGAGTTCGGCGACGAGGTCGCCTACGGCGTCACGGCCGTCGAGATGGGCCAGATCCTGGAGGAGGAGACGGCCTTCTGGGTCTCCCACGGCGAGGGCGCGGTCGCCTTCGGCGACGTGCTCACCCACCCCGGCGACGGGCCGATCGGCTTCCCGCCCGACCCCGACATCGGCGCCCATCCCGATCGTCGCAGACGGGCGTTGAAGGAGCGCTTCCGGGCGTTGCTGCTGCGCGACTTCGACGCTCTGCTGTTCGACCACGGCGAGCCCGTCCCGAACGAGGGGAGGGAGCGCCTGCGTCGCTTCGTCGAGGAGCCCGTCGAGTACCCCGAGTTCGGGCCCTACGAGTGACGCGGAGCTGACCGCTGGCGTGCGCGTCGGCGCGCGCCGGCGTCGCGATCGAAGAGATCTGGCGCTCGTGTCGATTTCGCCACGCGGCGTTCGTCGTATCGATAAGAACGGGGTGCGGACGAGTCGAGCGCTTCGAGGCTCGAGGCCGACCCCACGACAGAAGGAGATGCCACGATGCGATTCATGATGTTCATGTACCCGGGCCTGCAGGACGAGGCGGCGTGGCAGCCCTCGCCCGAGACCGTCGCCGCGATGACGAAGTACAACGAGGAGCTCACGAAGGCCGGCGTCCTGCTCGCGCTCGACGGGCTCCAGCCCGCCTCGAAAGGCGCGCGCGTCTCCTTCCCCGACGGCAAGCCGACCGTGACCGACGGTCCCTTCGCCGAGGCGAAGGAACTGGTCGGCGGCTACTGGATCATCGACGTCAAGTCGAAGGACGAGGCGGTCGCGTGGGCCTCGCGCTGCCCGACCGGCGGCGACTCGTTCATCGAGGTCCGGCAGGTCTACGAGATGACGGACTTCCCCGCCGACGTGCAGGCCGCCGCCGGCGAGCTGTCGCAGGCTCCGCCGGAGCAGACCTCGCCGCGGTAGCCGGAAGGAACCCGCGACGTGACGGCGTCAGAGACCCACCGCGCGATCGAGGCGGTCTGGCGGATCGAGTCGCCGCGGCTGATCGCGGGTGTCGCACGGATGGTGCGCGACGTCGGCCTCGCGGAGGACCTCGCGCAGGACGCGCTCGTCGTCGCGCTCGAGCGCTGGCCCGAGTCGGGCGTCCCGGAGCACCCGGGCGCCTGGCTCATGGCCACCGCCAAGCACCGCGCGATCGACCTGCTGCGCCGCAGGAGACGGCTCGAGCACAGGCACGAGGAGCTCGCGCGCGACCTCGGAGTGCAGCTCGCGATGGGCAGCGCGGACCTCGACGCGGCGCTCGACGACGAGATCGGCGACGACCTCCTCGGCCTCATCTTCACCTGCTGTCACCCGCTGCTCTCGACCGAGGCGCGCATCGCCCTCACGCTGCGCCTGCTCGGCGGGCTGACGACACCCGAGATCGCGCGGGCGTTCCTCGTCCCCGAGGCGACCGTCGCGCAGCGGATCGTACGAGCCAAGCGGACCCTCGCGGCGGCGCGCGTCCCGTTCGAGGTCCCGCGGGGAGACGAGCTCGCCGCCCGCCTCTCGTCGGTGCTCGAGGTCGTCTACCTGATCTTCAACGAGGGCTACTCGCCGACCGCCGGCGACGACTGGATGCGGCCGGCGCTCTGCGAGGACGCGCTCCGTCTCGGCCGCGTCCTCGCCGGACTGGCGCCGCGACAGCCGGACGTCCACGGCCTCGTCGCGCTGATGGAGATCCAGGCCTCTCGCACGCGGGCGCGCATCGGACCGGCCGGCGAGCCGGTGCTGCTGCTCGAACAGGAGCGCGCGCGCTGGGACCCGCTGCTGATCCGCCGCGGCCTCGCGGCGCTCGAGCGCGCGCAGGAGCTCGGCGGCGCGCTCGGCCCATACGCGCTGCAGGCCTCGATCGCGGCCTGCCACGCACGAGCGCGGACCGCGGCCGAGACGGATTGGAGGCAGATCGCCGCGCTCTACGACACGCTCGCGCAGCTCGCGCCGTCGCCCGTCGTGCAGCTGAATCGCGCGGTCGCGCTCGCGATGGCCTTCGGCCCCGAGGTCGGCCTCGAGCTCGCCGACACGCTGGCCGCAGAGCCCTCGCTCGAGCGCTACCACCTCCTGCCGAGCGTACGCGCCGACCTGCTCGCGAAGCTCGGCCGCTTCGACGAGGCGCGGGCGGAGCTCGAACGCGCCACGGCGCTGACCCGCAACGCGCGCGAGCGCGAGCTGCTGCGCCAGCGCGCCGCCGCGTGTTTGCGCCCTGGCCGAATGGAAAGGCCGGGAGCATGACCTCCTCCACGAACGAGATCCCCAACGTCCCGCTGCGCGGCGGGACGGCGATCCCCCAGCTCGGCTTCGGCGTCTTCCAAGTGCCGCCCGAGGACACGGCCGACGTCGTCGTGCGGGCGCTGCGCGCCGGCTACCGCCACATCGACACCGCCGCCGCGTACCGCAACGAGGCCGGCGTCGGTCAGGGCGTCCGCGCCGCCGGCGTTCAGCGCGACGAGGTCTTCATCACGACCAAGTGCCCGAACGACGAGCACGGCTACGACCGGGCGACGCGCGCGCTGAAGGGGAGCCTCGCGCGGCTCGAGATGGAGCACGTCGACCTCTACCTGATCCACTGGCCGGTCCCGGCGCACGACAGATACGTCGAGACCTGGCAGGCGTTCATCGACCTGCAGCAGCAGGGCCTCGCGCGCGAGATCGGCGTGTCGAACTTCCAGCCCGCCCACCTCGAGCGGCTGATCCGCGAGACCGGCGTGACGCCGGCCGTCAACCAGGTCGAGCTGCATCCGTACCTCCAGCAGGCCGCGCTGCGCCGCGTGCACGACGAGCTCGGGATCGTGACGGAGGCCTACAGCCCGCTGGCCCAGGGGAGAGCGCTCGGCGAACCAGCGATCACCGCGATCGCTGAGGCGCATCGCAAGACGCCGGCGCAGGTCGTGATCCGCTGGCATCTGCAGCTCGGGAACGTCGTGATCCCGAAGTCGGTCACGCAGGCGCGGATCGAGGAGAACCGCGACGTCTTCGACTTCGCGTTGAGCGACGACGAGATGGCGGCGATCGAGGCGCTCGACGCCGGCGATCGGATCGGCGGGGATCCGGACACCTTCATCCGGCCGTAGCCGGCGGGCCGCAGGCGCGAGCAGCGCGGCCGCGCGCTACGCGCGGCCGCGGGTGAGGTCGAGCAGACGGCCGAGGACGCGGCCGCCGTCGGCCCGCAGGCCGTTGTGGTCGTACTCGCTCGTGACCCACGGGCGCAGCCCGGAGATGGCGGCCGCCGTCTCCTCCGAGAAGGCGCGCTCGACGTAGGCGTCCTCGGTGTAGACCGCGGCCGCCGCCGGCACCGCGTTCTCGCGCAGGCGGTCCTCGTCGTAGAGCCGCGGCCAGCTGCGCTCCGCGAGGAGCTCGGCCGCCTCGCGCAGCGGCGCGAGGCCGCCGTACTCCTCGAACATCCAGGGGAACATGTGCTCGCCTGTGAACAGCTCCGGCGTCGTCTCGTACTCGGGTGGGAGCGTGCGCGCTGCCGACCAACGCGTCGCGGTCCCGTCCGCGTAGCAGGCCTCGTTCATGACGGCGTAGAGCGGGTTGCGGGCGAACGGCGTCGCCTGCTCGACGTCGTGGAGGAAGGCGGCCGAGTCGGGCGGCCGCTCGAGCAGATAGTGCAGCTGCTCGGCGCCGTCGCTCATCCCGAGCATCCCCCCGAGCTGCCGCAGCCGCCGCGAGCTGAGCCGGTCGCCGGACGGCAGCCGCACGTCCTCGGCGGCGAGCCGCTCGTGGAGGGCGAGCACGCGCGCGCGGTCGTCCGGATAGCGCGCGTAATAGCGGCGGTTGCGTTCCAGGATGCGCGCATAGGTGGCGCGGTAGATCTCGTCGACGGGACGGCCGAGCGGCGGGAGCCCGCCGGTCACGAACGCCTCGCGCAGCGACCCCGGCGCGAGCGACAGATAGGTCGTCACGCAGAAGCCGCCGAAGCTCTGACCGAGCACGCTCCACGACTCGACGCCCAGCTCCTCGCGGATCCACTCCGCATCGCGCACGATCGCGTCGGCGCGGAAGTGCGCGAGGCGGTCGGCCTGCTCCTGCGGCGTCATGCCTGGCAGCGTCCCGACCGGCGTCGAGCGGCCGGTGCCGCGCTGGTCGAGCAGCAGCACGCGGAAGTCCTCCAGCGCGCGGACGAGCCAGCCCGGCCCGCGCGGATTGCCGAACGGCCGCGTCGCCTCGTGACCGGGGCCGCCTTGGAAGAACAGCAGGTACGGCCGGTCGACACCGTCCGGGTCGGCGACCTCGCGAGCGAAGACCGTGATCCGCTCGCCGAACGGGACCGCGTGGTCGAGCGGGATCGAGAACTCGTGCTCGGTCAGCAGCAGTCCGGGGATGCGGATCGTCAGCACGGCCGGCTCAGTCGATCACGAACCCGACCGTCACGCGGGTCACTCTGCCGCCAGAGATCAGGAAGTCGGTGATGCGCTGGCCCGGTCTGAACGAGCCGGTGTGGCAGGAGCGCGCGCCGGCGACGGTCTCGCAGTGGAGCGACGCGACGCCTCTTCTGACCTGCGCCTCGGTCGAGCGCACGCCGACGCCGCCGGCCGTGCGATCGCCCAGCCCGGAGGTCGAGACGGCCGAGACGGTGGCGCCGCCCTGGTAGGTCACGACGATCCCGCCGGCGTAGGTCTCCTCGGTGAATCTGCCGAAGTCGTTCGTGCCTCTGTGGGTTCTCGCCGGTCTGCCGAGCGCGGCGTGCACCTGCGCGCTCGTGTTCTGCAGCCGTGCGCCCGCGATCCCGCGGTCGACCTGCACCTGCGCTGCGGCCGTCTCGGGCACGGCAAGCACGGCACCGACACCGGCCAGGACGACGAGAGCACGCTTCACGGGACACCTCCGGTTGGAATCAGGCGCGAGCATACGACGGATGCCGGACCGCGCGGGGGCGGCCTGGTCGTCACGCATACCGGTGCGGTGCGCGGCGCGATCGGTCCGCCACGCGGCGGTCTAAGCTGCACCGCATGCCCGAGACGATGCGCGCCGCCGTCTACGACCGTGCCGGATCCGCGCAGGACACGCTGCGGGTCACGGAGATCGAGCGACCCGAGCCGGGCCCCGGCGAGGTGCGCGTGCGGATGCGGCTCTCGGGCGTCAACCCGACCGACTGGAAGTCGCGCGCCGGCGCGCGCGGCGAGCTCGCCTACGACTACGTCGTGCCGAACCAGGACGGCGCGGGCGTGATCGACGCGGTCGGCGAGGGCGTCGACCCGAGCCGCCTCGGCCAGCGCGTCTGGGTCTGGTTCGGGCAGTGGCAGCGCCAGCACGGCACCGCGGCCGAGTGGATCGTCGTGCCCGAGCGCCAGGCCGTCCCGCTGCCGGACGACGCGAGCTTCGCGCTCGGCGCCAGCATGGGGATCCCGGCGCTGACGGCGCACCGCTGCCTCTTCGCCGACGGGCCGATCGAGGGCCAGACCGTGCTCGTCGCGGGCGGCGCGGGCGCCGTCGGCCACTACGCGATCGAGCTCGCGAAGCATGCCGGCGCGCGCGTGATCGCGACTGTCAGCTCGGCCGAGAAGGCGAAGCTGGCGGAGGCGGCCGGCGCCGACGTCGTCATCAACTACCGCGAGGGCGACACCGAGGACGCGATCCGCCACGCCGCGCCCGGCGGCGTCGATCGCGTCGTCGAGGTGGCGCCGGGCGCCAACCTCGAGCTCGACCTCGCCGTGCTCGCGCCGGCCGGCACGATCGTCTCCTACGCGAGCGACGAGCCCGAGCTGACGGCGCGCACCTACGCGCTGATGCGGGGCAACGTCACGCTGCGCTTCGTCCTGATCTACACGGTCCCCGACGAGGCGCTCGAGGCCGCGATCGCCGGCGTCGGCGCGGCATTGCGCGACGGTGCGCTGAGCGAGCTGCCGGCCCACGCCTTCGGCCTCGACGAGATCGCCGCCGCGCACGACGCGGTCGAGCAGGGCGCCGTCGGCAAGGTCTTCGTCGGCCTCTAGCTTCCTAGAGCACCTTCGCGAGGAAGTCTCGCGTGCGCGCCTCGCGCGGGTTCGACAGCAGCTCGGCCGGCGTCCCCGACTCGACGATCACGCCGCCGTCCATGAAGACGATCGAGTCGGCGACCTCGCGCGCGAAGCCCATCTCGTGCGTGACGACGACCATCGTCATGCCGTCGTCCGCCAGCCCGCGGATGACCGCCAGCACCTCGCCGACGAGCTCGGGGTCGAGCGCCGAGGTCGGCTCGTCGAACAGCATCAGCTTCGGGTCCATCGCCAGCGCCCGCGCGATCGCGACGCGCTGCTGCTGGCCGCCGGAGAGCTGTGCGGGGAAGGCGTCGCACTTCTCCGCGAGCCCGACGCGCTCGAGCAGCTCGCGCGCGCGGACGGCCGCCTGCTTGCGGCCGATCCTGCGGACCTGGACCGGCGCCTCGCAGATGTTGCCGAGCGCCGTCATGTGGCCGAACAGGTTGAAGTGCTGGAAGACCATCCCGATCTCGGCCCGGCGGCGCGCGACCTCCGACTCGCGCAGCTCGTACAGCTTGTCGCCCTGCTGGCGGTAGCCGACGAGCTCGCCGTCGACCGAGAGGCGGCCGGCCTCGATCTTCTCCAGATGGTTGATGCAGCGCAGGAACGTCGACTTGCCGGAGCCGGACGGTCCGACGATGCACATCACCTCGCCGGGGTCGACGGACAGGTCGATCCCCTTCAGCACCTCGAGCCGGCCGAAGCGCTTGTGGACGCCCTCGGCGAGCACCATCGGGGGCGCGGCGGTCACAGGCCCAGCCCTCCGCCGGCCGACGAGTCCGGCGTGCGCTGCGGGAAGACGGGCGCGTCGTGCCCGGGCAGCAGCAGCCGCCGGAGTCTCTGCAGCGGCGTCTGCGCCTGCGCGCGGGTCGCGCCGCGGCCGAAGCGACGCTCGAGGTAGTACTGGCCGATCGACAGCACGGTCGTGAAGAAGAGGTACCAGATGCTCGCGACGATCAGCAGCGGGATCGTTCTGTAGTTGGCGGCGTAGATCAGCTGCGCGGCGTAGAGCAGCTCGCCGTAGGCGATCACGCTCACGAGCGACGTCGTCTTCAGCATCGAGATCGTCTCGTTGCCGGTCGGCGGGACGATCACGCGCATCGCCTGCGGCAACACGATCCGGCGCATCGTCTGCAACCGGCTCATGCCGAGCGCGCTCGACGCCTCCGCCTGCCCCTCGGGCACCGAGAGGATGCCGGCGCGCACGATCTCCGCCATGTACGCGCCCTCGTTGAGGGCGAGCGCGAGCGTGGCGGCGATGAACGGCGTGATCAGCGAGTTCGCGTCGACGCTGACGAGCGACGGCCCCCACGGGATCGAGATCCCGACCTTGGGATAGAGCGCGCCGATGAAGCTCCAGAACAGCAACTGGACGAGGACCGGGGTGCCGCGCAGCAGCCAGATGTAGAAGCCGCTGAAGCCCGAGACGAGCGGGTTCGCCGACAGTCGCATGACTGCGAGGACGACCCCGAGGATGATCCCGACGACCATCGAGACGACGGTCAGCTCGAGCGTCACGAGCACGCCGTGGGTGATGCGGTGGTCGAAGAGGTAGTCGCCGACGACGCCCCAGCCGAAGCGCGGGTTGGTCGCGACCGAATGGACGATCGTGACGATCAGGACCAGGACGATCGCGGCGGCGATCCAGCGGCCGGGATGGCGAACGGGGACGGCGGTGATCGCCTCGGGGGCGACGCGGCCCGCCGGCGCGTCGGAGGCGCCGGCGGGTCCCGTGGGGGTGGCGGACAGGGCTCGCTCCTTCAGACCTCTAGGAGGTGGCGCCGTTGAGTCTGGGATCGCTGATCGCGCCCGCCTGGACGCCCCACTTCTCCAGCGCCTGTCTGTAGCTGCCGTCGGCGATCGCGGCTCTGACCGCGGCGAGGACCGGTCTGTCGAGGCCCGAGCCCTTCGGGATCGCGACGCCGTAGGGCGCGGTGCCGTAGGTCGTGCCGGCGAGTCTGAACTGGCCGCCGGACTGTCTGACGATGTACGCCGCGACGGGCGAGTCGACCATTCCCACGTCCGCGCGGCCCGACGAGAGCGCCAGGTTGGCGCCGTTCTGGTCGGGGAAGACGAGCACCGTCACGTTCGGTCTGCCGGCGGTGACGCATCTTCTGCCCTGCGCGGCAGAGTCGTCGGCCTGCGTCGTGCCCTTCTCGACCGCGACTCTTCTGCCGCAGAGGCTGCCGAGGCCGGTGATGTCGGGGCCACCCGACGCTCTGACGTAGAACGAGGTGCCGGCGGTGAAGTACGTGACGAAGTCGACGGTTCTCTGGCGCTCTCTCGTATCGGTGAACGACGACATGCCGAGGTCGTATCTCTTGGCGGCGAGACCAGGGATGATCGCATCGAAGGTCGACTTCTGGAAGTCGGCTCTGAGACCCATCTTGGCCGCGATCGCGTTGCCGAGATCGACGTCCATGCCGACGATCGTCTTGCCGTCTCTGTCGACGAACTCCGACGGCGCGTAGGTCGGATCGGTGGCGATCGCCAGCGTGCCTCTGCTTCTCGCGGCGGCCGGCACGAGCGCCTCGACGGCCGGATCGGCGGCGCCGCCGGCGGGGGCGCTGGTGGCGGTGCTCTGCGGCGCGGCCGCGGCCGGCGTGGTGCTCGCATTGGTCTTGTTGCTGGAGCCGCAGCCGGTGACGCCGAGGCCGGCCAAGGCGAGGACGACAAGTGGCGCGGCGAGCCGCGTCGGAGTCTTCGTCATGCGCAACTCTCCTGCTCTTCGAAGGAATGGCGGGAGCGCCTCGACCCGGAAGGCCGGTCCCGGTGGCCATCATAGGAGCCTCGGCCAAGCGGCGAGACGCATGGGGGGTGGGGGCGCGGTGAAGCGGCCGCCCAGACGCTCAGCCGCAGAGGTTCTCGAGCACGCAGCGCGCGACGACCGTCGCCTGCTCGACACTCGTGCCGTCCGGCGTGCGGGCCTCGACGTGGATCAGGTGCGGCGTCGCGAGGACGTAGAGGCGCCGGCCGTCGTAGACCGCGCGGTCGCCGACGCCCTCGACCGGCTCGCCCGCGACGACGTCGGCGATCGCGTCCTGGAAGAAGCCCGCCGCATCGAAGCCGTCCTCGTCGCCGTGCCAGCTGTTCGCCTCGACCCGCCAATACTCGTCGGCGCGCCCCGACGCCTCGTACGCCACCCCTATCGAGCGGTCGTCGTACGTCAGGTTGGGACCGCCGAGCTCGCGGCCGATCGCCGCGGACGCCTGGGCGCAGGAGAGCAGCGTCGCGGGGTCGGGCGCGCCGTTGGCGATCGCGCGCCGGACGACCCGCTTCTCGTGGTCGTCGAGCGGCTCGCTCGCGGCGGGTCTCACGGACGACGCCGCTCGCCGCGCATGGACGTCGTCGAGCTGTTCGCGGGCCGTCTCCAGCTGCTCTCTCGCAGCCGCCGCGAGCTTCGTCGCCTTGTCCAGCAGTCCCATTCAGATTCCTCGCTCGCAGTGAACGGTCACGGTCATGCCGATCCAGGTGAACGGCGTCACCGTGACGGGCGGGCGCGGCCGTGTCAACCGCCGCTGGCGCGCCTGCGCTCACGCCGGATGGCCGGCCTCGATCCGTCTCGCGCGGTGGAAGGTGAAGCTGCGCTGGCCGCGGTGCGCCTTCCCCGCGATCGGCTCGAGCAGGAAGCCGACGTGGTCGCCGAGATCGAGCTGCTCCAGCACCGAGCCGGCGAACCAGGTCTCGAGCGCGTCGATGACGGGGACGCCGTCGGGTCCCGGATGCCAGTCGCAGCGCGCGAACTTGTCGACCTCGTCGCCGGTCTCCCCGCCGAACAGCCCGGCGAGCGCCTCGGCGTCCCGCGGGACGAAGTGGACGACGAGGGTCCCGGCACCGTCGCGCGCGACGCGGTAGGTGCGGTTCTTGCGCGAGAGGCAGATGAGGAAGCGCGGCGGGTCGATCGAGGTCTGCGTCGCGAAGCCGACCAGGCAGCCGGCGCGCTCGCCGCCGGCGCCGCGCGCGGTGACGATCAGCATCGAGTAGTCGAGCTCGGCGGAGAGCGTGTGGAAGCTCGTCTCGGTCGATCCTCTGCTCATGGCGTCGGCATACCCGCGTCGATCACGCGCAGGCGCGTGATGCGCGTGCCGCGGACCGCCTCGACGGCGAGCGTGAGGCCGTCGAGGCGCACCTGCTCGCCGACCTCCGGCAGGCGGCCGAGCTGCTCGAGCACGTAGCCGCCGATCGTCGCCTCGTGCAGGTCCTCCTCGAGCGGAAGGCCGAGCTGCTCGGCGACGAGTCGGATCGAGGCGCCGCCGTCGACGTGGACGACGCCGTCGGGATCGCGCTGCACCGCGAGCTGGGCGCCCTCGCCCTGGCCGTCGAACTCGTCCTCGATCTCGCCGACCAGCTCCTCGAGGATGTCCTCGATCGTGACGAGGCCGACGATCGTGCCGTGCTCGTCGTCGACGAGCGCCAGATGGCGGCGGTCGCGGCGCAGGACGCGCAGCAGCTCGTCGATCCGCGTCGACTCCGAGACGCGCGTGATCGGGCGGGCGAGCTCGAGCAAAGACGGGCGTCGCGCCGTGGCGGCCTGCCCGTCGCGGTCGCCGCCGCGCCCGAGCGCGAAGACCCGCAGCAGATCGCGCGCGTGGATCATGCCGAGCGGCGCGTCGAGGCCGCCGTCCGCGTCGCACAGCGGCAGGCGCGAGTGGCCGTCGGCGGCGCGCTCGGCGGCCGTCTCGAGCGAGTCGGCGGTCGTGACGTAGACGATCTCCGGGCGCGGGGTCATGATCTCCCGCGCGCGGCGGTCGCCGAAGACGAGCGCCTTCTCCGACAGCGCCCGCTCCTCCGGCTCGATCAGGCCCTGGTCGGAGCTCTGCTGCAGCAGAGCGCGCAGCTCGCCCTCGCTGTGCGGGCTGTGGCCGAGCTCGCTCGCGGGCGGGATCCCGAACGGCTTCAGCAAGAGGTTGCCGAGCCCGTTGAAGAGGTCGACGAGCGGGCGCGTGGCGAAGTAGAAGGCGCGCATCGGCGGCGCCAGCAGCAGCGCGACGCGCGTCGTGCGCGCCATCGCCAGGCTCTTCGGCGCGAGCTCGCCGACGACGACGTGCAGCAGGGTGATGAGGGTGAAGGCGAACGCGCCGGCGAGCGCGATGCTGCCGACCTGGGTGTCGGCGCCGAAGACCTTCTCCAGCACCTGGTGGAAGGCGGGCTCGCCGACGATGCCGAGGGCCAGCGAGGCGAGCGTGATGCCGAGCTGGCAGGCGGCCAGGTAGGCGTCGATGTGCGTCAGCGCGTGCTGCGCCGACTTGGCGCCCGGGCGGCGCTGCTCGACGAGCTCCTGGACCTGCGTCGGGCGCAGCCGCGCGAGCGAGAACTCGACGGCGACGAAGAACCCGTTGGCCGCGACGAGCAGGAACGCGACGAGGATGTCAACCAGCACGGTCGAGTCCTACGGGGGTATGTCTGGCGGAGTCGTCGTCAGGCAATGCGTGCGGGCGCCTTGACGTTCGCCCGCCCCGAAAGCCTAGCGGGCGGTGCTGTGGGCAACTCGCCCGCTATCCTGGCCAGTCCCTATGGCTCTTCGCAAAGATCTCCGAAACGTCGCAATCGTCGCCCACGTCGACCACGGCAAGACGACCCTCGTCGACGGTCTGCTCTGGCAGTCCGGCGCGTTCCGTGCCAACCAGGACGTGAACGAACGCGTCATGGACTCGATGGACCTCGAGCGCGAGAAGGGCATCACGATCCTCGCGAAGAACACCGCGGTCCAGCACGGCGACGTGAAGGTGAACATCATCGACACGCCCGGCCACGCCGACTTCGGCGGCGAGGTGGAGCGCGGACTGACGATGGTCGACGGCGTGCTGCTGCTCGTCGACGCGAGCGAGGGGCCGCTGCCGCAGACGCGCTTCGTGCTGCGCAAGGCACTCGAGAGCCGGCTGCCGGTGATCCTCGTGATCAACAAGGTGGACCGGCCCGACGCGCGCATCGCCGAGGTGATCGACGAGGTCTACGAGCTGTTCCTCGACCTCGACGCCGACGAGTCCCAGATCGAGTTCCCGATCGTCTACACGAACGCGAAGGACGGCTGGGCGTCGCTCGAGCAGGGCGTCGAGGGTGAGAACCTGAGACCGCTGCTCGACCTGATCGTCGAGCAGATCCCGGCGCCCGAGTACGAGGAGGGTCACCCGCTGCAGGCGCTCGTGACCAACCTCGACGCGTCACCGTACCTCGGCCGGATCGCGCTCTGCCGCGTCCGCCAGGGCGAGATCAAGCGCGGCCAGCAGGTCGCCTGGTGCCGCACCGACGGGTCGATCGAGCGCGTCAGAATCACCGAGCTGTTCATCACCGAGGCGCTCGACCGCGTCGACGCCGAGTCGGCCGGACCGGGGGAGATCATCGCGATCGCCGGGCTCGCGGAGGTGACGATCGGCGAGACCCTGGCCGATCCCGAGGACCCGCGCCCGCTGCCGGTCATCCACGTCGACGACCCGTCGCTGTCGGTCACGATCGGCGTCAACAACTCGCCGCTCGCCGGCGTCGAGAAGGGCACCAGACTGACGGCGCGGATGATCAAGAGCCGCCTCGACACCGAGCTGGTCGGCAACGTCTCGCTGCGCGTGCTGCCGACCGAGCGGCCCGACACCTGGGAGGTCCAGGGTCGCGGCGAGCTGCAGCTGGCGGTGCTCGTCGAGATCATGCGCCGCGAGGGCTACGAGCTGACCGTCGGCAAGCCGCAGGTCGTCACCCAGGAGATCGACGGCAAGCTGTGCGAGCCGATGGAGCGGCTGACGATCGACATCCCGGACGACTACGTCGGGGTCGTGACGCAGCTGCTGGCGCTGCGCAGAGGCCGGCTGGAGCAGATGATCAACCACGGCACCGGCTGGGTCCGGATGGACTACCTCGTGCCGGCGCGCGGCCTGATCGGCTTCCGCACCGAGTATCTGACGGAGACGCGCGGCACCGGCATGATCCACCACGTCTTCGAGGGCTACGAGCCGTGGCACGGCGAGATCCGCACGCGGCCGAGCGGCTCGCTCGTCGCCGACCGCATCGGCAAGGTGGCGTCGTTCGCGCTCTTCACGCTGCAGGAGCGCGGGACGATGTTCGTGGCGCCCGGCATCGACGTGTACGAGGGGATGATCATCGGCGAGAACGCGCGCGCCGAGGACCTCGACATCAACCCGACGAGAGAGAAGAAGCTCACGAACATGCGGCAGGCGAACGCCGACGAGCTCGAGCGGCTGATCCCGCCGAGGATCCTCTCGCTCGACCAGGCGCTGGAGTTCGTGCGCGAGGACGAGTGCGTCGAGGTGACGCCGGGAGCGGTGCGGCTGCGCAAGACCGTGCTCGATGCGACGCAGCGGCAGAAGCTCGCGCGCGGCCGGGCGCGCGACCGGCTCGCGCCGGCCTAGCCGCGCCGGCGCTCGGCGCCCGCGGCCGAGCTGCGCTCGGCGCCCGCGACCTGCTCCGTGATCGCGTCGGCGATCTGCGGCCAGTGGACGCGCGGCAGGTCGTGGCCCATGCCGGGGATCGTGAGCATGCGCGCGGCCGGGATCGCGCGAGCAGTCGCGCGGCCGCCGGAGGGCGTGACGAGCCGGTCGCGGCTGCCGTGGATCACGAGCGTCGGCGCTGAGATCGTGCGCAGCGCGGCGGTGCGGTCGCCCGAGGCGAGGATCGCGGCGAGCTGGCGGGCGGTGCCGGAGGGATCCGCGTCGCGGTCGTAGCCGTGCTCGAGGACCGAGCCCAGCTCCGGCTCGGGCGGCATGCCGGGCGAGCCGATCGCGGTCAGCACCCGCGTCTGATGCGCGACGAACCCGTCGCGGTCGCGCGGCGCCGGGCTCAGCAGCAGCCGGTAGCTGCCGAGCGCCGGCTGCCCCGAGCGCCGGCTGCCGGTGCTCGACATGATCGAGACGAGCGAGCGCACCCGCTGCGGGTAGGAGGCGGCGACGGTCTGCGCGATCATGCCGCCCATCGAGGCGCCGACGAGGTGGACCGAGTCGAGCTCGAGCGCGTCGAGCAGGCCGACGGAGTCCTGCGCCATGTCGGCGAGGGTGTACTGGCCGGGCGCGAAGCGGCGGGTCAGCAGCGCGCGCAGCCCCGGCGGCGGGATCTCGGGGAGGTGGGTCGAGCGGCCGCGGTCGCGGTTGTCGACGCGCACGACGAAGAGGCCGCGCTCGACGAGCTCGGCGACGAACCCCTCGGGCCAGTGGATCAGCTGCATCCCGAGGCCCATCACGAGCAGGATCGGCGGGTCGGCGGGATCGCCGAACGAGTCGGAGCAGAGCGTGATGCCGCGTCCGACGTCGTCGAGGCGCTCGCCATGGCTCGTGAGCGTGGACAAGCCGCAACCGTAGCGGGCGGGTGCGGCGGTCGCTAGCGCGAGGCGGGAGGGCTCACCGCGGGGATCAGGTCGAGCACGGACGTCCGGTCCAGCTCAGCCTCGGCGGCGGCGGCGACGCGCCGGTCGATCGCACCGAGGTGGCGATGGACGGTCTGGCCGACCTCGCAGTCGGGGTTCGCTCCGTGCAGTCCGAGGATCGGATCCGCGCCCTGGATGGCGCGCCAGACGTCGCCGAGGGTGATCTCCGCGGGTGGGAGAGAGAGCTGCCAGCCGCCGTTCACGCCCGGGCGCGAGGCGACCATCCCGGCTTCGCGCAGGGGACCGAGGACGCGGCGGACGTAGACCGGGTTCGCGTTCGCGCTGGCGGCCATGTCGCTCGAGCTGAGCGTCTGCTCGGGGGTGGAGGCGAGCAGCGTCAGCACGTGGACGGCGACCGCGAACTGGGTGTTCGTGGGGTTCGCCACCCGGGCAGTCTCGCAAATCGCAACCAGCTTCGCTACGGTTCTCCCGCAATCGAACCGCAACTGGCGTGGGTGCGGTTTTGCGTTCCTCTTCACTCGAGATCGGAGCCTTGACATGTCTCTCATCCTGACCGGCGCATCCGGACAGCTCGGCCGTCGGACGGCCGAGCTGCTGCTCGAGCGCGTCGACCCGTCAGAGGTCGTCCTCGTCACGCGCTCGCCCGAGGCGCTGTCGGCGTTTGCGGAGCGCGGGGTGGAGGTGCGCCGCGGCGACTTCGACGACCCCGCGTCGCTCGTCGAGGCGTTCGCGGGTGGAGAGCGGCTGCTGCTGATCAGCACCGACGTGATCGGCACGCGCGTCACGCAGCATCGTCGCGCGATCGATGCGGCGGTCGCGGCCGGGGTGGGGCACGTCGCCTACACGGGCATCGGGGGCCCGACCGAGGCGAACCCGGCGATCGTCGCGCAGGAGCATCGCGAGACGGAGGAGGCGCTGCGCGCGAGCGGCCTCGCGTGGACGTTCCTGCGCAACTCGCTCTACGCCGAGTTCGAGGTGCCGAACGCGCGCGCAGCGGTCGCGACCGGCCAGTTCATCACCAACCGCGGCGACGGCCGCACCGCGTTCGTCTCACGCGAGGACTGCGCGGCCGTGGCGGCGGTCTGGCTCGCCGGGATCCCGGGCAGCGAGGGCAGGGCGCACGACATCACCGGACCGCAGCTGATCTCGCCGGCTGACGAGGTCGAGCTGATCGCCGAGCTGACGGGCTCGCCGGTGGAGCTCGTGACCGTCGACGACGAGGCGTTCGCCGCCGGCCTGGCCGCGGCGACCGGCATGCCGATCGAGCTCGCGCAGACCCTCGCGACGTTCGGCCGCGCGATCCGCGAAGGCCACCTCTCCCAGCTCTCGACCGACGTCGTCGACCTCACCGGCCGCCCACCGCGGTCGCTGCGCGAGGTGCTCGAGGCGTCGCTGGGGGAGATCACGCCGGCGGCCTGACTCGACGGGGCGGGGAGGGGGCGGGTGTGCGGGCCGGCGGCTCGTGTGCTCGCCGGCCGCCGCCGCCCGATGCCGGTCCGCGGTCGGTCCGCCGGTCCGCGCGGTTCGCTGGTAGATTCCAGGGTCGCTCGTGGTGGGCGTAGCTCAGTTGGTAGAGCTCCTGGTTGTGGTCCAGGCGGTCGGGGGTTCGAGTCCCCTCGCTCACCCCTCATAGAAACCCCTGCTAACGCGGGGTTTTCTTGTTTCTGGGGGGCCGGCGGGGCGGCAGTTTCGACGGTGATTTTCAGGCACTCGACGGATTTGAGTGCCTGTAAAGCGGGGTCGTGGCCGATCCCAAGCGGTCATTGGGCCGGATGCCAGCTGGAACTGGCAGCGAGGGGGAGTGCTGGCATCGTCCTTCCGGTAAGCGCTCCTTGTGAGGGATTTTCCCTGCTAAGGCCGCCGAAGAGGATGGCAGCGGCGCCATTATCTCCAAGCCTCGTTCAGTGCCCCTCCAACTCCGGCCGCGCAATGACCTCTTTCATGGTTTCCAGGCGGTCGCCTGATGGACGCGTGCCGACGAGATCGTGGATCGACGCATCGGAGCGTCCGCGGGCGGGAAGGCGGTGCGGGCTGTGAGATCGAGGACGCGCGAGAGCGGGCCAGCGATCAGCGACTCTGGGGCGACCGACCCTCGGGTGACGATCGAGGAGATTACGGATACGTGTACGCATCCCACGGACTCCGTGACGACCCGGACTGGCGCGGGCAGCACCGCCACCTTGACGCCTGGGTCCAGGAGAGCTATGCGCGCGCAGCGCAGGAACACGCTTATGCGGACTCATGGCTGGTGATCAGGAGACCTCAGTGAGTTCGTCCGCCATTCCAGCGCGCTGCAATGGCGGACAGCTCGCGCTTGAGGCAAGCCTGTGCGGCCCGATACGGCCGCTACTGTGTCAATGCGACCTGGTAGTCACGCTTATACACCGGCTCGCGCTGTGCGCCTTGGTCGTCACGTTCTCACAAGAGCGATCTACCCGCCCCCATTGGCCTTACGCCGCCCGCGGCCCAAGCAAAATAAAGTCGACGGTGCTCAGACGTAGCCGCGGTCGCAACAGGGCCATACAGCGATGCCCGGCGACTAGCCCCGAACGGGTCGCAGCGAGGAGTGGATACGGCGGCGAGGCGGCTCACGGAGTCGTCGAGTTGCCGAACGGATGTCGTCAGCGTCTCGAGCGACGATGCATTCGGGGTTGCGGATCGCAACTTTCCTTTAGCGTGCCGCGGCTCAGGACTCGCTCGCACCTGAGCGCAGCTTAGCCACTCGGAACCGTGACGTTGACTGGCTCGTCGGCCACCGCGAACGAGATCTCGCCCTCCTGCCAACCGTCCACTCCGCTGGAGGTCAGACGCCAGCGCACAGCGATCTCCTGCCCGACTTGCGTGAGCGGAACGGTTAGAAACATCGGCGGCAGCACCACAATCTCGCCGGGGCGGACATGCCGGGCCGTGAACCGGACGCGGCGGGCTTCGGTCCCGTCCCGTTCGACCTCGTCGTGCTCGAGGATCACGCGCGGGCCTTTGAGCCGCGCGAGGTCGTAAAGCCGGTGTGTGCCCCATGCCTTCGGAGGACCTGGCGGCTTCATGGTGTCGAACACGTCGTCAGCGGACATCCATGCCATCAGCTTCTCGGGCAGCTCCACAATGACCTCCACGCCCATGAAGTTGCGGTCGGTCGGGTTGACGATCTGGAGCTCCATCGGAGCGAGCTTGCGCTCAACGCTCTGTGCGGCGACTTGCGCGAACCACCAGAGCTCGGCTCGGTTGAGGTAGCCCTCAACCTCCCTGATGTACTCGTCCTTGCTGCGCGTGTCGCGGTCAAGGAAGCTGGTCGTGGTCGGGAACCTCGTAAGGTAGTCGTGCGGCTGGACCGTTGGCTCAGGCGGTATGGCGAGTCGCTCACGCTCACTAGCGAGCCACTGCTCGCAATCCTCGCCAGTGAACTTCGCGGTCTGGAGAACTGCGGTGTCGTCGGCGCGGGTCACGACGAGCGCAACCCTCGGACGCACGGCTTGTCCGCGCGCTTCGAGGGCACGTACATCGGCGGGGCCAGGCTCCTCGGTCTTGCCGTGCCGGCGAATGAAGATGCGGCCGGCTGGCGCGCGGTCGTAGCCTCTCTGGAGGACGAAGATCGGGTCGCCGGCACGCGGTGCCTCGATCGTGAAGACGAGGATCTGCTTGTTGTCGACGGTCACGTACGTCGGGCTCCATCGCGGTTGTCCCGGAAGGATGTACCTGCTGAGCTGGTCGTCGAGATCCGCCGGGTCGACGACAGGTGCGCCGATAAGGTTGCCGGGCTCGACGCCTGCGAGCAGGTAGGCGCACCCCTCGAAGTTCTGCTCGGCCGCGAAGACGGTACGGTTTCCGAACCCCAAGATGTGGCGTACGCTCTCGAAACGAACTGCTGCGTCGGTGATGTCCCAGACGCTCTTCCACTCGAGGCTGTCGGTCTCAGGTTCACTAGCTGGCGCGTCCCGGACGGCCTCGACTATCGCGACGAGTTCGCCGGGTGTGCGGAGGGCGCGCGAGGTGTCGATGTTCAGCGCCATCCGTCGCCTGGAGACGTCTTACTGCCCGTTGCCGAATGCCCCGCCGAGCAGAGTGATCGGCGTGACCGCCGCGTCGGGCTGCTCGAGGGCCTGCCGTGCATGCTGCGTGAGTTCGGCGCGCCAGGCGTCCATCTGCGGGACGAATGTGTAGATGTCCGTCATGTCGAGGCGGACCACCCGAAGGTCGGCGATATCGAACGGAATCCGCTCAGCCGTGCGGCTGATCAGCACCGTCGGTCGCCTCGTCGCGTGTCGAATTGCCAGCTCGTAGAAGACGTTCGGGTTGTGGAAGGACAGGTCCGCGACCACGAGCCGCGCGCCGAGGACGTGCTGCAGGATCTGCTGGGAGATCATCCCCGGCTGTGTCATCTTGTCCGCGCGCACCACGGCGAGCTCAAGACCAAGTTCCTCGACAGCCGGCTCGACGATCTGGCCCAGCAGAAGGTCGGCGTGCTTGCGATGCTCGCCGCCCTCCTCGCCGATGGGTGTGATGTAGAAGCACGTTTTCTTCAGGTCGCCGGTAGGCGTGGGCGTGATTCGCGCGATCGGAGCCTGGGCACCGTTGTCGCTGCCGTTGGTTCCCGCGCGCCCTTTGGCGTCGGTGGACGTGGGCAGCTCGTCGAGCATGTGGTCGAGGGTGAGGATGCGCTCGGCGCCGCTGAGGGTCTGGATGAGCCCGATTTCGCGCGCATTGAGAATGAAAAGCTCCACGGCTTCCTTGGCGTCCTCCTCACTCATGTCCTGCTCGCCGGTGAGGAAGTCGCGCATGACCTGTTGTGCTGGCAGCTTGTTGCCGGCGAAACGCTCGTACAGCGCCTTGAACGGCGAGATGTTCTCGACAGCGAGGTGGAATTGCGCGCGAGCGCGCTCGCGCGGGGAGGAGTCCGGGTTGACAGCCTTGTGGCCGTTATCGGTCAACGTAAGCGTCTCGGCCGAGTAACTGCCCTCGGTCAGGCCGTAGCGAGTCGAGTTGGTGACTGACTGGCGGCTGGGCCCGCTCTCGGGGGACCGGCCGAGGTGGTCGAAGAGCGTGACGCGGCGGACCTCGCGGGCTCCACCGCCGATCTCGAGCATTGCCTCAGATAATTCGCGTGCCTGCTTGAAGCTCGAAGCGGGGAAGGAGCGCTGCGTGCGCCTGCGCCGAGGCTTGGGCTTCGCCTCCGTGCCGTCCGCCGTCGCGCCGTCGTCGGCGTCGTTGGTCTCGGGGTCTTCAAGTTCGTCGGTCATGGCGCTCGTCCAGGCAGAGGCCGAAGGTTATGAAAAGGCTAGGACGGAATTCCCACAACGCGTGCTGCTCGGACGGGCGAAGCGCTGCATCGCTGCTCGACGTATGAGCGCTCAAGCGCAGGAGGACCTCTGCGCAGGAGCACCCTGGGTGTCCAGGCTCGCGGCATTCTTGAGAGCCCGCCGACCGTGACGTTCACCGCTCTTGACGCTCACTGACGAGCGCGTCAAGGTCAAACACCACGTAGCCGGAGACGAGGTTGCGTCGAGCGTCGAACCTTGGGTCGATGAGGACTCCCAGTCCGTCGTCGAGTGTTTCGCCGACAGCACCGTCCACGTCTACATAAGTGCGCAGGATCGTCGTCGCAAATGGTGGGAACTCGAGGTCGGCGCGCCTCCAGTTCTCGAGCAGCACCGGCAGCGCCAACGGGTCTGAGACGAGCACCACCGCGCCCTGCAGGCCGAGAATGGCGCCGGTGTGGGCGTCGTGGAACATCATGAGCGGCGCGTAGTAACTCTTCGCCAGGTCGTGCGCGTCAAGCAGCGCCGCGGTCAGCGGACGCGGTTCCACCGCGCCGACGCGAAAGAGGTCGTCGCCGCTCGACCGGGGCACTAGCAGCGAGTACGGCGCGAACGAATACCCCTCACCCTGCTCAAGCACGTAGAAGGGGTCGCCCTCCGCGTCGGCTCGTGCGAGCGCCGACCGCATCTCATCCGCCGAGGTTTCGGGACCCTCCTTGGAAAGGCGCAGAACACGTCCGCGTTCGTGCACGTAACGCACCATCCTCGGCCTCAAAGGCCACGCACCACCTGCCGACAGGCAGATGAAGGGATGAACCGCCCCGGGTTTTTTGGTGGCGGTTGTTATTGAGTCTGCAAGCTGTGTCGGTGTAGGTCTTCGAACTCCACCGGCGGTCGGCGGTCGCAGGCGCTGTGGAGCCGTTGGTGGTTGTACCGGTCGACCCATTCCAGGGTGGCGAGCTCGACGTCGGCGAGCGTCTTCCAGGGGCCGTCGCGGTTGTTCTCGGCCTTGAAGAGGCCGATCGTGCTCTCGGCCAGGGCGTTGTCGTAGCCATCGCCGACCGTGCCGACGGAGGCGTCGACGCCAGCGTCGATCAGGCGGCTGGTGAACGCGAAGCTCGTGTACTGGCTGCCGGCATCGGTGTGATGGACCAGGCCCCCAGCGACCGGCAGACCGTCGTGATCACGGGTCCAGAGCGCCATCTCCAGGGTGTCGAGCACGAGATCGGTCTTCATGCTGCTGTCGGCCTTCCAGCCAACGATCCGACGGCTGAAGACGTCGATCACGAACGCGACGTAGACGACGCCCGACCACGTCATCACGTAGGTGAAGTCCGCGACCCACAAGCGGTTTGGTGCCGGCGCGGTAAAGTCGCGATCGACGAGGTCAGCGGGCCGCAAAGCCCGCTCATCAGCGGTAGTGGTGCGGCGCTTCTTGCCGCGAACGACGCCTTCGATGCCGTGCTTTCCCATCAGCCGCTCAATGCTGCAGCGCGCGGCGTCGATGCCGTCACGACGCAGCTGCCACCACACCTTGCGCGCTCCATAGAGCGCGCCGCTGGCCTCGTGGACGCGACGGATCTGCGCCAGCAGCTCGGCGTCGCGCAGCGCCCGCTCAGGCGGCTGGGCCTGGCGTCCCTTGACCGCGTAATACGTCGACGGGGCGATCTGCAACACGCGGCAGATCGGCTCGACCCCGAACACCCCTCGGTGCAGCTGGCGGCGGTTCAGGTGGGAGGTGTCGGACATGCCACGGTGATCGGCCCCCGTCGCGGCCGCTTGAGCGGCACACGGGCGCTCGCGGCGCCGGCGCCGCTATCCGCCGAGGATCCCGACGCCGAGGAACAGCACGCCGAGCGTCACCTCCATCGCGCCGAGCCAGCGCGTGCCCTCGCGGTCGTAGCGGGGGCCGACGAAGCGCCCGAA
>JAOPZA010000118.1 GCA_025964325.1 Conexibacter sp.
GTCGGGCCGCACACCGGCTTCGCCGAGCTGGACGCGCTCGCCGCCGAGTTCGACGCCGTCGGGCCGCACACCGGCTTCGCCGAGCTGGACGCGCTCGCCGCCGCCCTCGCGCCGGCCCGCGCGCACGTGCCGCGCGAGCAGCTGCAGGCCTGTGCCGAGCTGATCGCCAGCCGCTTCGCCGTGGCCGAGGGCGGCGCGTCGCTCGAGGACCTGCTCCTGCATCGCGTGCTCGAGGCCTGCCGCGGCCACCGCCTGCCGATCGCGATCGCCGTCGTCGCGGCGGCCCGCGGCGCCGGCATCCCGCTCGGCGTGATCGGCGGGCGCGGCGAGCTGTACCTCGCGCACGCCGCGCTCCCGGAGGCGCTCGCGATCGACCCGCGGACGCCGGACCGGCTCGTCGACCTGGCCGCGCGCCTCGACGGGCTCGCCTGGTGCTGCGCGCACGAGCTGGCCGGGCTGACGCTCGACCGCATCGCCGAGCGCGCCGAGCAGACCGGCCAGCTCACGTGGGGCCTGCGCGCCGCGCAGCTGCGACTCGCGCTGCCCGTCGACCCGCAGGTACGCGAGCGGATGGAGCGCGAGCTGGCCCGCGTCCGCGCGCAGCTGAACTGACCGCGGCTCGACCCCTGCGCGACCGCGGCGGGGGCCCGGCGACGACGTATGATCGACGCGTGTCCAGGGCGCGCGCACATACCGTCGACGACTACCTCGAGGCGATCTACGCGCTCGTCTTCCCGGTCGGCGCCTACCGCCCCGCGGACGCCGCCAGCCCGATCGCGGCGCGCGTCGCCGACGCCCTCGGCGTCTCGCGCGCGGCCGTCGGCGAGACGCTGCGGCGGATGGAGGACGACGGCCTCGCCGAGCGGATGCCGAACCGCTGGATCCAGCTGACGCCGAAGGGGATCGAGCGCGCCGAGCAGGTCGTGCGCCGCCGCCGCATCCTCGAGCGCTTCCTGACCGACTTCCTCGACTACGAGCCGGCCGCCGTCCACGCCGCCGCCGAGGGGCTGATCGACACCTTCACCGACGAGATGGTCGAGCGGATGCACGAGCGGCTCGGCTATCCCGAGCGCGATCCCAACGGGTGGCCGGTCGCGCCGCGCGACGAGCAGCGCGAGAACGGCGAGCTGCTGACGCTCGCCGAGCTCGCCGCCGGCGAGCGCTGCGAGATCGTGCGGGTCGCCAAGCACGACCGCGAGCTGCTCGGCTGGCTCTACGAGGAGGGCTTCACGCCCGGCGCGCGCGTCCAGGTCGAGGACGTGCAGGCGGCCGCCGGCCACCTGCGCGTGCGGATGGACGCCACGGCCGGCAACGGCGCCAGCGCGAGCGGCGACGAGCGCGTGATCGCCGAGAAGGCCGCGCGCAGCCTCTTCGTCCGCCGCGCCTGAGGGCTCGCAGGACGGAGCGGGCGCGGGCGCGGTGGCGGCGCCCGATCGGGGGAATCCCTCACCCGGTCGGGGTGGTCGGCTCGGGGAAGCGGCAACGTCTGCGGCGCTCGTGCACCAGAATGCGCGAACCCCGCCGCGTCTTCCTCAGCAAAAGGAGTTCCACTTGGCTTCCGCAACCACCGCGCCTGCGCCGCGCCGTCATGCCGTGCTCGCCGACGCCATCCCGGGCGCTCGCGTCCGCGATGCCGTGCTGGTCCTCAGCGGCGTGCTGCTGACCGCGCTGCTCGCCCAGGTCGCGATCATGGTCCCGCCGTCGCCCGTCCCCGTCACCGGGCAGACGCTCGCGGTCGGCCTCGTCGGCGCGACGCTGGGCGCGCGGCGCGGCGCCCTCGCGCTCGCGCTCTACGCCGTCCTCGGCCTGTTCCTGCCGATCTTCGCCGACGGAGCATCGGGCTGGAGCGTGATCTGGGGCGCCAACGGCGGCTACCTCGTCGGCTTCGTCTTCGCTGCGTTCGCGATCGGCTGGCTCGCCGAGCGCGGTGCCGACCGCAAGGTCCTGACCGCGTTCCTCGCGTTCGTCGTCGGACAGCTGATCGTGTTCGCCTTCGGCCTCGCCGGGCTCAAGCAGGCGGTCGGGGAGTCGTGGTCGTGGACGATCCACAACGGCTTCTCGATCTTCATCGTCGGCGGGATCATCAAGGCGATCATCGGCGCCGCGGTGCTGCCGTCGGCCTGGCAGCTCGCGCGTCGCGTGGACCGCAAGGCCTGACGGAACGCGTTGCGCCACGGACGGCGGCGGGCATCATCGATGCCACGCTTGCCGTCCGGCGGCCCGACCCGGAGACGCTCACCATGGCCACATCCCCTCCGCCCCCACCCGGCGCCCTGCCAACCGGTGGAGGCGGCTCGGGCCCGAGACCGACCCGCGCCTCCAGAGAGAGAGCGCGTCTGACCGCGGTCGCGATCCTCGCCGCCGCCGCGACGCTCTTCGCCGTCCTCAACCTCGACCAGGTGAAGGTCAACCTGCTGTTCGGCTCACCGCGGATGCCGCTGATCCTCGTGATCGTGATCTGCGTGCTGATCGGCCTCGCGATCGGCTGGGCGCTCGGGAGACGAGGCGCGCCCCGCCGCAGCGCCGGCCCGCGGCCGTGAAGCGGGCGCCCGCCCGGCACGTCGGCGGGCTGCTCTGCGCGTCGTAGCGGCGGCCGCGGTCGCGAGATACTGCCGCCGTGGAGGATCCGATGAAGGTCACGTCCCAGCTGGCGATCCCGCTCGCCGAGGTCACGCTGCGCGCGAGCCGCTCGTCCGGGCCCGGCGGCCAGCACGCGAACGTGACCGCCTCGCGGATCGAGGCCGTCTTCGACGTCGAGGAGTCGCGCACCCTCTCGCACGCGCAGCGCGAGCGGATCCGGGCGCGCTTCGGGCCGCGCGTCACCGCCGTCGCGCAGGACGCGCGCAGCCAGGCGCAGAACCGCGAGCTGGCGCTCGAGCGGCTGCGCGGCCGGCTCGGCTCGGCGCTCGCCGTCCAGCGCCCGCGCACGCCGACGCGGCCGACCGCCGGGTCGCGCAGACGGCGGCTCGAGGGCAAGCGGCGCCAGTCCGAGCGCAAGTCGCAGCGCCGCCGCCCGGAGGGCGAGTAGCGCCGATGGCACGCGCCGCGCGAGCTGCCGGCCGCCGTCAGAGCGGCGGCGGAGGCCGAGCGGCTCGCGTTCCACTTCGGCGGCGAGCTGGCGCTGAGCGGGGCGGCCTCGACTAGGGTCCTCGGGCATGCCCGCCCGGCGCCTCTTCGCCCCCCTCTTCCTCCTCGCCGGGATCCTGCACTTCGTGATGCCGCGGACCTACGAGGCGATCATGCCGGACTGGCTGCCGGCGCATCGTGAGCTGGTGCGCGCCAGCGGCGTCGCCGAGATCGCGGCCGGCGCCGCGCTCCTGCATCCCCGCACGCGCCGCCTCGGCGGCGCGCTGAGCGTCCTGACGCTCGTCGGCGTCTTCCCCGCGAACGTGCACATGGCGCTCCACCCCGAGCGCTACCGGAGCGTCCCCGGCGGCACGCGCGCGCTCTACGCGCGCCTGCCGCTGCAGGCCGTGCTGATCGCCTGGGCCCGCCGCGCCGCGCGCGACTGAGACGGACGGCTCGCGCGTCGGGTTGATGCGCTCCGCGCCGGGTGCATCGCGGGCGAGGCGGGCGGGAAGACATCCTGCATGTCCGACGGGACCCAGCTCGCCGCCGAGCTGCGGCCATCGATCGGGGACGAGCGCGTGCTGGCGGCGATCGCCGCCGTTCCGCGTGAGGCGTTCGTCCCCGCGGAGCTGCGCGAGCGCGCCTACGAGAACGTCGCGCTGCCGATCGGGCTCGGCCAGACGATCTCCCAGCCGCTCGTCGTCGCGCGGATGCTCGACGAGCTGGCGCTGGCGGCGGAGGACCGCGTGCTCGACGTCGGCACCGGCTCCGGCTACCACGCCGCGCTGCTGGCGCGGCTGGCGCGGCACGTCTGGACGATCGAGCGTCACCGCGCCCTGAGCGCCCAGGCGGCGAGGAGCCTGCGTGCGGCCGCTGTCGAGAACGTGACCGTGCTGGTCGGCGACGGCTCCCGCGGGTGGCCCGAGGAGGCGCCCTACGACGCGATCAACCTCGCCGCCGCCGCCTGGCCGCAGATCCCGACGGCGCTCGAGCGGCAGCTGACGGAGGGCGGCCGGCTCGTCGCGCCGGTCGGGGCGGGCGGCCAGCAGCTCGTGCTGGTCGAGCGCCTGCCCGGCGGTGCGCTGCGCCGCACGACGCTCGAGGCCGTGCGCTTCGTGCCCCTCATCGAAGGCGGCGAACCCTCGCGCTGAGCGCGGCGAACGCTCGCGCAGAGCGCTCGCCTTCGCTTGCGGGTGTTCGCGCCGAGCGCGAAACCCGCGGTTCGTGGCAGCTACGGCACCGCGCCGGGCCTCACCCCAGCCGTCGCCGCATCACGTCGACCGCCTCGGGGTTCGCGTCGATCAGCACGTAGCGGCGCCCGAGCTTCGCGGCGACGGCCCCGAGCGTCCCGGAGCCGGCGAAGGGGTCGAGGCACCAGCCGCCCGGCCGGCAGGAGGCGGCGACCATCCGGCGCACGATCCCCTCCGGCTTCTGCGTCGGGTAGCCGGTCTTCTCGGCGCCGTTCGTCGGCACGATCGTGTGCCACCAGACGTCGGTCGGCCGCTTGCCGCGCGCCGCCTTCTCGGGCGTCACGAGGCCGGGCGCCATGTACGGCTCGCGGTCGACGGCCTCGGCGTCGAAGTGGTGGCCGCCGGCGGTGCGGACGTAGACGAGGATCGTGTCGTGCTTCGCCGGCCAGCGCGTTCTCGGCTTGCCGCCGTAGTCGTAGGCCCAGACGATCTCGTTGAGGAAGCAGTCGCGCCCGAACAGCTCGTCGAGCAGCAGCTTGCAGTAGTGGGCCTCGCGGTAGTCGATGTGGAAGTAGAGCGTGCCGTGCGGCGCCAGCAGGCGGTGGATCTGCTCCAGCCGCGGCGCGAGGAAGCCGAGGTAGTCGCTGAAGCTGTCGTCGTAGGCGAGCGCCTGGAGCAGCCGCGTGCGGTAGCGGCGGCCGCCGAAGCCGGTGCGGTCGCCGTCGCCGTCCTCGCCCTCGGGCTCCATCGCGAGCGTGCGCCGGCGCTGCGCGCGGCCGGTGTTGAAGGGCGGGTCGAGGTAGACGACGTCGAACCCGCCGTCGGGCAGGCGCGCCAGGACGTCGAGGTTGTCGCCCGCGACGACGAGGTCGTCGGTCTCTGCCGTCAGCTGCGGCGGCACCTCGTCGGGGCCGATCACGCGCATCGTCATCGGGCGCGCGGCCGCTCGTCCCGGCGAATCGCCCAGCGCTCGTGGTCGCGCCAGCGACCGCCGACCTTCAGGTAGCGCGGCGAGAAGCCCTCGCAGACGAAGCCGCAGCGCGCCGCGAGCGCCCTCGAGGCCTCGTTGCCCGGCTGGATGTTCGCCTCGAGCCGGTGCAGCCTCAGCTCGGAGAAGGCGTGCCGGACGACGAGCCGGACCGTCTCGGTCATGTAGCCCTGTCCGCCGTAGCCGGCGATCCCGCCGTAGCCGAGGAACGCGCCCTGCAGCGCGCCGCGCACGATCTCCGAGACGTTCGCCCAGCCGACGACCGCGCGGTCCGTGCGGCGACGGGCGAGGAAGCCGACCTTGCGCTCGCCGTCGAGCGTCGCGAGGTAGTCGCGGTAGGCGACCGGGGTGGAGGGCGGGAAGAGCCAGGGCCGGTGGAGCGTGCGGCTCGCGTGGATCGCGGCGAGGAAGTCCGCCGCGTCGGCGGCCGTCGGCGGGCTGAGGATCACACGGGCGGACGCGGGCACGGCGGCGAGTCTACGAGCCGGGCGCGGATCGCATCGCACGCGGCGGTCGGCTGGGGCGGAGCGTGCGCGGTGAGCGAGCTCCAGCCGCCGTTCAGGCGGCTCCGCGCGTCCCTCTGCCATCGTGGGAGGGGATGTCGAGCACCCGCCCCTCCCCACGGAGGCAGCGCCCTCGCGCGCGCCCCGCCTCCGCCGCCGCCGGCCGCCGGCGCCTGCTGCTGGCCGTCGCCCTCGTCGCGATCGCAGCCGTGGCCGTCGTCCTGCTCACGCGCGGCGGTGGGAGCGGCGGCGGCCCGCTGCCGGCGCCGGCCGCGGCCTC
>JAOPZA010000132.1 GCA_025964325.1 Conexibacter sp.
GCGACGCCGGCGTCGCGGGTGCGCTGCCGAGCGTCAGCCCGGGCGGCGGAGGCGGCGCCGCTCGTCGCACCCGCTTCCGCGACGGCTCGCGCGCCGCGCTCGTCGTCTTCGCGGGCGCCGGCGGCAACCGGCTCGGGTGGCTGGTGAGCGCGCACGCCGATGCCGCGCACGAGTACCGCTACGTGCTCGACGCCGGCAGCGGCGCGGTGCTCGCGCGCAAGAACCTCGTGCGCTACGCCTCCGGCGAGGGCGCGGTCTGGGATCTCGCGCCGACCGGCGCGAGCGGCGGCGGCGCGACGCTGCGCCCCTTTCCCGACCCGTGGCTGCCGCCGGCGGCGACGACGCTCGCCGGAACGAACGCCCACGTCTTCTCCGACGTCGACGACGACGACGCGGTCGGCCCCGGCGAAGAGGTGCCGCCCAGCACCGCCGGGTCGCCGCCGCAGTGGAGCTTCGCGTTCAGCCCGTTCTCGACGAGCGCGCCCTGCGGACCGACGTCGCCGTGCTCGTGGTCGCCCGCAGCTCCGAACAGCTGGCAGGACAACCGCGCCCAGAACGCGACCCAGGTCTTCTGGTACGTCAACCGCTTCCACGACCATCTCGCTGAGCCGCCGATCGACTTCACGGCGGTGGACGGCAACTTCGAGCTCGGCGGCAGATCCGGCGACGACCCGGTGATCGCGCAGAGCGACGACGGCGCCGCGACCGGCACCGGCGGCGGGGTCCCCGACGCCAACCACGTCAACAACGCGAACATGGCTACGCCCCCCGACGGGCAGTCGCCGCGCATGCAGATGTACCTGTTCGCGCACGAGCCGGGCTCGCCGCTGATCGACGGCAACGGCGGCGACGACGCCTCCGTCGTCTACCACGAGTACACGCACGGCCTCTCGAACCGCCTCGTGACCGACGCCTCCGGCTTCGGCGCCCTCGACGCGCAGCAGTCGGGCGCGATGGGGGAGGCATGGAGCGACTGGTACGCGCTCGACTTCCTCGTGGCGGACAGAAGACTGCCCGAGGACCCCGCGACCGCCGGCGACGTGATGCTCGCCAGCTACCTCTCGGGCGGCGGCAGCGGCCTGCGGACGGAGGCGATCGACTGCCCGGTCGGCACGCCGCACAGAGGCGGCTGCCCGTACGGCGGCTACACCTACGCCGACTACGGCACGGTCATCGCCGGCGGCCCCGAAGTCCACGCCGACGGCGAGATCTGGGGCCAGACGCTGTGGGACCTCCGCACGGCGCTGAGATCGGACGTGGCCGAGACGATCGTGACCGAGGCGATGCGGCTCTCGCCCGAGAATCCCTCCTTCCTCGACGAGCGCGATGCGATCCTGCTGGCGGACCAGGCGCGCTACGCCGGGATCCACCGGACGGCGCTGTGGCAGCTGTTCGCCGCCCGCGGCATGGGCTACTACGCCTCGACGACCGACGCGACCGACCCGGGGCCGCTCGCGAACGACGACCTGCCGCCGAGCGGCGCCGCGAACGCGACGCTCAGCGGGACCGTAACCGACGCGGCGACCGGCGCGCCGGTGGCGGGCGCGATCGTCTACGCCGGCGGCCACGAGGACGGCGCGGCGCTGACCGACGCCGACGGCCGCTACACGCTGACCGGACTCTCCGGCGGCACGCATCCGCCGCTGCTCGTGAAGCGCGACGGCTACGACCGCGATGTCGTCGCGCGCCTCGCGCTGGCGGCCGGCGCGGGCACGCACGACGTCGCGCTGCGGCGCAATTGGGCGCTCGGCTCCGGCGGCGCGCAGGTGGCGTCGTTCAGCGGGCCGGACCTGACGGCGCTCGGTTGCGGTCCGGCGGGCGCGATCGACGGCACGCCGCAGCAGGGCTGGGGCAGCTACGGGCCGGCGATCGCCAGCTCTCCGAGGCCTTGGTTGCCGGACGCGCAGGCCGGCCCGCGAACGCTGGTGCTGAGACTGAGCAACGCCGTCGACGTCGCCAGCTTCGCGCTCGACCCCGGCGCGACCTGCGGCGACGACGACAGCGCGTCGCTCGCCGCCTACACGCTCGAGACCTCGACCGACGGCGTCGCCTGGTCGCCCGCCGCGAGCGGCAGCTTCGGCGCGGCCGACAACCACCGCATGAACGCGATCGCGCCGGCCAGTCCCGCCGCCTCCGGCGTGCGCTGGGTCCGCCTGACGATGCTCAGCCCGCAGGGGCCGACGAGCGATCCGTCGCGCTCCGGGTCGGCCTTCCTCGACCTCAGCGAGATCGCCGTCTACGGCACGGCGACGGCGCCACCGCAGACCGACCCCGGTCCCGTCGCGCCGCCCGCTCCGGGACCGGCCGCGCCGCCACTGCCGGTCCCGAGTCCGCCGACGCCGACGCCGTCGCCCGCGGATGCGACCCCGCCCCGCGTGACGCTACTGCAGGCGCTCGTCGGGCCCCGCCACGGGCTCGCGACGCTGCGTCGCCGCGCCGGCCTGGCGCTGCGGCTGCGCTGCGACGAGCGCTGCACCGTGACCGTCAGCGGGACGGTCCCGCGCGCCGTCGCGCGCTCGCTGCGGATCGCCGGACGCGGGCGGACGATCACGATCGCGACCGCACGCACGACGACGTTGCGGGCCGGGCGCCCGACGACGCTCGCGCTGACGCTCTCGCGCGCGACGGCGCGACGGCTCGCGCGCGCCGCGAGGATCGCGCTGACGATCAGCGTCGTCGCGCGCGACCGCGCCGGCAACCGCACGACGAAGCGCGTGACGCTGACGCTGCGGCGCTAGCTAGTGTCCCGATTCCGAAGTTCGCTGACGGTTTCCGGGCCTCCGCATGCAGTTGGCGCCCGGCCGAGTACGTCGAGTACGAGGCAGGGCGCCGGCGAACGCCAGGCACACTCGTGCATCCCGCACACTGCGCCCGAACGTACGAATCGGGACACGAGGAGCCGGCCTCAGGCGCCCGCGGCGCGCCGCGCCTCGACGTGCGCGGCCGCCTCGAAGGCGTCGTCGAGCGGCGGCAACGGCGCGTCGCGGCCGAGCGCTGTCGCGATCAGCCAGTCGGCCAGCCAGGCGTTCTTCGGCAGCAGCGGGCCGTGCATGTAGGTCCCGATCACGTTGCGCTGGCGGATCCCCTCGAAGCCGTCCTCGCCGTTGTTGCCGTGCCCCTTCAGCACGCGTCCGAGCGGCTGCGCGGCCGGGCCGAGGTGCGTGCGGCCGCCGTGGTTCTCGAAGCCGGCCAGCACCCGCACGCCGCCCGCGCGCTCGCCCAGGTTGACCTCGATCGCGATGTTGCCGATCAGCCGGGGCGCGTCGCTGCGGACCGTGTGGAGGTCGACGAGGCCGACGCCCGGCAGCGTCTCGTCGCCGAGCTCGTAGGAGCGGCCCAGCAGTTGGTAGCCGCCGCAGACGGCAAGCACCGCGGCCCCGCGCTCGGCAGCCGCGTGCAGGCCCTCGCGCTTGACCTCGGCGAGGTCGAACGCGCACAGCCGCTGGTCGCGGTCCTGGCCGCCGCCGATGTAGAAGAGGTCGGCACCGTCGCCGTCGAGCGGCTCGCCAAGGCCGCTCGCCGTCAGCTCGAAGCCGATCCCGCGCCACGCGCAGCGCCGCTGCAGCAGCAGCAGGTTGCCGCGATCGGCGTAGATGTTCATCAGGTCGGGGTAGAGCGCGCAGACGCGCAGCGTCTCAGCCATGGAACAGCACCACCTCGCTGCCGACGTGCTCCTCGGTCGGCTCGATTCGCCGGCGACCGGCCGGCGTCAGCCCGGCGGCGGCGCCCTCGCGCTCGAGCATCGTGGCGTCGAGCCGGTCGAGCCGGATCGCATCGCCCTCGGCGCTGCGGCGTCCGTCGGGCGCGACGGCCTGGCGGATCCGCTCGATCACGGCGCCGTCGGCCTCGATCCGCACCGCGACCGGCTGGCTCGCGTAGACCCAGCCGTCCTCTTCCACGATGTCCGGCAGCGGCGGCTGCGTGTGCTCGGCGTCGAAGCCCTCGAGCGCGTCGGCGAGCGCGCAGGCGAACAGGGCGCCGGGCCGCAGGTGGTGCGCAGCCTGCCGCAGGAAGGCGCCGCGGCCGTCGGCGCCGCCGAGCAGCTGGACCGTCTGCATCGGCGCGAGGATCAGCCCGAAGCGCCGCCCCAGCTCGAAGCTGCGGGCGTCGCCCTGGACCGTCTCGAGCGCCAGCCCGGCGGCGCTCGCGCGGTCTCGCAGCGCGGCCAGCAGGTCGGCCTCGAGGTCGAGGGCGACGACCTCGTGGCCGGCGCGGGCGAGGGCGAGCGCGACGCGGCCGGTGCCGGCCCCGACGTCCAGCACGGGGCTGCCGGCGTCCGTCGCCAGCGCCTGCCAGAGGGCCAGGTCGGCGCCGTAGCGGCCGCATTCGAGGTCGTGCCAGAGCACGGCCATCGCGGCCGCGTCCTTGCCCTCGGCGCTCATCGGACCGCCCCCGGAACGCGAGGCGCCGCCCGGGCGTTCCGCGTCATCGCCAGTACTCCGGTGCCAGCCCGCGGCTGCTGAGCAGGTCGCGCAGCGCCAGCAGGGCGGTGTAGGTCGGCATCGCGTAGAGCGTGCCGTCGCCGTCGTCACGGGCGACGTCGAGCGCGGCGCGCAGGTCCGGCACGACCGCGATGCGGGCGGCGTCGACGCCCGCGTACTTGAGCCGCAGCGCCAGCTCGGCGGCGCGCGTGCCGGCGCAGGTGACGCGCCGGACGCGCCCGGCGAGGATCTCGAAGTCGGCGTCCCAGACCCAGGAGACGTCGCGCCCGTCGGCGATGTTGTCGTTCAGCACCGCCAGCAGGTCGATCTCGCCCGACTCGAGCGCGACCGTGCGCAGCACCTCGTTCGCGCCGGCCGGGTTCTTGATCAGCAGGATCGAGAGCGAGCGGTCGCCGAGGTCGATCGTCTCCGCCCGGCCGAAGGCGGCCGCGACGTGCTCGAGTCCGGCGACGACCTCGGCCAGCGGGACGCCGAGCGCGAGGCAGAGGGCGGCGGCGCCGAGCGCGTTGTAGACGTTGTAGAGCCCCGGCAGCGGCAGCTCGACGGTCGCCGTCCCGGCCTGGGGGCCGCCGGTGACGCGCAGCTGGAAGCGCGCGCCGCGCGTGCCGAGCAGCTCGACGTGCTCGGCGACGACGTCGGGCTGTGGCCGCCGCTGGCCGCAGTTGGGGCACCGGTAGCGACCGAGGTGGCCCATGTAGACGGCGTCGTAGGCATACGCGTGACCGCAGCGGCGACAGTGCTTCGAGTCGGAGGCGTGCTGCATCTCCGGCATCGCCATCGTGTCGTCCTCGACGCCGAAGTACGTCACGCGCGGCTGCGTGCGGCCGAGGTCGGCGATCAGCGGGTCGTCGGCGTTCAGCACCAGCTGCGTGCGCTCGCCGCGCGCGGCGACGATCTCGGCCCAGCGGTCGGCGATCGTCTCCAGCTCGCCGTAGCGGTCGAGCTGGTCGCGGAAGAGGTTGCCGAGCAGCAGCGCCTGCGGCTCCAGCTCGTCGGTCAGCTGGCCGAGCCAGAACTCGTCGATCTCGAACAGCCCGAGCTCGCCGGCGATCCCGCTGCCCCGCGCGGCGCCCAGCAGCGTCGAGGCGATCCCGCCGGCCATGTTCGCGCCGGCGCGGTTGTGGACCAGTCGCGTGCCGCGCCGCTCCAGCACCGCGGCGACCATCGCCGCGCTCGTCGTCTTGCCGTTCGTCGCCGAGATCGCGATCGATCCCTGCGGCAGCCGCCGCGCGAGGTCGCGGATCGCGTGTGGCTCGAGCCGCATCAGCACCTTGCCGGGCAGGCTCGTGCCGCCGCCGCGCCCGGCGACGCGGGCGACGGTGCCGACGGCCCGGGCGGCCGCGATCTTCGGACCGAGTCCCGTCATCTACGGCACCAGGACGCGGATGGCGGCCGGCAGCGTGCGGACCGTCGCCGGCAGCTCCGCGATCGGGTCGCCGTCGGCGTAGAGCGTGAAGGGGCGGTCGGCGGCGATCCGCAGCTCGTGCCCGCGGCGCACGGCGACCTCCGCGTTGCGCACGTGCGTGCCCTTGAAGACCCGCATGTTGCCGAGGAAGCGCAGCTTGCCGACCTGGGCGATCGTCACGACGTCGAGCAGCCCGTCGTCGAGCGCGGCGTCGGGGGCGAGGATCATCCCGCCGCCGTAGGCCTGTCCGTTGGCGGCCGCGACGTTGTAGCCGACGTGCTCGCGCCGCACGCCGTCGAGCTCCAGCTCGAAGCGCGCCGGCGTCCAGCTCGCGAGCGCGCGCACGGCGCCCCAGAGATAGGCGGCGTTGCCGGGCATGCGGGTCGCGTTCGCGATCCGGTTGGCGTCGGAGTCGAAGCCGCAGCTGGCGATCCCGACGAAGCATCTGCCGCCGACCTCGCCGAGGTCGATCGCACGCTCGCGGCCGCCGGCGATCACCCCGCAGGCGCCGTCGGCGTCCCGGGGGATCGCGAGCGTGCGCGCGAAGTCGTTGCCGCGGCCGCCCGGGACGATCGCCAGGAGGCCGTCGCCGCCGCAGTCGTGGAGCGCGCCGGCGACGGCGCCGACGATCCCGTCGCCACCGCAGGCCGCCGCGACCTCGCCGGCGGCGGAGGCGGCGCGGGCCAGCTCGCGCGCGTGCTCGAGGCCCCGCGTCCGCTCGACGTGGAAGCGCAGGCCGTGGGCGCGCAGCGCGGACTCGATCCGCGGCAGCGCGCGGCCGGCGCGGCCGCCGCCGGCGGAGGGGTTGACGATCAGGGCGACGTCGCGGGGCATCGAGGGCGACACCTTAGAACAGGTTCTCACTGCCGGCGGACCGCCCGGAGGGCTGCCCGGCGTACGCGCTCAGCGCGACCATCCACGGTCGCGTAGGAACGCGGCGACGTCGGCGGGGCGGTCGGTGACGACGTAGGCGTCGACCATCGCGCCGTCGGTGTTGATCGTGATCGAGAGGCCGCTCGTGACCGTCCGGACCTTCGAGATCGCGGCGACCGGCCGGCCCGCGCCCATCCGCGGGGTGACGCGCCCGGTCGCGACGCTGTGGACGGCCTCGTGCGCCGCCAGGCCGTCGAGCAGACGGCGGTAGCCCTTGCGCGAGGAGTGCTTGTGGTGCGTGTGCCGGCGCATCGCGTCATCCCATTATGCTTCGGCCCCGTGCGTCGCCTCGTCCCGTCCGTCCTGCTGCTGTCCGTCCTCGCCCTCGTGCTCGCCGCCTGCGGCGGCTCGAGGAGCGACACGGCGACGCGTGCGACGACCACGACCGCCGCCTCCAAGAGCGCGTGCCGCAAGGTCGTCGCGCCGAGCCCGAAGGGCTCGCAGAAGCTCGCCAAGCCGAAGCTCGTGCTCGATCCCGCCAAGCGCTGGAGCGCCACGGTCGAGACGAACTGCGGCTCCTTCACGATCGCGCTCGACGTCAAGCAGGCGCCGAGGACGTCGGCCTCGTTCGTGTACCTCACGCGCAAGGGCTTCTACGATGGCCTGACGTTCCACCGGATCGCGCCCGGCTTCGTGATCCAGGGCGGCGATCCGCTCGGCACGGGCACGGGAGGCCCCGGCTACACCGTCGTCGAGGCGCCGCCGAAGAACGTCCAGTACACGCACGGCGTCGTCGCGATGGCGAAGACGGCGACCGAGCCGGACGGCGCCTCCGGCAGCCAGTTCTACGTCGTCATCGGGCAGGACGCCCAACTGCCGCCGCAGTACGCGCTGCTCGGCAAGGTGACGAAGGGGCTCGGCGTGGTCGACCGCATCGGCGCACTGCCGCTGCAGACCAACGACCCGCAGGGCGCCGCGCCGGTCGACCCGGTCGTGATCCAGCGCGTCACCGTCGCCGAGACCAGCTAGGTCTCAGAAGAGCGGGTCCTGCGACGGCGGCCGGTCCGCGGCCGCAGCGGCTGCGAGCGGCTCGGGCGGCGCGTCGGCGAGGCACTCGGGTCCGTCGTAGCGTGCGTCGTTGACGGCCTTCGAGACGGCCCGCGCGCGCGTCTGCGCCGGCGCGAGCGGCGCCAGCAGCGCGCGCAGGTGCTCGGGCGAGGCGTCGGGGTCGAGCCACGTCCCCTCGACCTCCGGCGCAAGCATCACGGGCATCCGCGGGTGGATCCCCGCGATCGCGTCGTTCGCCTGCGTCGTCACGATCGTGCAACTGCGCAGCCAATCCTCGCTGTCGGGGTCCTTCCAGCCGGTCCAGAGGCCGGCGAAGGCGAACGGCGCACCGTCGGCGCGCGTGATGTGGAACGGCTGTCTGACACCGTCGCGCCGCCACTCGTAGAAGCCGTCGGCGACGATCAGGCAGCGATGGCGCTTGAACGCGTCGCGGAAGGCCGGCTTCTCGGCGACCGTCTCGGCGCGCGCGTTGATCATCTTGAAGCCGACCGAAGGATCCTTCGCCCACGGCGGCGTGAAGCCCCAGCGCAGCTTCGAGGCCGCCGCGACGCCGTCGCGCGCGCGGATCGCGATCACGTCGTCGCCGGGAGCGACGTTGAAGCGCCGCTCGAGCTCGACCGACTCGCTGATCGGGAAGCGCTGGCGCAGCTCGCTGGCCGTCGCCGTCGCAAGGGTGAAGCGACCGCACATGGTCGTCTCAGATTAGCTGCGGAACTGCGGAACTGCGCGCTGCGCTTGTTCCGTTGCGGGCATTCGCGCAGGGCGCGAAACCCGCGGCGGAACGTGCGCTGCTACTAGGCCGCGGCTCTGGCTCTGGCTCTCGCGCGTGCCTGTCTTCGGCGGCCCCACAGCGCCAGCACGCCGAGCACCACGACGACGACCGCGAGGCCGAGCAGCAGGCCGCCGCCGAGCCCGACGCCGCCGAACGGCAGCGCGACCAGCTCGGCGATGCCGAGCCCGATCGCGAGCAGCAGGATCACGACGGCGATCACGATCGCGAAGCCGCGCACGCGCAGCAGCAAGCTCGCGCCGGGGGGAGGGGCGAGCAAACCCATCAGGCGAAGCATCAGCAGCTGTCTGTTGCTGGGCGGCGCCTGGCCGAGTCTCGTGACGGCGTCGCGGAGATCGCCGGCGCGCCGCTCGGCGAGCGCGATCGAGGCGTCGGCCATGCGTCTCAGCTGCAGCCGCTCCTGCGGACGGGCCGCGGCGATCGCACGCTGGTAGTAGGCGCGCGTCGCCTTCGCGTCATAGCGCTCGGCAGCACGGGCGCCGAGGATCGCGAGGGCCGCGGACTTGTATCTCGTCTCGGCCTCGAGCTCCTCGTCGGAGCGCGTCTCGAGCCGCTGCATCGCGGCCATCCCGCCGCGCTGCTCGACCCGCATCTGCTGCTGTCGCTGCTTCGCCATCGCGGCCACAGTGTAGTGGCCGGGGGACGGGCGGCGACGGCTGCCCTACGGCGCGGCGGCGCCGCCCGAGCGATGGGTCGGCGGCGCGGGCGCCGTCGGCGACGCGGCACCGGGTTGTGGCGTCGCGCTGCTCGCCGACGGGCCGCCCTTGCCGACCGTCCTGCCGGGCGGCACGACATAGATCCGCTGCGAGGTGAGGTACTGGCCGCCGTCGTCCGGAGTCGCCGGCGGCGAACGGTAGACGTCGATGTGGCGGCCGATGATCGCGCCGCCGGTGTCGGCGGCCGTGAACCAGCCGCCGCCCGCGGTTCCCCGGTAGGCGTCGACGTAGACGCGGCTGCCGAGCGGGATCAGGCTCGGATCGACGGCGATGCTCTGGTAGTAGCTCAGCGGCCGCGACGGACCGCTCGCGAACGACACGCCCGGCAGCGGCACGTACTTCGTGCCGGTGCCGTTGGACCAGCCGCCGCCGTCGAGCGGGAAGGTCAGCTGGCGCGACTTCGTCAGGTAGTAGGCGCCGGCGCGCCAGACCGGGCTGCCGCCGGTCCAGCCCTTGTGGCCGGGCACGCTCGGGTGCGCGGTCGAGCTGACCCAGCCGCCGTCTCCGAGCGCGTCGATGTGGTACTGCTGGCCGTCGAGTCCGATCCCGTCGCCCTCCATCGAGAGGCCGGTCGCAGAGTAGAGCCAGTCGATCCGGTGCTTGCCCGCGATCCCGCGGGCGGCGACCTTCTTGCCGACGAACCACGACTCCGGCGCGGGGAAGTACTCGGTCACCTCGACCCCGCTCAGCCACGCCGCCTTCGCCATCGGCTTGGCGTCGGCGGCAGCGCGGCCGCCGACGGCGGCGAACGCGCTCGCGATCGTCGCGAGCAGCACGGTCAGGAGCGTGAGGGGGCGCGTGGCGGTCACGAACGAGATCGACCGTGCGCGGCGGGACGGCCGCGGCACGGCTGGGGGCAGGCTACGGCACGGAACGGCGAGCAGGTCATTCCGGTCAGGCATCGACGGCACGAACACGGACTTGAGGGCTGCGACGCGCCCTGCGGTCAGCGCGCGGACACCGGCGCGCGCCAACGGCGGCCGGCGCGGGCGTCGCGTGCTCGCCTCAGCGTCAGCTGAACAGCGTCTCGCCGACCCAGCCGCCTCTGCGCGTCCCCGGCGGGATCGCGAAGACGGCGCTTCCGGTGTGCTTGACGTACTCGTTCAGCGCGTCGTCGTGCCCGAGCCTGCGCTGGATCGGAACGAAGTGCGTGCGCGGGTCGCGCTGGAAGGCGACGAAGAAGAGGCCGGCGTCGAGCTGCCCGAGGTCGCGGTCCATCCCGTCGGTGAACGAGTAGCCGCGCCGCAGCAGCCGAGCGCCGCCGTGAGCGCTCGGCGCGGCGAGCCGGACGTGGGCGTCCGCGGCGACGATCGGCTGGCCGTCGGCGCGCTTGGCGGCGAGGTCGACGGGGTCGTGCTCCTGCGTCCCGGTCAGCGGCGCGCCACTCGTCTTGCGGCGGCCGATCACGCGTTCCTGGTCGGCGAGCGGATCGCGGTCCCATGCCTCGATCAGCATCCGGATCCGACGGGTGACGACGTAGGTGCCGCCCGTCATCCAGGGCGGGCCGTCGCTCGCGCCGACCCAGACGTGCTCGCGCAGCGCCTGCGGATCCTCGGCCAGGATGTTGTTGGTCCCGTCCTTGAAGCCCATCAGGTTGCGCGGCGTCGCCTGCGAGCGGCTCGTGGTCGAGGTGCGCCCGAAGCCAAGCTGCGACCAGCGCATCACCGCGACGCCGCGCGCGATGCGGGTGAGGTTGCGCACGGCGTGGAAGGCGACCTGCGGATCGTTCGCGCACGCCTGCACGCAGAGGTCGCCGCCGGAGCGGTCGGGATCGAGCTCGTCGCCCGGCAGCGGCGGCAGCGGCGCGAGCGGCTCCGGCTGCTTGGCCGCGAGCTGGAAGCGATCCTCGCCCGCGTACGAGAACAACGACGGGCCGAGGCCGATCGTGATCGTCAGATGCGCCGCGGTCAGGTCGAAGGCCTCGCCGGTGTCGTCGGGCGGCGCGAGCGGGTTCTCGTTCTCGGCGCCGGCCGGCAGGCCCCGGCACATCCGCTCCGCGGCGAGCGACCAGGCGCGCAGCAGGTCGCGCACGTCGGCGCGGCTGTGCGTCGTCAGGTCGAAGGCGGCGAAGTGCAGGCGCTCCTGCGCCGGCGTCGCGATCCCCGCCTGGTGCACGCCGTGGAAGGGGACGACGGCGCGGTCCGGCGCGGCCCCGCTCGTCGCCCCGTCCTGCCCGAGCGCGTAGCCGCCGCCCGCGCCGAGCGCGAATCCGGCGCCGCCGCTGATGCCGGCGCCGAGCAGCTGGCGCCGCGTGAGTCCGTGTTGGCCTTCCTTGCCGAACCGCATGAGGGCGCCCATATTAGGGCACCCGAACTCTTAGTCGGCGCGGCAGCGGTCGCAGAGGCCCTCGACCACGAGGGCCGCGCGATCCGGCGCGAAGCCCGCCGCGCGGGCGCCGTCGAGCGCCGGCGCGAGGTCGACGCTCACGTCCAGATCCTGGACGGCGCCGCAGCTGCGGCAGACGAGGTGGTGGTGCTCGACCGTACGCGAGTCGAACAGCAGGGCGCCGCCACCAGCCGAGACGCGCCGCACGAGGCCGAGCCGCTCGAACAGCTCGAGCGTCGCGTAGACGGTCGGCAGCGAGGTGCCGGGCAGCGTCTGGCTGACGGCGGTGAGGACCTCCTCCGCGGTCACGTGCGCGTCACGCGCTTGCAACATCCGGTTGATCACCAGACGCTGGGATGTGACCCGCTGGCCGCGAGCGCGCAGGCGCTCGATCAGGTCGCTGTCGATCGTGTCGGTGTCGGTGCTCATGGCGCTGAAATCGTAGCGAAGACGTTAGGCGACCCTTATTCTAACTCACTTGTTATAGTTTCCGCAACCATGGAAGCCATCCGCCATCTCCGCCGCCACGACGAGGACGCGTTCGTCCTGCGCGTCGTGCAGCCCGCCCTCGTCGGGTTGATCGACGGCACCGTCTCGACGCTCGCGCCGATCTTCGCCGCCGCGCTGCTGGCCGGCTCGCACGCCGCCCTGCTGGTCGGCCTCGCGACGGCGCTCGGCGCCGGGATCTCGATGGGCCTCTCCGAGGGGCTCTCCGACGACGGCGCCGTCACCGGCCGCGGCTCGGCCGCGCAGCGCGGCCTCATCACCGGCCTCGCGACCACCTTCGGCGGGACCTTCCACGCGCTGCCGTTCCTGATCGCCTCCGTCCACGAGGCGCTCGCCGTCGCGATCGTCGTCGTCGCCTGCGAGCTGTTCGGGATCGCGTGGCTGCGCAAGCGCTTCCTCGCCGTCTCGCTGCGCCAGTCGCTGATCCAGGTGACGCTCGGCGGCTTCGTCGTCGTGCTCGTGGGGATCGCGATCGGGACGGCGTGAAATCGGCTGGCGGCGGAATCGGCTGGCGCCGATCTCGCGCCGCGCCGCTCCAGCGGGGGGCGGCTAGCATCCGCGGCATGAGGATCCGCGCAGCAGTGCTCGAGGAGTTCGGGAAGCCGCTCGTCGTGCAGGAGGTCGAGCTGGCGGAGCCGGGGCCGGGGGAGGTGCTGGTGCGACTCGTCAACTGCGGCGTCTGCCACACCGACCTCTACACCGCCAGCGGCGCCGACCCGTCGGGCTACGCGCCGGCCGTGCTCGGGCACGAGGGCGCCGGCGTCGTCGAGCGCGTCGGCGCCGACGTCACGCTGGTGGCGCCCGGCGACCACGTCGTCACGCTCTTCTCGCCGCAGTGCGGCGAATGCGTCCACTGCCGCAGCCCCAAGACCAACCTCTGCATGGCGATCCGCGAGCAGCAGAACAAGGGCTACCTGCCGGACGGCACGACGCGGCTGCGGCGCGGCGCCGAGCCGCTGCGCCACTTCATGGGCACCTCGACGTTCGCCGAGTACACGGTGATGCCGCAGATCGCGCTCGCGAAGATCGACCCGGAGGCGCCGCTCGAGGGCGCCGCGCTGTTCGCCTGCGGGCTCTCGACCGGCCTCGGCGCCGCGCTCAGAACCGCCAAGGTCGAGCCCGGCACGACGGCGGTCGTCTTCGGCGCCGGGATGGTCGGCCTCGGCGCCGTCGCCGGCAGCCGGCTCGCCGGCGCCGAGCGGATCGTCTGCGTCGACCTGTCGCCGGAGCGGCTCGCGCTGGCCGAGGGCCAGGGCGCGACCGACACGCTCGTCGGCGGTCCGGACGCCGTGCAGCAGATCCTCGACATGACCGGCGGCTTCGGCGCCGACTACACGTTCGAGGCGACCGGCAACGTGCAGGTGATGCGCCAGGCGGTCGAGGCCGCGCGCATGGGCTGGGGCCTCTGCACGGTGGCCGGCGTCGCCGGCAAGGGCGAGTACCTCGAGGTGATCCCGCGCTTCCTGATCCAGGGACGGCGGATCGCCGGCTCGTCGTTCGGCGGCCTCAAGGGTCGCGAGGACGTGCCGCTCCTGATCGATCGCTGGATGGCCGGCGAGCTCGACGTCGATCCCTTCATCTCCCACCGCATCTCGCTGGACGAGGTCAACACCGGCTTCGCCCTCATGCACGCGCAGGACGGCATCCGCAGCGTGATCGCCTTCTAGCCGCACCAGCCTGGCGCCGCCGCCTCCTCCCCCGAAGTCACGCATCGTGTCCGGGGGCCAACCGAGGGGGTGCGTCGCGCGCAGGAGCGCGCCGTCGACGGCTGTCCAAATCGACGGCGCCGACGACCGCCGCCAGGCCGGTCGGTGCCAGGGAGAAGGAACCATGAGAAGGACGCGCACGCTCGCCGCGGCATTCGCGGCGGCGCTCACGCTGTTCGTGCTCGCCGGTACCGCTGCCGCCGACAACGAGAGGCATAGCGATCGTCACACCGCTAACCACGCAGACCGGTCAGTTGACGCATCTACAACGCTACTAGTGTGAATCGACATCGCGTGTGCGGCAGGTACGGGGCGGGAGCGCGTGACGCGCTCCCGCCCTTTCCGTCGCCCTACCGATCGACGCCCGACATGTCGGGATAGCGGTCGCCGGCGGCGGCGCCGCGGGGCGCGGCGGCGTCGAGGCGCGCGAGGTCGTCGTCGCTCAGCACGATCTCCACCGCGGCGACGTTCTCCTCGAGGTATCTGCGGCGCTTCGTGCCGGGGATCGGCACGATGTCCTCGCCCTGCGCCAGCACCCATGCGAGCGCGAGCTGACCGGCGGTGACGCCCTTCTCCCGCGCGATCTCCTCGACGCGCGCGACGAGGTCGAGGTTGCGCTGGAAGTTCTCGCCCTGGAACCGCGGGTTGTGGCGGCGGAAGTCGCCCTCCTCGAGGTCGTCGGGCGTGCGGATCTGGCCGGTCAGGAAGCCGCGGCCGAGCGGCGAGTAGGCGACGAAGCCGATGCCGAGCTCGCGCAGTGTCGGCAGGATCTCCTCCTCGGGATCGCGCGACCAGAGCGAGTACTCGGTCTGCACCGCGGTGATCGGGTGGACGGCGTGGGCGCGACGGATCGTCTCGGGCGCCGCCTCGGACAGGCCGATGTAGCGCACCGTCCCCGCCTGCACCAGCTCCGCCATCGCGCCGACGGTCTCCTCGATCGGCGTGTCCGGGTCGACGCGGTGCTGGTAGTAGAGGTCGATGTGGTCGACGCCGAGGCGCTGCAGCGATCCTTCGACCGCGGACCTCACGTACTCGGGGCGACCGTTGACGCCGCGGGCGCGGGGATTGTCGGGATCGCGCACGATGCCGAACTTGGTCGCGAGCTGGACGCCGTCGCGACGGTCGGCGATCGCGCGGCCGACGAGCCGCTCGTTCGTGTGCGGCCCGTAGATGTCGGAGGTGTCGAGGAACGTCACCCCGAGCTCGAGCGCGCGGTGGATCGTCGCGATCGCCTCCGCCTCGTCCGGGGTGCCGTAGAACTCGGACATCCCCATGCAGCCGAGTCCTTCGGCGGAGACGACGAGGCCCTGGCTGCCGAGCTTGCGCTGTTTCATGCGGACGGTTCCTTTCGGGAGGGGCTGATCGATGCAGCGTAGATGTTCGACCGCGCTCGAAGTCAGGCGCGTCGGCGTCACCGCGCCCACGCGATCTCGTCGAGCCCGGGGAAGCGCAGCGCGCGGGCCGTCGCGCCGGTGAGGTCCCACTCGCGGCCCTCGACGTACGGGCCGCGGTCGATCACCGGCACCCGCACGACGCGGCCACGGTAGGCGAGCGTCACGAGCGCGCCGCACGGCTCGGTCCGCGACGCGATCCCGAGCTGCTCCGGGGCGAGCACACCGCCGCAGGCGAGCGCGTCGCCGTAGTCGGTGAAGGTCGAGGCGACCGAGCGCTGCCAGCGGCGCGGGCCGAGCGGGCCGCGCGCCTCGGTCGCCTGCGCGACGCGAACCCGGCTCGTCCGCGGCCGTCCCGCCGAGCTGCCGGCGACGAACGCGGCGACCGCGGCGCCCGCCACCACGACGACGAGGAGCCCGGCGAGCGCCCGCCGGCCGCCGATTCCGCGAGGAGTCATAACCCGAGGAGTCTGCCCCGTCTGCTGGCGGGTAGTACCCCTGCCACCCGATCGCGAGCAGGCAGGAGCGATGAGCACCACGACCGCAGTGCCTCCGGCGATGTCGATCTCGCCGAGCCGCCGCCGCGCGATCTTCGCCGGGCTGATGCTGGCGCTGCTGCTCGCCTCGCTCGACCAGACGATCGTCGCGACGGCCCTGCCGACGATCGTCGGCGACCTCGGCGGCCTGAACCACATCTCGTGGGTCACGACCGCCTACCTGCTCGCCTCGACGGCGTCGACGCCGCTCTACGGCAAGCTCGGCGACCTCTACGGCCGCAAGCGCGTCTTCCAGGCCGCGATCGGGATCTTCCTCGTCGCCTCGGCGCTCTGCGGGCTGAGCCAGTCGATGCTCGAGCTGATCCTCTTCCGCGCGCTGCAGGGGCTCGGCGGCGGCGGCCTGATCGTCGGCGCGATGGCGATCGTCGGCGACATCGTGCCGCCCCGCGAGCGCGGTCGCTACCAGGGGCTCTTCGGCGCCGTCTTCGGCGTCTCCAGCGTGATCGGGCCGCTGCTCGGCGGCTTCTTCGTCGAGAACCTCTCGTGGCGCTGGATCTTCTACGTCAACCTGCCGATCGGCGCGGTCGCGCTCGTCGTCATCTCGGCGGTGATGCCGCCCGCCGCCGAGCACGTCAGACACAGGGTCGACTACCTCGGCACGGCGCTGATGACCGCCGGCGTCAGCTGCCTGATCCTGTTCCTCAGCCTCGGCGGCTCGACGCAGCCGTGGGGCTCGCCGCGGTCGATCGCGCTGGCGGTCGCCGGGGTCGTGCTGAGCTCGTTGTTCGTGCTCGTGGAGCGCCGCGCGGAGGAGCCGATCCTGCCGCTGCGGCTGTTCGGCAATCGCGTCTTCGCGGTCGCCAGCGCGATCGGCTTCATCGTCGGGTTCGGGATGTTCGGTGCGATCACGTTCCTGCCGCTGTTCCTCCAGGTCGTCAACGGCGCCAGCCCGACCGGCTCGGGCCTGCAGCTGCTGCCGTTGATGGCCGGCCTGCTGCTGACCTCGATCGGCAGCGGACAGATCATCAGCCGCACGGGGCGCTACAAGGTCTTCCCGATCATGGGCACGGCGCTGATGGCGGTCGGCTTCGTGCTGCTCTCGCGGATGCACGTCGGGACGACGACGCTGCAGCGGTCGGCCTCGATGCTCGTGCTCGGCCTCGGCCTCGGCATGGTGATGCAGGTGCTCGTGCTGGCGGTGCAGAACGCCGTCGACTACGAGGACCTCGGCGTCGCGACCTCGGGCGCGACGTTCTTCCGCTCGATCGGCGGCTCGTTCGGGGTCGCGATCTTCGGCGCGATCTTCTCCAACCGGCTCACGACGACGCTCCACGGGCAGTTCCCGCGGGGGCTGCCCGGCGGCCTCGGCGGCGCCGGCGGCAACGCCGCCCACGCGAACCCGGCGACGCTCGCCCAGCTGCCGCCGGCGATCCACGACCGCTACGCGCACGCCTACGCCGATGCGCTGCAGACGGTCTTCCTCGTCGCCGTGCCGGTCGCGCTGATCGCGTTCGCGCTGACCTGGCTGCTGCAGGAGGTGCCGCTGCGCCGGACGGTCGAGACGAACGGACTCGGCGAGAGCTTCGCGGTCGCGAAGCCGGAGCGCTCCGTCGACGAGATCGCGCGGGCCCTGAGCGTCCTCTCGCGGCGCGACAGCCGCCGCCGGATCTACGAGCGGCTCGCGGCGCGCGCCGGCGTCGAGCTGTCGCCGCGCGCCGCCTGGCTGCTGCTGCGGCTCGCCGACCAGGCGCCCGTCACCCTCGAGGAGCTCGCACGCCGCTGCGGCGTCGACCTGGCGCGGCTGCGGGAGCCGTTCGCGGAGCTGAGCGCGGCCGGGCTCGTCGAGCGCGCCGGCGACGGGCACGGCGGCGCGGCCGTCGCGGACGGTCCGTTGATCCCGACGCCCGCGGGACGGGCGATCGCCGACCGGCTCGTGGCGGTGCGCCGCGAGCGGCTCGAGCAGCTGCTGGACGGCTGGTCCCCGGAGCAGCACGGCGAGTTGGCGCGGCTGCTCGGCCGGCTCGCGAACGATCTCGCGGTCGACCCCGGCGACGCGCCGCCGCCGCCGCGCGGACGCGAGCCGGCGGGCAGCGCGACGTCGTAGTCAGGGCGTCGTCGAACGCCGGCCGGCGCCGTCGCGACCGACCTGGTCGCCGCCGCGACGCTCGGGCGCCGCCTCGCCCGGCGCAGCCGCGTCGGGGGGC